>CANJCM010000118.1 GCA_947472765.1 Opitutia bacterium
CCTTCCGGGGCGCGGCCGGACCTGCCGCCGGGGCGACGGTCGGCGGGCCGTGGCTCGGGACGGCCCGCTGTCCGTCGCGGGCCGGTGCAACCGCGACGACAAAGCGGAGTCCAATCGCGACCCGCGTCAGCCGCCGGTCACGGGCGTAGCCGTCGGCGAGGATTTCGACGGACTCGACCACTACGCCCGGCTGCTCGGCCAATTCCGCCACGAGGGCGCGGTAGACGGCCCATTCTTCGATCCGTGGAGCCACGCCCTGCACCGTGGCCCGCGCGCGAGGTTCGCCTGGCTCCCACGTCCACCGCCACCGCAAGCCGTGCCGCTGTTCCAAGGCCGCCAGCTTCTCCGGCGTCCACGCGATCTGGGTGAGCCCCCGCTGTTGCTCGCGAAGTCGATCCCGCAGGCCGTCATCGTTGCCACGCAGGCGCTCCTGCTCGCCGATGAGGGCGGTGAACTCCGCCGCGTGCGCCGACTCCGCCGGACGCGGGTGGAGCGCGAACCACCCAACGGCCGCGAACAGGGCGACGCTACCCGCTAAGGTGACCCAGACCCGCCGGGAAATCTTCCTGGTCCGGTTCACAACCGAAATCCTCCAGTAAGCGTGAATGCGCCGGTCGCAGCGGCTTTCACGGACGCCGTCCACGGCGCGCTCGCTGGTGCCAAACGCGAGCGCCAGTCCTCGACCGCGATCGGAGACGTTCCCGGAGCGACCCAGCCCTTAATCGCCACGGTCCGACCGGTGATGCGCAGCGATGTGAACGTAATCGACGGAGGGACCGTCGTGGCGACCGCTTCGAGAAATGCCCCGCAGGGCGGACCCGCCGCGCCGCCCTCCAGCGAGCGACGCAGCGCGGCGATTTCGGCGGCGTTCTCGCGGAGCTGCGCAACCTCTGTGCGCAGTGCCGTCAGCCTGGTCTGTTGATCCCGCGCGGCCTCACGGCCGGCCAGCGCAGCGCGGGCGACTCCGACTCCCGACCACGCAGCCGCGAGGAAAAACGCAATGCTCGCCGCGATGAGGAAGCGCTGCGCGGTGAAGATCGGGGAGCGCGGCAGGAGTTGTGCGGGGTGATAGCGGGGAAACGCACCGGGGCGGGCCAGAGCCTCGTTGAGCATGATCTGCTCGATGCCAGGGTAATTCTCGGCACTCACGAACGAGCCCAGGGCGGTGGCCGTCGCCGCATCCGCGCAGACGAGCAGCACCGGCTCTTCCGGGCTCTGGGTCAGCAGTTCCGCCAGCCATTCGCCTGCCTCGGTGACAGCTGTCGCACCGAGCCAGACCGGCGCGGATCGAACGCCATTGGCCGGATGGCGGTAGGCGATGGCCCGCTGCTCATGGACAGCGACGACCGTGACCGCGCCTGAATCGCTCCACTCCTTCGGGAGGGCGTGGAGGAAGGTCGCCATCGGCCACGCGGATTCGACGGCCACACCGCGCCGCGCCAGTTCGGTGGCGAGCTTAATCAGTCCCGGAGTGGTTTCGAAATGGAGCAGCGTCTCGAAGTCGCCGCCCATCGGCAGCACGTGCTCGTGGCTCCATGCGCATTGCGGATTACACAGCGCCGGGAACTCCCCGGCGAGCGCCGCGGCGAGCGTCGCCCGGTCGCCCTGCGGACACGCCACGGGCTCGGTCTCGAGCGCATCCGGCTGAAAAATCAGCCGGATGCGGACGGGCTTGGGCTCGTTCGCATAGTGGGCCACGATCACCTCGACGGCTCCGCCGAGATCGGCGAACTCCGTCGAAACGCCGGTGCCGGCGAACCACCAACGGTCACCCCAGAGGAGAACTGTGCGCGGCTCAGATGGACGTGAGATAAACATAAACGTCCGTGACTCCATTGGCGGGAGCGGCATAGGCGACCAGGCCGCTGTCCGAGGCGGCACCTTCGACGGGGGCGAGCTGCGCTCCGTTCATGGAGACCGCCAACTCGTAGGCGTCCTTCGCGGGGCACGCGGGGATCACGAGATACGCAACGACGAAGTTCGCGCCCAGGTTCGTGGTCCCATCGAGCCGGAAGTTGGCCCCGAGTGCGGCGGACGGCGCGAGGGCAGAATTGGAGGTCCGGGCTTCCACCCGCGTGACGCTGGACCAGTTCCTCAGGGGCGCCGCATCCGGAGTCATGACGAAACCGAGCGCAGCCTGATTCCACGTCAGCTCATTGCCGCTGCCGGCCGAGGCAAAGGCCTGCGTGCCCATCCGGATTGCCAGCGGCTTCTCGATCTTGCCGGTCGCCAGCAGGACGGTGTCGAGCCGCGCCGCATTGCCCTTTGCAATATCCGTGGCGCCGGTGAGCGCCGCACCGGAGGTCGGGATTCCCGTGCCTTCGGTGCGAGGCAGACTGCCGTTGCCGCCGGGCATCGAGAGGTAGTCAGTCAGGGCGGTCTTCAACGTATCGACCGTCTTCTCGACCTGCTGGATGCGGGCGTTGCGCAATGCATCGAAGCCCTTGGGCAGGAGAAGTCCGACGAGGACGCTGACCACCGCCAATACGAGCACGAGTTCGAGCAGGGAATAGCCCTGCGTAGGGAGACGTTTTTTTCTGGTATGCTTCATGTGTTCTTGGGTTATGGGCCCGGTGGCCCGGGGAAAAAATCAAAGGACGCGAGCAACCTGCTCGATCGTGGTGAGGCCCTGCGCTGCCGCCGTGAGTCCGTGTTGCCACAAGGTGACGGCCCCCTCGCGGTCCCGGATTGCGGCGAGGTCGGCGAGCGGTGCGTCGGCCGCGATCAGCGGCAGCAGCTTCTCCGACGGGATGACTTCATGGATCGCGAGCCGGCCCTGAAAACCGCGGCCCCGGCACGCGGGACAGCCGACCGGCCGGCAGAACCGTGCATCCGGGATCCGATGGCGGTCGCGCAGCTGCGCGTTGTCGGGATGCGGCTCTTTGCATTCGGCACACAGCCGGCGCACCAGCCGCTGCGCCGCGACGAGCCGGAGAGACGCCGCCAGTAGAAAACTTTCCACGCCGAGATCACGCAGCCGCGGAACCGCGGCCAGCGCATCATTCGTGTGCAGGGTCGAGAGCACGAGATGTCCCGTGAGCGCAGCGCGGATGGCGAGTTGCGCCGTCTCGGCATCCCGGGTTTCACCGACGAGCAGGATATCCGGATTCTGCCGCAACAGGGCCCGAAGTGACGTCGCAAACGTAAGCCCAATCTTCTCGCGGATTTCCGTCTGCCGGATGCCCGGGAACTCATATTCCACGGGATCCTCGAGCGTGTGGATGACGCGGCCCTCGTGATCGAGGGCGTGCAGCGCCGCGTGCAAGGTGGTGGTCTTTCCCGAGCCCGTGGGCCCGGTGAGATAGATCAAGCCGGCCGGCCCCGCCAGCGCTGCCCGCAGTGCGTCGGCCTGCGGTGCCGCCAGGCCCAGCTGGGCGAAATCCTGTCCGGGCATCGTTTGATCCAAAAGCCGGATGACGAGGCTTTCGCCGTACACGGTGGGCAGCGTGCTCAGCCGCAAATGAAACCGGCGTCCCCGTTCCTTAAGGACGGCGCGGCCATCCTGCGGCAGCCGCTTTTCCGTGATATCCATGCCGCCAAAAATCTTGCCCCGGGCGAGCAGCGCCTCGCGCTGCGCCACCGGTAATCGGGCATGGCTGTGCATTTCGCCGTCGAGCCGGAAGCGCACGAAGAGACCGTCCTCCTTCGGCTCGAAGTGAATGTCACTCGCCCCTTCACTCGCTGCCGCGCGCAGGATCGCGTCGAAGGCGCGTGTCGGATCAACGCCCGGTTCGACCATGGCGGTCGCCGACGGATTTCGGCCCCGTAGATTCTGGAGAAAATCGAGCATGGTCAGCGGACGAGGCGGGGCGTGAGGAAGATCACGAGTTCCGTCCGGGCGCGGAGATTCGCGCGGCTGCGGAACGCTGCGCCGACGACCGGGATCTTGCCGAGAATCGGGACCCGGCGCTCGCTTTCGCCCGTTTCCTCCGAGATGAGCCCGCCGATGATTGCGGTTTCGCCGTCGCGCAGGCGCACGATGGTCGAAGCCTGCTTCACTTCCGTGACCGGCGCGGTCTGCCGTCCGTCGGGGCTCGTGACGATGGCCTGCAACCGCGTGATGGCCGGCAGCACGTCGAGCGTGATCGTTTTGTCGCCGTCGATCTGCGGAGTGACGGCGAGGATTGTCCCGATGGTAATCGTCGAGACCGAGAAATTCTCCTGCGTCTGATTGAACGCCGTCGTTGCGCCGGGCTGCTGCAAGGTGGTCGTCTGTTGCAACCGGAAGAACGGGCGGTCCTCGCCCACCTTGATGAAGGCCGTCTGATTATTGAGTGCGCGCAGGCGCGGCTGTGCGACGGTCTTCACCTCACCCTGCTGCTTCAGCGCCTGGATGACCGCGGAGGCTCGTCCAAATCCCAGCGTCGCCGCGAAGGTATTGGCGCCCAGCACGGTGCCGCCGACCCCAGCGACATCGAGTGGCGCACGCGCCTGAACCCGCACGCCTTCGAGTGAGTTCGCCGCCTGATCCCAGTCGACACCGAGCTTCTGCTCGTCGCGCAACGTCACCTCGACAAGCCGTGCCTCGATCTCGACCTGCTGTGTGATCCGGCGGTTCACCAGCTCGATGAAAACCCCAATTGACTCATGCCTCTTCACCGGTGCCGTGATCTGCGCCACGCCGCTGAAGCGATTGAGGACCAGACTGTCGCCGTCCTTCACCATGCTGCGCAGCTCGGCCTCCAGGGTCGTCCAGAACGTGTTCTGATTTTCCTGCGAGATGGAAACCTGGGTCGCGTCGGACGCCGTGTTGCCGTTCGCGAGCGTTTGCTGCGCCGAAAGCGCGTTGGAGCCGGTCACGCTTCCACTGCCTCCCGGAGCGCCGCCAAGCGTGATCGACGCGCTGCCGGAACCGCTGCGCGTGAGCTGCGGATAGTCGATCGCGTAGAGCACCGTTTTCCGCTGCCGCACAAAGATGCCCGACGGCGTTTCTTCGAAATAGAGCCCGGCCGGCTCCACGAGAGCGGTCAGCGCACCGCGCAGCGTGCCGCCGGAAAAGTCGACGGTAACCTCACCGGCTATGCCAGATTCGACGTGGATGGTGGTCTTCCCCGTGCGGGCGAGCGCGCGAAGCGCCGACGGCAACGGGGTCTTCTCGAAACGGAGCGGACCGACGGGCAGTTCGAGGGACGACGGCTCGGCCGCCACCGCGAATGCGAACAAGAGAGCGAAGCAAAAGAGGATTTTCATTGGAAGGATCGGTCAGGGTTTCTCGAGGACGAAGGGAGGAGCCTCTCGCGGGGTGGCGTCGCGCAGGAGCGTGCGCGATTGGCCGCGATATTTGAGCGTGGCCGCGGTGGTGACGTTGAAACTCCGGCTAACCGGAGCAGCCGGGAGAAAGAGGCCGTCACCGGGTTGATCGGCTTGGATTGTGACGGGCCCGGTTCCAGTGACCTGGAGCGAGCTGCCGTTGAGAACCGCTGAACCGCTGCGGAGCGAAAAGCTGACGGGCAAACCCGAGGTTGCACTCGCGCTCAGTGTGAGGGGCGGTGCGCCCAATCCCAGATCGCCGGGGGGATTGAAGGTGATGGTTTGGGCCGATTTCGCGGCAAAGTTGGCCTGCACGAAAATCGCGCGATCCAATGTGACGGCGATGGTACTCGCGGCGCCGCTCGCATCGCCGGTCCAATTGATGAAGCGGTGAGTCGCATCCGGCGTTGCCGCGACTGTAACGACCGAGCCGGCGGAATACGTGCCCCCCGGCGTCACCGCGCCGCCGCCGGACGCCGCCGTGGTCAGCGTATAGGTCGGAGCCGCGGTCACCGTCACTTGAGCGGTGCGAATGACGGGACCACCGTACCCCTGCGCAGTGAGGGAAAAGGTGTGAGTACCGACACCGAGGCCGGTCACGAACTGGGCGCCGCTCACTGCGCCGCTGGCTACCCCGGGGCCGCTCACGACGACGGCCGTCGCATTTGCCGTCGTCCATGAAATCGTCGCGGATCCCGGTGCCGTGCCGGTCGCGGGACTCGCAGTGAGGGAGCCCGCGACCGCTGGCGGCGCCGCAATGGTGACCGTCTGCGAAATTGTCGCCGACCGAACACCCGCCGCATCGACCGCCTCGGCGGTGTACGTGACAGTCAGCGGCCCCGAGTCAGAGGTCGTCGCGGCGGAGTCGCTGTCCCATCCGTTGCCCCCGCCCGAGGCGGCATAGGGGCCGCCGCTACGCAGGATCTTTACGCTGGAGAGATTGCCGTCCGGATCGTGCCCATGGGCCGAGACAGTGTAGCTCTGCCCGCTCGCCACGGTTCCAGGTGTGCTATTCCAGGAAATCGTGGGGGCATTATTCGAGGGCGCGCTGACGGTGACGGTCGCTGTTCGTGTCACCGGGCCGGACGGCCCCTGGGCCACGATCGTGTAGGTATAGGTTCCCGCGGACAGCCCGTTGACCGCCTGACTGCCGCTGGTCGCGGCACTGCTGACCCCGTTGCCGGAGACGGAGACCGAGGTCGCGTTCGACGTGCTCCATGAAACATTCGTGGAGCCCGGAGCGACGGCGCTGGCGGGACTCGCCGAAATCGAGGCCGACACCGGAGCCGGGGCCGTGACATTGACGGTGATGCTGGCGCTGGCGCTGGCACCCGCGGAATCCTGGACGTCAACCTTCCACGTGTAGCTCCCGGGAGTTGCAAAGGAAGTGGCGTAGGAGCCCGAGACCAAGGAGCCGGAGACGGGGGCCCATTGCGGGTTGCCGTTGGTGGAGGCATAAAAGCGCCACCGGCTCAAATTGCCGTCGGGATCGGATGCGCTGAAACTCCATGAACCCACTTCGTTGACCGCGAGCGAGGTGCTTCCGCTGATCGCGGCGACCGGGACATTATTCGGCGGACTTACGGTCACGGTCTGTGAAATCGTCGCCGAGGACGCTCCGCTCGAGTCGACCGCCCGCGCGGTGAACGTGACCACGGTCGGTCCGGAATCCGTCGTCAGATTTCCCGAGTCGGAGTTCGTACCGTCGCCCCCGGCCGCAAAGGAAAACGGCGCTCCGTTCTTCCACACGTTGACCTGAGTCAGGTTCCCGTCGGCATCGTATCCGTGCGCCGAGACCGTGTAGCTCTGCCCGCTTGCCACGGCGCCGGGTGTCGCATTCCACGCAATTGTGGGCGCGCTATTGGCGGGGGGCTGGACATCGATGAACGCCGTCAACCGCCGTCCTTCGCCCGAGTATCCCGCTCCATTGGGCGGATTGTTTGGCCACATGCTCCAGCTCGGTCCGTCTCCGAAGACGTAGCTGTCGAGGGCACCCCCGTCCATCGACCAGTAAGCCCATCGTCCCACTTCATTCAGCGGGACATTGCTCCCGGAGTTCCCGTCGGGAGCGTTGAATCCGTAGTGTGCGGTGTCGGCGTGGACTTGGCCGGAGGGGCTGACGACCCAATTACGGGACCAGATTTCGATGCGCTGATTGGGGCCACTGTCGATTCGCTCGCGAATCGTCACGTGGACGGACCAGATCGGAACGGTCGACCCGAACACCGCGCTGCTGGCGGGTTGGGCGTCAATCTCGGCAGTGGCGCCCAGGACGGCGCCCAACACGAAAAGGATTTGCGGCAGGAGTTTCATTGTACCGTCACGGTGGCGTTTTCTCGGAGGTGGAAGCGCAACGCCTCGACCCCGGGCCACGCCGGGCCGCGGTTAATGGTGATGAGCCGGCCGCCAAGGATCTCCGGCGTACTCGCGGCTCCTGAATTCGCCGGCGCGGTGAACGCGTTCGGCGTGTTGTTGAACGACACGAACGCCTGTTCGGTCGGGTGATTGCTGTTCACCGTGACCCGGTATTTCGGGAGCACGATGCGGCGAACCGCAAAGCGATGCACCTGGGTCAGCCCGCCGCTACCCTGCTGCCACGCGGCGATCTGGGTCGCGCTGAGGCGGACCTGCCAGAGAGCCGGGAGCGCCGCGGTGCGACTCTCCCAATCGTGGTTCCAGATGGCATCGAACCAGGCGGCACTATTTTCGTAGGCGGGCAACGCGAGCTGCTCGCTGCGGGCCACGAGGCTGACGATGAGGAAGCGTTGCCGACCGGCCTCGTTCGGCGCGGCGAACAACATCCGTGAATTGCCCAGCGCGTTGAAGGCAATGCGAGCCAGTTCCGGCTGTGCAGCCGGCGCGGTGCCGATCTGCGGACTCACGCCGCGCAAGCGCGCGACCTTGGCAAACCAGGCGGAGTTATCGGTGGTCGTGTAGAGTCCGGTAGTCGACGCGGAGAACAGAGTCGGCGAATCGGCCGCCGCAATCGTTCCGGGCAAGGCTGCGACGTTGAGATTGCTGAGGTCGGTATTCTCGAACGATGCGGTGATCGTGCCGGCCAATTCTTCAAGGGCTCTCCCCTCCGCTTCGCGCCGACTGCGCTCGATGATGTCGCGCACCGACGGCGCCAGCACGGCGGCGAGCGCGCCCAGGACGAACAGCACGAGCACGACTTCCAGCAGCGTGAATCCGCTCGCGTGGAGCCGGCTCTGGTCGACGCTCGGTCGACCGCGCGAACGTTGGGCAACGGTGAACATCGTCAACGAGCGCCCACGCCGCCGAGCAGCGAGAAAAGCGGGAGAAAGAACGAAAGTGCGATCAGCCCGACGATCCCGGTAAGGGTCGCAAGCAGAGCGGGCTCCAGCAGGGCCAGCGCGGTGGTCAGGCGCTCGCGGGCACGCGTTGCCGCATACTCCTCGATGTGGCGCAGGGCGGCGCCGAGTTGGCCGGTGGTTTCCCCGGACTTTAGCGCCGGCACGATGAAGGCCGGGAAGGCGTGCTGGCTTGGCAGCGCCGCATAGAGCGGCTGGCCCACCGCCACGCGTTCCCGCGCGGCGAGGAGCTGCCTCGCCATGACGGAATTGCCGGTCAGTTCCGCGCCGGTGCGCAGCGCCTCCAGGAGCGGAATGCCTGCCTCGTGCAGCAGCCGACAATGCGCGGCGAACCGGGCCGTGGCGAGTTGCCGGACGACCTCGCCGAGCACCGGCAGGCGAAGCAAAACCCCGTCGCGGAAATGTTGTAGCCGTGGCGACCGTGCGGCGGCACTGGCAAAGACAATGCCGGCGACGACGACCGCTACACCGACCGGCCAGCCATGCCGGACAGCCTGGCTGATTGCAATCAGCGCAACGGTGATGGCCGGCAGCGAGAGATGGAGCGACGCGAAGATCTCCGCGAACTGCGGCACTACCCCGCCGAGCAAGAACGCCACCAGCGCCGAGGTAGCAACCAGCACGACGACGGGATAGATCATCGCACGGCGGGCCGTGCGGCGTAGTTCGGCGTGGCCATTGACGTGTGCGGCCAGCGCTCGGATCGCCTCGGGCAATTGAGCCGACGCCTCGCCTGCAGCCACCACCGCGGCGAGATGCGGCGGGAACTGCCGCGCGAAGAAGCGGCAGGCGACGTGAATGGGCGTGCCTTGTGCGACCTCGCGGTGGATTTTCTCCAGCATGAGCCGCATGGCTCCCGGCGGCGCGTCCGAAGCCAATTGTCCCAGCGCCGTGTCGGCGTTTACCCCGGCGCGAAGCTGAAGCTCCAACTGGTGGAGCAGCCCGATGAATTCCGGCGCCGGCAGAACGAGGCGCGCGAGTTTCCGATTCTCCCCGACCGCGCGAATTCGCACCGGCCAGAGCGATTTCGCACGGAGTTGGAGGCGCA
This sequence comes from Opitutia bacterium, assembly GCA_947472765.1. Taxonomy (GTDB): domain Bacteria; phylum Verrucomicrobiota; class Verrucomicrobiia; order Opitutales; family Opitutaceae; genus ER46. The sequence goes on from CANJCM010000118.1 coordinate 9,631, forward strand.
GCTCCGCCTCGCTGGGCGCGTCCTCGCGGAAGGACCGACGGGTTCCCGCCCGGTCAATGGCATTGATGGTGAACGCGGGCATGTCAGAGAGGCAGCCGCACGCGGGTGGCCTTTTCGGCGACAGGCAGGCGCAGCAGTTTGCCGCTGTGTCGCAGCAACACGGCGTCCGGTTCGATCCGCTCAACGGCCAGCGATTCGACGATCTCGCCAACTTGTACCAAGCCGTCGTTGACAACGGCACACGCCATCGGTCCGGCCACGATACCGCCTACTTGCAGGCTCACCTCCCGCATGGCCTCGGGTGGCACAGTGCGCACCGTGAAGGGATTTACGGGCTCGCCGGACTTCTCCGTCACAATCGCGGCAACCAGGTCGATGACATTGTCTGCGTTCGGGGTTAGCGTCGGTTCGGCCGAAACTCGCAAGGTCGTCATCGGAGGCAGCGGCACGGGCGCAGGCTCAGGCGGGAGCGTGACGCTGGACACCGCCGACGGTGGCGAGGCGTTCGTCGCAGCCAGCTTTGCCGTCAAGGCGTCGTTCTGGCTGATGAGGGCTTCGATGTATTGCGCCTGCTGGCGCACTTTGAGTTCGAGAACGCTGGTGGTCAGAGCGGCCGGAGGCATGGGCCGAATCGGTGGCGGTACAGGAGCCGCGGGTGGAGTCGACGGCGCCGGTAAGACGGTCGGCGTGGGTGAGGATTGGCAGCCGGCCAATCCGACGAGGAGCAGAAGGAGGAGGTATTTCATGGGCGGGAGAGAGCGGCACGATGCGCGAGCGGCGGGCTGCGCCTGGCTTGGCTCAGGTCGAGGGTTTGGGTGACGTAGAGGTAGAAGGACTTCCCCGCGGGCACGCGGAGGTAGAAGCCGTCGCGGGCGATGGATTCGCGGATGGCCTGGGCTTGCTCGCGGAGCACTGCACCGGTCCCGGCTAACACTGCGTCGCGGGCGGTCGCTTTCGGAACCGAGGCATCACCGAGCAGACCGGCGGTCGGTCGTGCCTCCTGGAGTGCAGCGGTCGCACTCGCGAGAAACGTGGCGGCGAAGAGCTTCAGTTCGCGGTCGTCGTTGGTTTTGACGATTTGGCCGCGCAGTCCGGCGGAGCCGTCCCGCTCGCCAAAGGTCGCGTTGCCGGCGTCAAACTCGCGGTCCAAGGCGAGGCCTTGCACGGTGATCTCGGTGCCGTTATCGGCGGCCGGCGTGCGCCAGACGATTTTCCATTCGCCTTGGACGGCCAGACGCTCGCGGGTCCGATCCAGCGCCGCGCGACCGTGGACTTCCGCTCCGGCTGGAATCACCAACTGGCCGTCGTGCCAGACATCCGCCGTGACCAAGCCAATGACGGGCGTATCCAGTCGGTTGGACTCCAATGCCACCACCGTTTCACAGGCAATCAGTCGGCCGTAGGGTGCGGAGGGAGCCGGCGGAACCGGTGGCACTTCGCGCGGCGCGGCGAGAATCAACAAAGGCGTCGCCCGCGTCGTCTCGATCTTGGCCACGGTTGTCGTGGGTGTCACGGTGCTGCCGGTGACCGGACTCGGCGGGGCCGGCGGTTTGACGAAGCGTGCGCCCTCACGGGTGAGAGTCTTCGGCAGCACCGGCGACGGTGCGGCCTTCGCCGCCGGCAAGGCTGGCGCGGGGCGACGCTGGTTCTGCCAGCGCACGGCGAGCACACCCAGGAGCAACACGGCTCCGACGAGCAGCACCTGCCCGGTGCCCGAGGTCAGAAAGTCGCGGTCGATTTTCATGGGCACGGCACGATCACGGAGAATTTCTCCCGCACCGTGAGATTGGCCCGACCGTTCGGACCGCCGGAGATGACGAAGTAGGCCAACGAGACTCCGCGCGCCGGGATGGCGCCCGATGCTTCAGCCAATGCGCCCGGAAAGAATTCCCGGTCGAGGCGGATCGCGAGCCCCTGCGGATCGTAGGGCACGGCGACGTTGAGCACGTTTTCGAGTTTGATTCGGAAAACCAGTGCGTCCTCGGCCTCGAATCGGGTGGCCGTTTCAATTGTCGCGGTGAAGCTGCGGTAAGCGGTGACAATCCCCGGCTCGGCGCGATCCATCCTCACGTCCATGCCGGGCAGCGCGAAGGGCGCACGATCCCGCTGACGGGCGCGGTCGACGAGCGCCCGCAACAGATCGGTGGACAGTTTCCGCGCGCCACTGCCGGTCAGCGGTTCATCCAGAAAAACCACGGCGCGATCCGCCTCGCCTTCGGTCGTCAGGGAGAGCGCGTAGACCCGGCCGCGAAACAAAATGTTGAGCGCTGCCTTGGCGTCGTCCTTCAGTGCGCGCAGCGAGAAAAACTCCGAACCCGTTTCGTGCGACAAGAGCACCGCCGGATTATCCTCAATCTTGGTCGAGGCGTTGGCCCCGACGATGGCCGTTACCCCCGCCGGAAAGACACAGGTGGTAGGCGCCTCGCGGGACAGCCGCAAGGTGTAGACCGAACGGTCATCGAGCGGGTAGCTCTGGGTCGGGGACGCACCCGCCACCGCGACGGTGCCCAAAATCGTCAGGAGGAAACGTCGTAGGTCCATACGGCAAGGGGGTAGCGGCCGTTGGCCGCCAGGTTGGGGTTGCGTGC
>CANJCM010000119.1 GCA_947472765.1 Opitutia bacterium
GGTGAAAGTTGACCAAGCCGAGACGGACACGCCCGCCTTGTGGCTCTGGCGCCGGTTTACGAGTTCACCGAGCGAGGTGTTACTGGGAAATTGGTCCGTGGAAGTCGGTGAGGCGCGCAGCGCGGCCGAGGACGGTACGGTTCCCACCGCAACTGCCCAGGCCCGTGGCTGGATTCCCTTGCGTGGAACCCTGCAACGCATCGCAGGCGCCCTGGGGCGTTGGCTGCCCCGGGCGACTGCGAAAGCCGGGACCGTGCGCTGGCCGGGCGGCGGACTGCAGTTGGCCGCCGCGACGTGGTCGACGCAGACGCTGCACGTGCGGCAACTTGAATTTCGGAGTTTCGCCGTCGACGCGTCCCTTCACGTACCGGTCGACGCGGACGAACTTCGCCTCACGCTGCGGGCCGCCGACGGCAGCTATGGCGCCCGCCTGCAAAGCGAGGGCCCACGCGTCACCGGTAGTGTCGAATGGTGGAGTCAACCGGTACTCGTGCGCGCTGAATTTGCGGCCCAAGGCTGGTTGCCGAAACAGGCCGTCGTGGCGGCCGACGAGTGGGCGATTCCGGGTAGTCGGTTGAAACTCGAAGGTTACTTTCGGGAGGTTCGCGGACGGACCCGCCTGGATTGGTCGGACGAACGCTTCACCTTCGATTGGACCGCCCACGGGGAGCCGGTGCCGAACCGGGAGCAGATTCCCGTGTTGGATGCCGCCGTCCGGGCGCACGGCGAACTCGGGACCGTCACGGTTGATCTTCTGAACATCGTGGCGCCAGGAATCACCGCCCGGCTGAGCGAGCCAGTGACGATGAATCGGGATGGTGCGTTTCGAGCAGGAACCGCGCGCTTCGATTTGGAGGCGGATCTGGCGAGTCAACCGTGGCTCCAGGCCACCGGCAGAGTGCAGGGGGAGGCCCGGCTGGTGCCAGGCGGAGCCAGAGATGCGGTCATTGATTTTTCATTACGGGGCGAACGGCTCGCCACGCAGGGAGTGGAGGTCGCGGCCGCGGAGGCCAAGGGCCGGTGGCATTGGCCGCAGATAATCGTCGAGACGGGCAATCTCACCGGGTCCGAGGGCGATCGGCTCGAGTGGCACGGAGGATGGGACTTCCGCAGCCGCACGGTGCTTGATGCCGGTGTCGCGGGAACCTTGCGAGGCCGCACGCTCGCCCGGTGGCTGCCGACGAAAATGACGTTTGAGAGCGTGTCAGTTCGAGCCACCGCTTCGGGCGCGCTCGATGCGCTGGCCCATGAAGGGCTCGCGGCGGGAAACCGGCTGACCTTCGCCGGGATCAAGCCCCTCGACTTCAAGTTCACGTGGCGGGGGCAAGGCCTCGAACTCCCGGCCTTCGACGCGCAAATTTCGGCGGGCCGAACGGGGCTGAGCGCCGCGGGGTCGGGGTCGCGAACGGGGCTTCGACTCGATCGACTGGAACTCAACCAGGACGGCGTCGAACAGTTGCATCTCACCGAGGCGGCGCAGGTGCGATGGGACGCAGGATTTCAAGTTGAGTCCCTTCGCCTCCGCGGGCCGGCGAGCAGCCTCGATGTGGCACTTTCCTGGGGTGGATCCGGTCGCTTGGAACTGGCGGCTCGCGGGATCCCTTCGACCTGGCTGCGTGATTTTGTCCCGCTTCCCGACGTGGGCTGGGAGTTGAAGCTGATGGCCGTATCCGGCTCTTGGGAACGAGGCCCGATGAATTTTTCGGCGACGGCGAGCGGCGAGGCGACTTTTGGCAGGGACCATCGCGTCGAAGTCATGACGGCGATGCGGGGCGGGTCCGCCGGAGTGAACGTGGAGGCATTGCACGCCACCGAATCCGGCGCGACCGTGTTGAATGCCAGCGGGGTGATTCCGCTGGTCGTTCGCCCAGCCGGCCAGCCGGTCGCCGAGTTTGATCCGAACGGCCGGATTGAATTCAAGGCGGTGGCCGCGCCCCACGCCCAATTCTGGGCGCAGCTTGCCGCCCTCACTGGAATCGAACTGCAGGAGCCCGATGGGGAATTGAGTCTGTCCGGCACGTGGTCCCGCCCCGAGGGCATGATTAACCTGAAGGCCGCCAAAGTGGCAGTGGATGCCACTCGGTTTAAGCGGCCGATTCCCTTGCTGGAAGGACTCGATTTGCAGCTCACCGGAGATCGCAGCGGAGCGCGGCTGGTGCATTTGACCGTGAAGGTCGAAGGGCAGGCGGTGCGGGCCGCCGGCTCCTTTTCGGTTCCCAGCGGAGGTTGGTCGGCGGTGAGAAACTCGCCCTTGGAACTCGCGAAAATTGGATCGGAGTTTCAGGTCGAACTCCCTTCAACCGAGGTTGCCGCGTTCAGCCGGTTTTTGCCGGGCTTCGTGGCTCCGACCGGGCGGTTGGAGTTGAAAATCAGCTACCGCCGCGGTGAATTCGACGGCTTCGTCCGGCTCCGTGAGGCGGCTTCGCGACCGCTCGGGCCGCTCGGGGTATTGCAGGAAATCACCGCCGACGCGCAGTTGCAGGGCAGGCTTTTCGTGCTTCGCGAAGTCACGGCCAAGTCCGGCGGGCAGCCCGTGAAACTCACGGGAACGATCGAAGTTCCCGAGTCAGGAATGCCGCGCTATGATCTCGTCTTGCAGGGTGAGAATCTGCCGTTTGCCCGGCAAGCCGGGCTCCTCCTGCGCGGCGACGTGGATTTGAAACTGCGATCGCCCGCGACTGGGGTGCCGAAATTGACCGGCGTGGTGCGTCTGCGGGACAGTCTCTTTCTCGCGGACATCCGATCCTTTGTGCCCAGCGGTGCGCAGACCGCGGCGCGACGGCCGCCTTATTTTGCGATCAGCACTCCTCCGATCGACGCGTGGCCCATCGATGTCGAGGTGACGGGGCGACGGTTCCTGCGGGTGCGAACACCGGTCTTCAATGGCGTCGCGTCCGCCAGTTTCCGTTTGAGTGGAACGCTCGGCGAACCGCGGGCGATCGGCGATGCGAAGCTGGACGAAGGCCGCGTGCTCATGCCCTTCGCCAGTTTCGAACTGCAGCAGGGCGTGGTGCGGCTCACGGAAGCAAACCCGGATGAGCCCACGCTTTTCGTCCGCGGGACGGGACGCAGATTCGGCTATAACCTCACCTTGGAAGTCGATGGTTCCGCCAGTGCGCCGAACGTTGTTCTGTCCTCGAGTCCCGCGCTCGATTCCGAACAGGTGCTTTTGATGGTGATGACAGGGGCGCCGCCGACCGATGAGATCAGCGCTTCAACCACCCAGCGGATGACCCGCCTCGGAACTTTTCTGGGTCAAACCATCCTCGGCGGCCTGGGCGGAGACACCGCCAATGCGGATCGGCTGAGTATTTCTTCCGGCGACAAGATTTCCCGCCAGGGCAAGGAGACCTACGAGATCGAGTACAAGCTTTCGGAGCGCCTGAAGCTGGTCGGTGAATACAATGAATTCGATGAGCAGAATGCCGGGTTGAAGTGGCGGATTTTTCCGCGTCGGCGCGATCCGCAGGAGGGCGGCGGTGAAGCCAAGTAAGCTCGCCAGATTTCTGCTCGGCGGCTTGTTGCTCGCGGCCGGGGGACACGCGGCGACCTTGCGCGTGGATGGCGCTGGTTGGTGGCGCGATCGCGAGTTGCGACTTTCCCTTGCCCGGCTGTTGGACGCGGCTCAGCGCAAGACTTGGGACGTGAACGCGATCGAGGATGCCGCCGTGATCCTTTCGGCCACCCTTGGGGAGGAGGGATATCAGCATCCGCAAATCGAGATTGAGGCACAGCAGGATGGGGGAGCGCCGCTGCGGCTGACCTTTGATCCGACCTTCGCGCGGCCGCTGCCGCGGACGCTTTTGACTGACGCTGTCGCTTTCCGGCTCACTCCCGGAATCCGCTCTCACGTGGAGCAAGTTGAGTTTGTGGGGTTGAAGGCCGTTCCGGCGGAAACGGCGGAGTCCTTTTTTCACCTGCGAAACACGCTTTTTACCACGGCGGGGACGAACGCCTATTCCCCGGCCCGCGTGAATCGCGGTGCGGACTCCCTCTTGGACGGGCTGCGGCAACTCGGTTACGTCAACGCTCAGGTCCGGGCCGAGGTTGGCCAGGAGGTGGACGGCGTGGTCACGCTGCGAGTCTCCGTTTCCGAGGGTCTGAAGTGGGAGATTCGAGCCGTGCGGTATCAGGACGGCGAAACGCCCGAGGTCACACTGCCGAAGCCGGAGAACTGGATCGGGAAACCCTGGACGCCGACCGCCCAGGTGGACATTCGCGAGGCGACTCGCCGCTCCTACTACGAAGTGGGTTATCCAGATGTGGGGTTGCATATCGAAGCTGCCGAGATCGAGACCGCAGGAACGCACGTGGAGGCCGAGGTTGTGGTCACGATCGTTCCGGGCTCGAAAGTGAAGGTCGGGACAGTGCGTTTCGAAGGGAACAAGGTGACCCATGAGGCCGTGCTCCGCCGACGCGTCGATCTCGTGTCGGGCTCCCCGCTCAACCCGATTGCACTGGAACGCGCGCGCTTTCGGATCTCCCATCTTGGTGCCTTTGACGCGATTGATCTCCGTTATGAGCCGGCGGAAGGACCGGTGCGCGATCCGGTCTTCAAAGTGCGGGAGAGCCCGCGAGCGGAGAGCAGCGTGCTGCTGGGTTACGGCAGCTACGAGCAGGCGCGGGTGGGCCTTGAGCACCGGCTGATCAATGTCTTTGGCCGTGGCCACGTCAGTTCGGTGCAGCTGGTCCAGTCCATGAAGTCGACGAGCGGCGATTACACCTATGCCGTGCCAGAGCTCTTCGGCGAAACGCTCGACGGGACGGCGCGGCTGTTCGGGCTGCAGCGCGAGGAGTTCGCGTTTCTGCGCCAGGAGTTCGGTCTGAACCTGAGCCTCAAGCGCGCCCTGCCCGGGATCGGCGGCGATGCCACGGTGGGTTACACGTTTCAGGCGTTGCGCAACCGGCGGAACAGCCTTTCCACCCGTGCGACCGATGAGAGCCAGGTCAACGCCGCCAGCGTTAATATCGGGATCGTGGGCGACCGCCGCGACAATCGGCTGCGCCCGCGGCAGGGTTACCATTGGTCGGCGCAGGCCGAGGTCGCGGATCCGCGACTGGGCGGCCAGACTGCCTACCAGCGTTTTGAGACCAGCGGGGCCTATCACACGAACTGGGGCCGGAGCCGCTGGGTGCACGTGGGTCTCGTCCACGGCGTGGTGACGACGATTGGCACGAACGACGAAACGCTACCGATCAACAAGCGGTTCTACACCGGCGGCGATAACAGCATCCGCGGCTACCAGCGGGGAGAGGCTGCCCCCCGCGATGCGGAAGGGCGCTTCGTGGGAGCGAAGGCTTATCTGCTGGTCAACGCGGAACTCGAACAGGCACTGACCCCAAACTGGTCGGTGGTCGCATTTGCCGACTCCGTCGGGCAGGCGAAATTTCTCCGCGACTACCCCTTCGACGAGTGGCTGCACTCCGCGGGTCTGGGGGTGCGGTATCAAACGTTGATCGGACCGGTCCGGCTCGAATACGGCCGAAACTTGAATCCCCGGCCGGCGGATCCATCGGGCACGTGGCAGCTCTCACTGGGCTACCCGTTCTAACCCGAAGACTGCGGCTGGGAACCCTGCACGCCCGCCAGGCGCAAAGGAGGGTCAGGCGAGTCGCGAGCTTGGCAGCGCTCCCGAAGTTCTCAACCGTGGGGGCCGAATGACCACGCATAAAGTCGGCATCATCATGAACGGGGTGACCGGTCGGATGGGCACCAATCAACATCTCCTTCGATCGATTAAAGCGATCATCGACCAGGGAGGGATCAAACTCGGCGATTCCGAGGTGATCATGCCGGATCCGATTCTGGTGGGTCGCAGCGAGTCGAAGCTGGCCGCACTGGCAGCGCGGGCGGGGGTGTCGCGTTTTACGACCAAGCTGGAGACGGCACTCGCGGACCCGGCGAACCAGATCTATTTTGATGCGACGTTGACGGGGCAGCGGCCGCACGGCGTCCGGCAGGCGGTCGCCGCCGGAAAGCACATCTACTGCGAAAAACCCACGGCCACGACCTCCGCCGAGGCACTGGAACTTTCGCGGCTCGTCACCGCCGCCGGCCTCAAGAACGGCGTCGTGCAGGACAAACTTTGGCTGCCTGGACTGCTCAAGTTGAAGTACCTCATCGATACCGGCTTTTTCGGGCGCATCCTCTCGGTTCGCGGTGAATTCGGCTATTGGGTGTTCACCGGCGAGCACGAGGCGCTTCAGCGTCCGTCATGGAATTATCGCAAGGAGGACGACGGCGGCATCATCGTGGATATGCTGTGTCACTGGCAGTACGTGATTCAAAATCTCTTTGGAGATATCAAATCGGTGTCCTGCCTTGGGGCCACCCATGTTCCGCAGCGTTGGGACGAGAAGCATCAGCCCTACCGGGTGACGGCGGACGACTCGGCTTACGCGACGTTCGAACTGCACAATGGCGTCGTGTGCCAGTTCAACTCCTCCTGGTGCGTGCGGGTCCGCCGCGACGATTTGTTGACGCTGCAAGTCGATGGGACGCATGGCACCGCGGTGGCGGGCCTGCGCAATTGCGTCGCCCAGCATCTTTCCGCGACGCCCCGTTGTCTTTGGAATCCGGATATCGACAGTCCGATTAAGTACGGCGACGGCTGGAATACGGTGCCCAGCCAGGGGAACCACGACAACGCCTTCAAGGTGCAGTGGGAGTTGTTCCTCCGCCACGTCGTCAAGAACGAGCCATTTCCTTGGACGCTGCTCGAGGGCGCGCGGGGCGTCCAGCTCGCCGAGATGGGATTACGTTCGTGGGCGGAGCGGCGCACGGTCGACGTGCCGCGACTGGGATGAGCGAAATTCCGGCGAACCCGGTGGAACACTGCTGACCGTTTCCAAACGGCCGTTTTGCCGTGGCATTTCCCCGGCTTTGCATAAGTTCCGCCCGCAACAGTCACCAACTTCCTCTAACTTCAAATCCCATGCTCATCTGGATTGTACTCATCATCATTCCCATGCTGTTCGGCTTGTACGCGCAGATGAAGATTCAGAGCACGTATGGACGGAATTCGCAGATCCCTTCCCGGAATCGCATTCGCGGTGCCGAAGCCGCGCAGGCGGTGATGGAGTCCGCCGGAATTCGCGATGTCGAAATCGTCGAAGTCCCGGGCCAGCTCTCGGATCACTACGATCCGATCCACAAGCGGCTCGCGCTGTCGCATGACAACTATCACGGCACCAGCCTGGCTGCTCTCGGAGTCGCGGCGCACGAGGCGGGGCATGCCATTCAGCACAAGGTCGGCTATGCGATGATGTCGGTTCGGCAGACGCTCGCTCCCGCGACGCAAATCGCCGCCGGGGTGGCCAATTTCGTGCTGATTGCGGGCATCTTTCTCATCAGCTCGACGCTGGGCGGCACCTTGCTGTTGTTCGGCGCGATCGCCCTCGGTATCATCTGCCTCTTTCAATTCGTGACGCTGCCGGTCGAGTTTGATGCGAGCCGTCGGGCGAAGGCTCAGTTGGTGCAGCTCGGCATTCTGGATCGTGACGAAATGCCCGGAGTGAACGCCACGCTCGATGCCGCGGCCCTGACCTACGTGGCTGCGTTCGTGGCGGCGTTGGGCAGCTTGCTCCACATCCTGCTTTTGCTGTCCGGTCGGCGGGATGACTGATTCAGCGCGGAACAGCCACTTTCGCTCCATTCACGGGCGCCCTTGCGGGGGCGCCCTTTTTTTCGTTATTTCAGAATCACCGGCGCGGAGATCATTCCGCTCCTGGCTCGTTCTTCGAGCGCCTTCGGCATCGCATCCAGGAGCTGGAGGATCCGTTCCGGGTTCGAGGGATGAGTTGAAAGAATCGCCGGTGGCGTGGGATCGTTGGCGGACTCTCCGTCCAGCGCTTCGAGCACCTTGACCGCTTCCTCCGGATTATAGCCGGCGCGCGCCATGTACATCAGGCCGATGTAGTCGGCTTCCTTTTCCTTCCTGCGATCGAATGCCAGCCCGCCGACGGACGTGGTGATTCCGTACGCCTGGCTCAGCGCGTCGACCGTGAGGAGTGAGGCGCCACTGGCCATGCCGCCGATCATGCCGACGGCGCCAATGGTGCTGACGGCCATTTCCTGGGACAATTTTTCGTGTACATGTTTCGCGGTGACGTGGGCGATTTCATGAGCGATCACCGACGCGAGCTGATCGTCGTTGCGGGCAATCTTGAAGAGGCCCGAGAACACCCCAACCTTTCCGCCCGCCATTGCGAACGCGTTGATTTGCGGCACGTCGAAGACGACGAATTCCCAATCGGCGTCGGGCATGTCCCAGAAGACAACCTTCGAAATGCGATCCCCGACGCGTCGGAGTGATTCGTTCATCGCGCGATCCTTGGAGATTTTGTACTGCCGCTTCATGTCGTCGAACATGGAGATGCTCATCTTCGTGACCTCCTTGTCATCGACGAGGTTCACGGCATGACGTCCGGTGACCGGGACCGCATAACAACCGGCAAGCATCAGCGCCGCGAGAGCGGCCAGCATGGAGGAGATGGGCACTTTCATGACGAAGCGGGGAAGTACGGGCAAAGCGCGGGAAAAGTTACTTCGACGAATCGGATTGGCAAGTTTCGTGGCCACAGGATTTGCGACCATTCTGTTACCTTAAAAGGTCCGGTCGTTTGCAGAATGCCCTTTGCAATTTGGCACGGGACTCGCATTGTCCTGCTTCGCCAGATTTTTGATTTGGTTCTGAACAACCAGAATTACTTCTCGTCTATCAGATTCGACCCCCTGACGACTCTGTAGCAATTCGTTCCCCTACGACATATGGCCGAGGACAATGATACTTCATCCGGCAGGAAGCGCCGGATTATCCACTGGAATCCGGACGCCGGTCGCGAACAGGCCAAGCGGCGCTGGACGTGGCAGAGAATCCTCGGGTGGGGCGTCGGCGGGACCCTCGCCCTTTTGATCGTCGCGGGGCTGGTGATCCGTGGGGCCAAGCTGGTCCTCGGGCCGGATATTTTCTCGAGTCATCCGGTGACGGCGGAAGCGGGACCGAATCTGGCGGATGCGAACGCGGCCTTCGTCTCCCAGGCCAAGGCGGAGCAGTCGCACGAACTCGCCTCGAAGACCCTCTCGCAGTTGCGCCGCATGCCCGCGGATCATCCCGTGCAGATGCAGCAGATGATCCTGATGGAAAAATCCTTCAACGAAGGTGAGACCGCCTTGTCGGGTCGGGACTACGGCGAGGCCTTTGCGATCTTCAATGCCCTCGCCCGGGACATGGAGGCGTTCGGCACGAACGTGAAAATCAAGGGTGAGGCGAAGCAGGCGTACGACGCGATTCTTCTGCGGATTAAGGATCTGGAGATCGCGCGCGACCTCGCGCCCGGGTCTTTGGAATCGGCGTTCGAGGCCGCGGGTCAGGGCCGGCAGCTGCTGAACGACGGAAACTTCACCGGAGCAAAAAAGATTTTCGACCATGGATTCGCAGAGTTGAAGAAGGCGGAGCAGATGCTCGCCACCCATGTGCGCGACAGTCTCCTGCGCGGCCAGAAGGCGCTGACGGTCGGACAAAAGGAAGAGGCGCAGGGCGCTTTCCAAGCGGCGCTGCAGAAGTCGCCGGGCAACGAGACCGCCCTCCAGGGCTTGAAGCGGGCCGAGACGATCGACCGGGTTTACGCCCTGTTACAGCAAGGGGATAATTTCGAGAAACAAAGCCAGTTCGCGCAGGCCGCGGAGTCTTACCAGAAGGCGTTTACCCTCGATGGATTTTCGGCTGCGGCGCAGGAAGGACAGTCCCGGGCCGCGCGCTTGGAGAAGGAAGCGAAATTCGCGAATGCCAAGTCAGCGGCGGATGCCGCCTTCAAGGCGAAGGATTGGGCCAAAGTGATTTCGGAATCGGAAAGCGCGCTGAAGGTGTATCCGACCAAGGGCGAAGTGCAGGCCATGCTGAAGTCAGCGAAGGAGAATGCTCACAAGGAGGCCGTGCAGAAATCATTGGCGAAGGGCTATGCCTACGAAAACGACCACCAGTGGAAAGAGGCGCGTGACGCCTATTACGAGACGATGCAGTTGCAGCCCGACCATGTGGACGCCCGGGAAGGCTATACGCGGGCGGGCACGGTGATCCGCGCGCTCCTGCAGTACGAAAAGCTCGTCGACGCTGCTGAGCAGCTCGCGAACAAGAATGAATTTCAGGCTGCCCGGATGCGCTTCAACGAAGCGATGTCAGTCAAGCCGGCCTATCTGGTAAACAGCGAGCGGGTCCAGCAACTGCACGCCTTGATTATGGCGCAGAACCAGCCGGTCGAGGTTACCTTCAAATCCGATGGCAATACCTGGGTGCAGATCACGAACTTCAAAATGCTCGGGAAGATCGACACCGCGACGGTGAAGATCCTGCCCGGCGATTACGAGGTCGTGGGCCGCCGCAAAGGGTTTCGCGACGTGCAGATGATGCTCCAGGTGCGGAATGGTACTCCGCCGCCGACGGTCACGGTGGCGTGCAGTGTCTCCTCCGGCCGCGGTTGACCGCCATGTCACCAGTTTCCTTGTACAGGGTGTTGGGATGCACGGTGGCTCTCGCTGTTTCCGCGGAGGTTTTCGCGGCGGAAGCGGCGAACCGGCCCGCGACACCGCCTCCGGCGCAGAAAGCCCGCAGTTCCACGGCCAAGGGTCCGTTGCCCGACCCGGCGCTACTGGATGGCGCCGCGCAGCAGGCTGACAAGCAGTCCGAGAATGGCATGCTCGGGGAGTTTGAATTGCCGGGCGACGAGTCGGTTCGCAACGGGCAGGTGGGCGGGCCGGAGAAAGCCAGTCCGCAGTCTGCGCAGAATCCGAACTTGCCGCAGAATGGCGGTTCGCCGCAAGGGACGGAGAAGGGTGGAGCCGGCGGGGCTCCCGGCGGGCCGGAGATGCCCGCGGGGCAGCAGGCAGGTGCGGCTGCGGGCGGCGGTTCCGCGAATCAAAAGGTCGGTCCGATTCCCGGCGGAGGTGATCCGAATGCGACGGCTCAGGGCATTCAGGTGGCTGAACTTCAGGGTGAACAGCAAGGTGGTGGCGCTCCGGGAGATTCCCCGCAGAAGCCGCCGCCCGTGGCGATTGGAGACAGCGCGATGCAAATCCAGGGAATTCAAAACGCGCCGTCCGTCGTCGGTGGACAGGTCGCGGGCCAGACCCAGCAAATGGAAAAGGCGGTCGGCGGCAGCGGCAAGGGCGGCGCAGGTAACAACGGTAATCGGGGCGCAGAGAAGGGCCGTGTGATTCCTTCCGGACTCTGATGACGCTCGTGAGAACTTTTTTCCGACGGGTCGCTTTGCTTTTATTGCTCTCGCTGCTGCCGGCGGCGCGCGCGGTGACGATGATTTATCCGGTCGATGCGATCGACGATCTCTGGCACCTCGCGGCCGAGGATTTCCGGCAGAAATACAGCGGAATCAACATCAGCGGGATTGGCCCGAGTGATGAAGGTTGGTACGTGAGGTATCGGCACGAGAACCTGACTTATTTGTTCGGTCCGATGGCGGAGCGGGAGGACGCCCGGAAGAAGAAGTGGGAACTCGAAACCGTCCGGGACGCCGCGATTCGCAACCGCCCCAATCTGGCCACCAGTCAGGTGGATTTCGTCCGCTTCACCTATTCCGGTGTCTTCGGAAAATCCGGGGACTCCCCTTACTCGAGCGCGGGATCGGCCCGAGTTTCGAAGGACGGCAAGAGCGGTCCCGACGGCGATCTCGATGGCGATGGAATCCCGAATTCCAAGGATGATGACATGGATGGGGACGGGATCCCGAACGGCCAGGATGGCGATTCCGACGGTGATGGAATCCCTAACGGAGGCGATGATTACTCTTTCGGTGCGAACCCCGGACCTGACGGCAACGGCCAGGTCAGCGATGCGAAGAATGGACCGGACGGTGATATGGATGGCGACGGGATCGCCAACGCGAAGGACACCGATATGGATGGCGACGGGATCCCAAATGGCCAGGACGGGGACGCCGACGGGGACGGAATTCCGAACGGGACGGACAAATTTGCCTACGGCACGAAGCCGGGTGGCGATGGCGCGGACGGCGACAAGATGGCTGGTAACAAGGGCGACGGCGGTGCTGGCGATCAGGCCGGTGGGACCGATGGCGCCAGCGGCAGCAA
>CANJCM010000120.1 GCA_947472765.1 Opitutia bacterium
AATTCCTCGTCGGCCGCCCGAAAGGCCGGATAGTCGCGCCGACGAACCGCCGCATTCAGGCGTTTCAGAATTGCCCGCAGCAGGATCGGCTGGCGCGCTTCGGCCGTGGCATGTGAAGCCGCGTGGCGCGCGGCGAAGCCTTCCAGGATCGCCCGTAACTCGGACAGGCGGCGCAGTTCGGTTTCATTCATCGGCGCAAATATGCGAAATCGCACAAGTAACTATGCGGACAGAATCAATTGGGCAAGCTCTCCCATCTGCTGCTTGCGCTCTCGATTACGAGAGTTCCCATTCCCGCTCGTCCGGCGCGTTATGCGCGATTCAACGTTTTGCTTTTGCTGCCTCTTCCTATGAAAACCTTCCGCGGTCTCTTTCCTCCGCTCATCACGCCCTTCCATTCGGACGGGCGTCTCAACGAACAGGGCCTGCGCGATCACGTCGACTTCGTGATTGCCAACGGGGCCGACGGCTTCTGCGGCGGCAGCAGCACCGGCGAGTTCATGAACCTGACGCGCGCCGAATGGGAACGGGTGCTCGTCATCACGGCCGAGCAGAACCGCGGCCGCGTGCCGATGCTCGCGGGCACGGCTGACCTTTCGACCGCGGGAACGATCGAGAAGGCGAAATACGCCGAGAGTCTCGGCTACGACGGGCACCTGATCATCCCGCCCTGGTATCAGGTGCACACGATGCGGGAGATCGAGGCCCACTACCGCGCGGTGCGCGAGGCGACGACCAAGCCGATCATGATCTACAACAACCCGCCGGTGGTTGGCGTGCGCCTGGCACTCGACACCCTCGTGCGACTGGCCAAGGACGACGTCATTCAGTACATCAAGGACGCCGATTCCGATCCGTACACGATTACGCGCCTGCGGATGCATCTCGGCGACAAGCTCGGGCTCTTCTACGGGCACGATAACAACGCCCTCGGCGCCTTCGCCTTCGGCGCTACCGGCTGGGTTTCGGGTTCGGGGAATTTCGACCCCAAGCGCTGGTCGAAGATCGTCCACCTTTGCATCGATGACGGCAACTTCGTCGCGGCCCGCAAAATTTGGGACGAGATCATGCCCTTTGTCGACCTCGTGACCGTCGGACGCGACGGCCAGCGGCCCGACTGGATCGCGGTGATCAAACGCGGCCTCGAGTTGCGCGGCCGTTATGTCGGATCCGTCCGCCGACCCATGCTACCCCTGACGCCTGAAGTCGATGTGCTCGTGCGCGACGCGGTAGGTCGCATGAAGTTCGAATGACTCTGGTCGCCGTCAGTCTGATGCTGGCCCTGGTGTTCACCGCTCTGGCGGTGAGCACACGGTTCGTGCGCAGGCTGGACGGCTTGGGCTTTACGTTCGCGGTGCTCGCAGTCGGTAGCCTGGCTGTTGCGCACCCACCGTTGTTTACATCGTGGGGAGGCTTTGAACTGAAGCGTGCGATTACTCCGCTGGTTCAGGTGATCCTGCTCGGCATGGGCCTGACCCTTACGGTGGAGGATTTTCGCCGGGTTCTTACGATGCCGAAAGGCGTCGTGCTCTGCTGCGTGCTGCACTACACGGTCATGCCAGTAGGCGGGTACTGTTTTGCCCGATTATTCGGGTTGGAGGGGGCGGTGGCTACGGGCTTGATCCTCATCGGTTCGGTGCCAAGCGGGACATCCTCCAACGTCATCGCGCTGCTAGCACGCGCCAATGTGCCGTTGTCAGTGACAGTAACCGCCGTCTCGACGCTGATTTCGCCGTTGGTCACGCCCTGGTTGATGCGATGGCTGGCCGGCACCTACGTCCCCATCGATGCCTTCGCGATGATGGTGTCCATTTTGAAGATGATTGTGGCTCCACTGGTCTTGGGCCTGGTGCTGCACCGTTACCTACCCAGCCTGGCTGCCCGCCTCGCGCGGGTACTGCCGTTTCTGGCGATGGTGGCCATCTGCACGATTATCGGCGTTACGCTCGCCCTTTCTCGCGGACAACTTTTGACCATGGGGCTAGCGCTGTTTGGCGCAGCCGCCTGCCACAACGCGACCGGTTATCTGCTGGGATACTGGGGTGGCCGTTTGGCCGGGCTCAACGAAGTCGATTCCCGCACTACAGCACTTGAGGTGGGCATCCAGAACGGCGGCATGGCTACCGGTCTCGCATTCGACGTCCTGAAGAGCCCTGCCGCGGCCCTCGGTTCGGCGGTATTCGGCCCTTGGAGCGCCATCACGGCTTCGGCCATCGCGTCTTGGTGGCGCACGCGACCCTCGGACGATGCCTCCGCTGTGGAAACGGCAGCCAACGTTCGAACCGCTGGCTACCCCGCCAAACCCGCCACACCGCTGCTGCAAGCCGTCAAGGTCAATGTGGAACACCGCTAGCCAATTACAGGGCACCAGCGAAGTGCCACAAAAACTCCTCATCACCCCAATCACTCCGGAAACCCTCATCTCATGAACCCTAATCACACCGCCCCCTACGATCGCCCACGGTACCGCGACCGTCCCCGTCTCCCTGTTACCTTCCAGCAGCGGTAGCTCAACCGAAAGACAACCCATCTCCGTCCATGAAGAAACACACTTTTCTCGCGATCATTGCTGGCTGGTTTCTGGCTACCGGCGCGCTTGACGCCCAGACCGCCGAATCTGGCGGCACCCTCACCGGCTCTGTCAGCAATGCAGCGACCCACAACATGCTCGAAGGGGCAACCATCACGGTCCCTCAGCTTAACCTGACCACCCTTACCGACAACACGGGGCGTTACATTCTCACGAGGCTCCCGGCTGGATCTCATGAAGTGTTGGTTTCATACGCCGGCCTCGACCCACAGCGTGTCGGCGTGACCGTTTCGGCAGGATTGCGGGCCGTGCGCGACTTCGAACTCACGGCGGAGATTTACCGGCTGGATGTATTCAAGGTGACCGGTGAGCGCGAAGGCAACGCGCTGGCTCTTACGATGCAACGCCAGGCGGAGAATATCAAAAACGTGGTGGCCGTTGATTCCTACGGCAATCTGCCAAATATGAGCGTGAGTGAAGTGGTGGCGCGCCTGCCGGGTATCGCTGGAAACCCCACACCGGAGGGACTTCTTTATAACTTCAATGTCCGCGGCATGCCGCCGGCTCTCAATACGGTCACGATCGATGGCGCCCGGGCTCCCAGCATCGGAGAGAATCGGCAATTCGAGATGCAGAGCATCTCCACCACGTTGTTTGAGCAGGTTGAACTCGTCAAGGGCCTCACCCCCGACAAGAGTGCCGACTCCCTGGGTGGCGCGATCAATCTGAAGTCACGTTCCACGCTTAGCATGAAAGAAAAGCGGCGGTTCAGCTACGGCGCAACCATTCGGGCCGCACCGTCCTTTACCGAGCAGATTCCGCTCCGAGAGGAACACCGATACCATCCCCTGTTGAACTTTTCCTATCAGGAGGTCTTCAGTGTCCTCGGGGGAGAACGCAATCTGGGCGTCGCGGTGAATCTCTTCTACAGCGAGAATGCGGTCGGTTCCTTCGAGGTTACGAGGAATTACCAGAACACATTGTTGTCCCCTGCCTACAACTGGAGCTACCAATGGTGGAACAACTACAACAATCGCAAACAGGGAAACATCAACGTGAAGACCGAGTACCGGTACTCCCCGAACTCGAAATTCACGCTCAATCTAACGACCAACCAGAATCATGAGACCACGCGGCAGGCCTACACCTATCGCCTCTACACGGGTAACCAGGATACGGTCCCGAACGCGACAACCTCAGGAATTATACCGGGTTATACTGATCTTGTGACGCAGGTGAGACCAACCACTGGCTCCAATATCGACATCACCAATGCCGGGCCGACCTCCTACATTGTTAGACAAGTCATGGCCACTTTTGCTGGCGAGCATGACTACGGACCGCTCAAGATTGAATACAATGCCGCTTTTGGTCGCAATGCGTTGAGCAACAAACGGGTCTGGCAACTGGTGAATCGCTTGAGCAACGTCGCATGGACCATTGATGGCACGCAGTCTCAAGTCACCCCGCGGATCACGCAAACCGCCGGCCCGGACATGACGGATGCGGCAAATTATCGACCCGTCGCGAATGGGCTTACGGCCAATCCCTATAAGAGAGCCCAGGATAATTCTTCGTTTAATGCCGATGTCTCCTACACTCCGGCGGCGTTCCCCTTTCTGCAGTTCAAGACTGGCGTCTCGTGGCGCGAAATGGCGGTGAAGTTGAACTTTTTCGGCTGGCGCTGGAACTACCTCGGAACTGCTGCATTGCCGGTTGATCCTTCGATCAATATCTATGGATCGCCGCTGAGTGGGCGGCCGCTTCCCACCTGGGAGGCCAATTGGCAACTGGTAGATGTCTACCCTCCGGTGCTAAAGGACCCGGCGCTTTGGCGCGAGGACCTGTACTATCGGGCGCAGCAGAACTACGTTGGGAATCGTGGCGTGACGGAAGAGGTGGGCGCCGGTTACGTGATGGCCAAGGGGAAGTTCGGCACGGAAGGAGTGCTGAAACGGACCGGTTTTCTTGCCGGCGTGCGTGAGGAAAAGACTGATGTCACGAGTTACGGTTGGGTGCGCGCGCGCGTTCCCAGCACGGCGGCGCAGCAACTGGCGGATCCGGTGGGCGCGGCTGCGCGCGACTACGCCAACAACAAACGCGATCTTAAATCCAGCTACACGAAGTCATTCCCGAGTGTTCACCTCACCGAAGATGTCACTCCCAATCTCAAAGCCAGGGTAAGTTGGTCGACGGGCTTCGGCCGTCCCGCTCCGAACAATCTGACACCGAACGAGACGGTGAACGAAACGGCTCGAACAGTGACGGTCAACAATCCCGGCCTCCTGCCGCAGATGGCAAAGAACTGGGACGCTACGGTCGAGTACTATTTCGAGCCGCTGGGAAGCATCACCGCGGGCTGGTTTCACAAGACGATCCGGGACTATATCGTAAGCGGCATGGATGCTGGCATCGTGACCGGCGGCGCCAACAATGGCTACAACGGCGAATATGAGGGTTATCAGCGACTGACTTCTGCCAACGCTGGGACTGCTATCGTCCAAGGATGGGAGTTTAGCTACCAGCAGCAGTTCACGTTTCTCCCCGGGGCCTGGAAGGGTCTGGGATTGTCGGTCAATTACACGAAGATCAATGCCGCGGGGGATTTTGGAAACCTATCCGGCCCCAAGCTGGCGAGCGGCCAGGTCGCAGGCTTCATCCCGAAAGCGGCGAACGTTCAGTTGAGCTGGTCGTATCGTGGTTTCCGGACTCGGGTCCTCGCCAACCTGACTGGCAGCCACATTTTGAGCTACAATCCCCTCAACCCGGCGCTCTGTACCTATCGTCTGGAACGTAAGACAGTAGATCTGGGGTTTGCGTATCAGTTGCGGCCAAGCGTGACGTTGACCTTGGACATCAGCAACCTTTTCAAGGAACCGCAGCAAATGTACATGGGCGTCCCGAATCGCCTGAATTACTACAACCAGAACTTTACGACGGTCACGGCAGGAGTCAGCGGTCGTTTCTAGGACCATGTCGCGCCCGGCGCCGGCAACTGGACCAACGGGTGAGATCCTACGAGCCATCGGGTCCCGCCGGACACTGATCGGGATCGCCTCCGTTGGGTTCTGCGCCGTCTGGAAAAGCGGTGGCGCCAAGTGCCACCGCGGAGCGATTCGCTGCGGCAAGTGCATTCCCCGCCCGTGAGCGAACCGCTCACGGGCGAGCCCATCTGTTATTCGGCCGCTCGGCTGTCGAGAGATCCAACTATGAAGCCACCGCCGTTCGATCCGGTTTGGAAAGCTCGCCCTCAAGGCCAACTGATGAAACCCACGCTCACCCTCCTCAGCGCTTTGCTCTTGGTTGCGCTGGCCGCACTGCATGCCGCTGAACCTGTGACCATCGATCTCGCCAACCGCGTTTGGCAGGGAATCCCGGGTCTTGAACGTACGGCGAAGGGCCGCGTGTTCGTCTCGTGGTTCACCGGCGGTCCGAAGGAGCCCAAGCCGGAGAATACGGTGCTGCTGTGCTACAGCGACGATGCTGGCAAAACCTTCACGTCGCCGAAGGTGATGGCATTCCCCGGCGATGACGGTACGCGCACCTACGATCCGTCTCTGTGGATAGATCCGAAAGGGCGCCTCTGGTATATTTTCAATCGCGGGAACAAGGACACCAATGTGCATGGCGTGTGGGCACGGACTTGCAGCGACCCGGATGCGACGCAACCCGTGTTTGGCGCGGAATTCCGCGTGGGCTTGGATGCGCCGTTCGCTTTTCGGATCAACAAAGTAACGGTCCTCTCGACGGGGGAGTGGATCATGCCCGTGACGTACTCGGCCGAAGCGGTGGCTGGCTGGGGCGGCTTTGATGCGAAGCAACTCCAAGGCGTGGGCATCTCCACGGATGAAGGTAGGACGTGGAAACTGCATGGAGCGATCAAGACTCGGGGCGCAGCATTGGAAAACATGGTCACGGAGATGAGGGATGGCCGCTTGTGGATGCTGATCCGCACCGGGAGTGGCTTCCTTTGGGAAAGCCACTCCGCGGACCAGGGGCGGACTTGGAGTGAGGCAAGGTCCACCACGATCACGAACCCTCATTCGCGGTTCTTTATCCGGCGGCTCGCATCGGGGAACTTGCTGATGGTAAACCACCACAAATTCAGCAAACCCGGTCCCCTCAATCCCGGGCGCGATCATCTTACCGCGCAGTTGTCGACCGATGACGGTGCGACATGGTGCGAAGGACTGCTGCTGGACGAACGCGGCGGGACGCGTTTTCCCAATGGTGTTCCGGGAGGCGTCTCCTATCCCGACGGGGTGCAGGACAAAGACGGGCTGATCTGGATTGCCTACGATCGCGACCGCAACGGCCCGGGTGAGATTCTACTCGCAAGGTTCCGCGAAGAGGACGTGGTCGCCGGCAAGAACGTGTCTGGTACGGTTTCACTGCAACAGGTGATCAACAAGCTCAACCAACCAGCGCACCTAGTCGCCGTGATGGCCGCGGATGACGCCCGCGTGGCCGCGATGAAGTCGGCGGATCGCGAAAAGCTCGGGGCTATCTTCTCCGAAGAGCTACACTACGCGCATTCGACC
This sequence comes from Opitutia bacterium, assembly GCA_947472765.1. Taxonomy (GTDB): domain Bacteria; phylum Verrucomicrobiota; class Verrucomicrobiia; order Opitutales; family Opitutaceae; genus ER46. The sequence goes on from CANJCM010000120.1 coordinate 7,072, forward strand.
GGTGCCGTGGATACGAAAGCATCGTTCATTGCCCTGCTCACGAGCGGAAAGACTAAATACACCGTCATAGATTACGACAAACGCGACTTCAGCTTTCCTGCGCCCGGCTTTGCATTGATGACAGGCCAGGTCCACATCCGCTCCACGACCGAGGGGGCCGCGGCAGACAACGTCTTGAGCTTCCTCGCTGCCTGGCGGCTCGAAGACGGCAAGTGGCGCTTTCTTGCATGGCAGTCCTGCAAACTTCCTCCTGCTCCCCGTCAATGAGCCCCTTCCTCACATTCCTCGCCGCCCTGCTGCTCGCGCCTTTGGCCGCGCTGCAGGCGGCCGATGCGACCACACGGGAGTCCAAGGCGACGCTTCCAACCGCCAATCTGCAAGCCTCTGGTCAAGCAGGTCCAGGCGTAACCCTCGAAAGTCGCGGGCTGCCACTCGTCTTATTCAACAACGACAGCGATGACCTGAAGTGGCCGGCTTACCCGGAGCATCATGCCAACGGACTGTGGGTGCCTGCAGGCAACTACCTGCCGCTCCCGACCATCAGCTCACTCGATGACTACCTCGCCCTGCGCATCGGACCGCTGGCCAGGACAAAGACTCAGGGACTCGCGTATTGCGGCAACTTCGGCGTACCCGTTTGGGATCTGAAGCGCGACCACATCGCTGCGCTCGGGGACGATCCGCTCCAGCCGATCCTCCGGTTCTGGAAGCGGGAAGGGCGGACGTTCTTCTTCTCGATGCGCATGAACGACCAACACCATGGATGGCTGAACTGGCCGCACCTCTGGGACGATTTTCGACGAACCCACCGGAATCTTTTTCTCAAGCCGCCGACGGACAAGGAGTGGGAGACCGAATTCCTCCCCTGGATCGAGGGCAAGGGCAAGCGGCCTGCCATCAGCACCTCATCGGTGGCCTTCGACTACTCGCGGGCCGAGGTGCGGATGTACTACCTCGACACCCTGCGCGAGGCGTGCCGCCGCTACGCCCTCGACGGCGTAGAACTTGACTGGCTGCGCTATCCCGACCTCTTCCGCCGGGGCGAGGTGAATGTGGCGACCATGACGGACTTCGTGCGCGAGGTGAGGGCCGTTCTGGATGAAGCAGCGAAACGGCGCGGGCATCGCGTGCGGCTGGTTGCCCGTCTGCCGGTGACACCGGAGAAGGCTCTTGCCATCGGTCTGGATGTGGAGGCGTGGATGAATGCGGGCTGGCTGGACGCGGTCATCGCCGGTCCGGGCACGAGTTTCTCTTCGTGCCCGCTGGAGCGGTGGGTTGCCCTCGCACACCGGCACGGCGTTCCCGTGTATGGCTCATTAGAACGCCAGAACCGAAATAACGTGCCGCGTTTCGGCAGCCCCGAAACACTGCGGGCCGCCATCGCCACGCTCTGGCACAAGGGCGCCGACGGGTTGTATTTCTTCAACTATTACCTTCGCGACGAGATGCCGCAGCTCGACGAGTTCGCCGACCGTGTGCGCCTCGCGCGATTGCCGAAGGAGTATTTCCTCGAATCCGGCGGCGACAATGACCTGACGAAGGGCGGCGGGCCGCTGCCATTGACCTTGAAGCCCGGCATCCTGTCCACCGTGCATCTAGTCATCGCCGATGATCCCGCGACGGTAAAGGCCACCAGCCTCGAGATCGTCTTTAAAGCTGAGGGCCAGTTTGAGGCATCCGCTGTCACCCTCAACGGTCAACCGCTCAAAGAGCTAAAATCTGCGCGCGGGAATTCGGACCTCACCCTTACCCTTTCCTCTGCTGCTCTGAAGAAAGCGCTCAAACGCGGCACCAACGAATTCACCTTCACTACAGCAACCAGTGCCACGCTCACCTCTTTGAGCCTAGAGATGGTGCCGTGAACTGCGGCAAGAACTCTTGTACGGGATGCAGACGAGCGAGACCCCGCAAGATTGCCCCATCCCTAAGGCGTACGCTGCTTTCGCCAATCTCGCGCGTCCCTCAGCCGAGCAGTCCGCCCAACAAGGCATCAAACTCTATGCCAAAGGCGGCGACGCGAAGCTCCTCTCCCTCGACCTCTGGCCACTGAAATCTGTCTGGGAAACAACCCTGTGAAACCCACCCTCATACTCCTCCCTGCGCTCCTGCTCATGCCGCTGCTTGCGCTGCACGCTGGCGGAACAGGTAAAGTTACCAGGAAAGTGATTCATCTCATGAAACCCACACTTACACTCCTCACCAGCCTGCTGCTGGCGCCGTTTGGTGCGCTCAATGCTGCCGAACCAATTGCACTATGGGGCGTTTCCAAGAATGTGCCACCGGCCTCCGAATTGCCCGTGCTGGCTGGTATCGAGTTTCAAGTCATCAAGCCCTACGAGTTCAACAAAGACGGTTACCGTTTCCTGCATGGCGTGGCGCTTTGCTTTCACAGCGGGCGGCTCTACGCCTCCTTCGGGCACAACCAAGGCGGCGAAAACACCGACACGGAGGAGGCGCGTTTTTGTGTGAGCGAAGACGATGGCAAGACCTGGGGCGGGGTGCGCACGATAGACTCAGGCGACGGCCCTGTCGGGGTGAGCCATGGCGCATTCCTTTCGCACAAGGGAACGCTGTGGGCCTTTCATGGAGCCTACACCGGCACGATGAAGGGAGTTCACACGCGGGCTTATGTGCTCGATGAAACCACTCAGCAATGGCAGCCGAAGGGCACTGTGATCGAAGACGGCTTCTGGCCCATGCAGGAGCCGCAGAAGATGGATGATGGCAATTGGATCATGGCCGGGCTGAAGGTCAGCGCGGGCGACCCTGCCGTCGTCGCCATCAGTCACGGCGAAGATTTCACCCGCTGGGATGTGGTGCCGATCCCGCAAGCGAAAGACCTCAAGAAGATGTGGGGCGAGTCCACCGTCATCGTGAACGGCAAGCAGATCACAAGCCTCTCGCGCTACGGCGACGGAGCTGAGGCGCTCGTCGCCACCAGCGAGGACTTCGGCCGCACCTGGCGCGAGATGCGCCCCAGTAATCTGCCGATGGCCACGAGCAAGCCCATCGCTGGCACCTTGAGCACCGGTCAGCGTTTTCTCGTCTGCACCACCACAGCGGACAGTGGCAAGCGGCGCTCGCCTTTGACCATCGCCGTCAGCAGGCCGGGCGAGACCTTGTTCAGCAAGGTTTTCGTGATCCGCCACGCTGAGTTTACCGGCGGCCCCGGCGAGTCAAACAAGGGTGCCGCGCTCTCCTACCCGTATGCGGTGGAGCATGACGGCAAGCTCTACGTCGGCTACTCGAACAGCGGTGACAAGTCCACCCGAGTCGGCACCGGACGTGAACTCTGGAACAACAACAGTGCGGAGCTGGCGGTGATTCCTGTCGCCAGCCTGTCGGTAGGTGCGGAAGCAAGCCTCGGCGCGACGCTCGAAAGTCGTGGCCTGCCGCGCATCCTGTTCAACAACGACAGCGATGACCTGAAGTGGCCGGCCTACCCGGAGCATCATGCCAACGGTCTCTGGGTGCCGGCGGGCAAATACCTGCCGCTCCCGACGATCAACTCGCTCGACGATGCGCTCGCGCCGCGCATCGGGCCGCTGGCCAAAACTAAAACGCAAGGCCTCGCTTATTGCGGTAACTTCGGCCTGCCCATCTGGGAACTGAAACGCGATCACATCGCCGCGCTCGGGGACGATCCGCTCCAGCCGATCCTTCAGTTTTGGAAGCGTGATGGCCGCACCTTCTTCTTTTCGATGCGCATGAATGACGCCCATCATGACATCTTCAACTGGGCACACCTTTGGGATGACTTCCGCCGCACGCATCGCGACCTGTGGATCGACCCGCCGACGGACCCCGAATGGGAAACCCAGTTTCTTCCGTGGCTCAATGGCACCGGCCCCAAGCCCGAGTTCCCCTCCCGTCGCGACCTGCGACTCGATTACTCGAAGCCGCAGGTACGGAAGCACTACCTCGACACCTTGCGCGAAGCCTGCCGCCGTTACGATCTGGATGGGATCGAGCTCGACTGGCTGCGCTCTCCCAAACTCTTCCGGCCTCGGGAAGTGGACACCGTCCTCATGACAGCCTTTGTCACCGAGGCGCGGATCATTCTCGATGCATCGGCCAAGACTCGCGGACGTCCTCTGCGCCTGGTGTCACGTGTGCCGGATTCGCCTGAAGACGCACGCGCCATGGGGCTCGACGTCGAAGCGTGGTTGAAGAAAGGCCTGCTCGATGCCGTGATCGCGGGGAACGGCGTCGTGTTCTCGGGCTTGGACCTCGAAGCATGGGTGGCCCTCGCGCACCGCTATCACACGCCTGTCTATGGATCGCTGGAGCGCATTAAGATGCGCAAGAGCTTCAGTCGCTATGGCTCTCCCGAAACCCTCCGCGCCGCCGCAGCCACGCTCTGGGAGAAGGGTGCGGACGGGTTGTATTTCTTCAACTTCTACCTCCGCGACGAGATGCCGCTTTTCGATGAGTTTGGCGACCGCGCGAAGCTGGCGGAACTGCCCAAGGAATACTTCTGCGACATCGACATGCGCAGCGGCCCCTGGAGTTCGCTCGGCGAGGCGCAGCTAGTGGCCTTGAAGCCCGGCACTCCCGCCACCGTGCATCTGGTCATCGCCGATGATCCCGCGAAGGCCAAAGAAGCCACCCTGGAGATCCTCATCAAAAACGACGGCTATGCCGAGACACCCGCCATCATCCTCAACGGTCAGCCGCTCAAAGAACTGAAATCCACACGCGGTAAAGAGGGCTTAACCCTCACGCTTTCCTCCGCCGCTCTGAAGAAAGCGCTTAAACGCGGCACCAACGACTTCAGCTTCACGTCAGCCGCCAGTGTCACGGTCACCGCTTTGAGCGTGCGCGTGGTACCGTGAACAGCGGCAAGAGAATTCCTGTGCGGGATGCAGACGAGCGAGTGAGTC
>CANJCM010000121.1 GCA_947472765.1 Opitutia bacterium
ATCATCGTTGTCATCCTCACGCTCCTCTCCGCCCTCGTGGCCACCGACTCGTCGGGGCACCGGGACTGAGGGCGCGCACGAGGAAGCAGGACGACACGGACGATCTCCGGCACAATCCCGGCACCCAGCCATTCGGCGTTCGGCACTCGCCAATCGAAAATTCAGCGGCGCCCCCGCGAAAGGAGGCGCCCGCAGCCATGCAGAGGTCGCGATTGCATCCGGCGACCGTGCCGTCGCTGGAAAATTCATCCGGGATAACGGAAAAGTCAGCTTGCAGGCCGCACCGCTGGGGAGTTGTTTCTTACCCCGTTTATCATGTCTGTCTCTGCCGCCCCCCGCACGTCCCTGCGCCGTCGAATTTCCGCCGTCGTTCTACAGTGGATCGACTCCGATCACAGCCCCGAGCGGCAGGCCGAGATGCGGGCCCAGCCCGACCGGGTCGATTGGATGCGGTGCATTCCGTTCATCATTCTCCACTTCGCTTGTTTCGGGGTGATTTGGGTGGGTTGGAGCGCCTTCGCGGTCTGGACCGCGATCGCCCTGTATTTCGTCCGGATGTTCGCGGTCACCGGTATCTATCACCGGTATTTCTCCCATAAAACGTATCACACCTCGCGCGGCGGACAGTTCTTCCTCGCCCTTTGGGGAGCTACCACGGTGCAACGCGGTGCGCTCTGGTGGGCCTACCATCACCGGCATCATCACCAGCACTCGGACGATCCCGAGGACGTGCACTCCCCGCACGTGCACGGCTTCTGGTGGTCGCACATCGGCTGGATCACGAGCCGCCGCAATTTTCCGACGGATTACTCGAAGGTTAACGACCTGCGCAAATACCCGGAGCTCGTCTGGCTGAACCGCTTCGACACCGTCGTGCCGATCCTTTTCGCGTTCTTCATCTACGGCGTCGGCGTGATGCTCGAGAAGTACGCTCCGGGTCTCGGGACGAACGGCTCCCAGTTGCTGATCTGGGGCTTCTTCATCAGCACGACCGCCCTCTTCCACGGCACGTCCTGCATCAACTCGATGGCCCATCTGATGGGCAAGCGCCGGTTCAACACCACCGACGACTCGCGCAACAGTTTCATTCTCGCCCTGATTTGCCTCGGCGAGGGCTGGCACAACAACCACCACCGCTACCAGTCGAGCACCCGGAACGGGTTCCACTGGTGGGAGATCGACATCACGTATTACGGGCTCAAGGCACTGTCCTGGACCGGCCTGATCTGGGGACTCAAACCCGTGCCGAAGTCGATCATGGAGGAGGCCGCCCGCGCCGACCACGCCGCGTCGATTGTAGCCGCCGAGCGCGCCGCGCAGATTCATCCGGAAATTTCGCCCTTGAAGAAAGTCATGCCGGCCGCCGCCGCGATCGCCGTGGCCACCGCGAGCGGCAACGCCCTGCTCCCGAAGAAGGCCGAGGGTCCGGCCATTCACCGTCAGATTGCAGGCATGGTGCACGACGGCGCGAAGTCGGACTCCACGACGACGCCGCCGGCGGCCTGAGCTCGCGAGGAGCGCCGGGCGACAATCCACCGGAGATTGTGGCACCACTAATGGCGAATCAGTGCATCAGGTCCGCGGAAGCCAGTGCGTCCGACGAGCCGGGCCGGCCGTAGCAACGACGCAAACCATGACGACCCTGGGCATCATCGGCACCGGCATCAGCGGACTCGGCTGCGCCCATTTCCTGCACCGCGACTACGACATCACGCTGTTCGAGCAAGGCACGCACGTCGGCGGGCATACGAACACGGTCAATGCCACCGAACCCGGCACCGGCCGCACCGTGCCGATCGACACGGGGTTCATGGTTTTCAACAAGGTGACGTACCCGCATCTCACGCGGCTGTTCACCGAACTCGACGTCGCGATCAAGCCCGCGCCGATGTCTTTCAGCGTCCGGCACGTCCACGAGGGGCTCGAGTTCGCCGGCTCCTCGCTCAACCACCTGTTCGCGCAACGCCGCAACCTGTTTCGCCCGCGGTTCTGGCGGATGCTCGCCGCCGTGAATCGCTTCAATGCCGAGGCCGTCACCGCCCTGGCGGATCCCAAGCTGCCGGAGGAAACCCTGGGCGCGTACGTGAAGCGCCGCGGTTACGGCGACGACTTCTTCAATCTCTATCTCGTGCCGATGAGTTCGGCCGTGTGGAGCACGCCGCCCGCCGCGATGCTGGAGTTTCCCGCCACGACGCTGCTGCGTTTTTTCCACAACCACGGTTTTCTCGGGCTGCACACGCAGCATCCGTGGTGGACCATGGTCGGCGGCGCGAAATCGTACGTCGAGAAAATCACCGCGCCCTGGCGCGATCGCATCCGCCTCGGCGAGGCCGCGACGCGCGTGGTGCGCACGCCGCGGGGCGTGACGGTCATGACTTCGAGCGGCGAGGCGCGAACCTTTGATCGGGTGATTCTCGCGTGCCATGGCGATCAAGCGCTCCGGCTCCTGGCCAATCCCACGTTGCACGAAGCCCGGCTGCTTTCCGAGTTTCGCTACCAGCGCAACATGGCCACCCTTCACACCGACGCGACGGTCATGCCCCGGACCAAGCTCGCGTGGTCGAGCTGGAACTACGAAATCAATCGCGACGAAACCGGGCGCGTCTCGACGGCGACGCACTACTGGATGAACCAGCTCCAGGGCGTGTCCGATCGCGAAGACTACTTCGTCTCGATCAACCGGCCGGAGGCCATCGCCCCGGAACGCGTGGTGAAGCGGATCGAGTATGAGCACCCGCTCTTCAGTCTCGGCGCGGTGCGCGCGCAAGCGGGACTGCCGGAACTCAACGCTTCGGCCCGCGGGACCACCGAAACCTACTTTGCAGGGGCCTGGCAGAGGTTCGGCTTTCACGAGGACGGGCTGCTCAGCGCCGTGCGGCTGAGCGAAATGATGCTGGGTCGCGATCCGTGGTCGCTAAAGCCGCCCGCCTCGGCCGTACTCAAGGTAGCGTGAGCGCATTTGGATGGGATTTGCCGCATCCAACCGCTTGGGTCGGAACGTAACAGCAACGACCCATCTCCGGCGACTGCATGAATTCCAGCCTCTACGAATGTCGCGTCATGCACGTCCGGTTCACCCCGACGCCGCACCGCTTCGCGTACCGGCTGTTCTATTTTGCGTTCGATTTGGATGAATTGCCGGAATTGGGCCGCCATCTGCCGTTGTTTTCGTACGGCGGCCGGGGGCTTTATTCGTTTCGCGACTCCGATTATCTGCCCACGGAAGAGGTCGACCACCCGACCCCGGACGGCACGGTCCCGGCGGCCCGAATGCACCGCTCGCTCAAGGAGCGCGTCATCGCCTTCGCCGCCCGTCATGGCGTCGATCTCACCGGCGGCCGGGTGACCCTGATCACGTTGCCGCGCATCGCGGGCTATCTCTTCAATCCGGTCTCGTTCTACTTCTGCTCGGATCGGCACGGCCAGCCGGCTGCGGTCATCGCGGAGGTCACGAACACATTCCGCGAGATGAAGCCGTACTTTCTCGGACCCGGCGAGTGGCAGCCCGATGGCTCCGGCTTTCGACTCCGGCGGCCCAAGCACTTTTACGTGTCGCCGTTCTCCGACGTCGATGTGGCCTTCGACTTCAAACTCCGGCCGCCGGATGAACGCCTCGCGGTCCAAATTGACGACTATGAGGGCCGGGAGCGGACGCTGACCACGAGTCTGCAAGGCGAGCAGCAGCCGCTGACCGGCGGGCGTCTCTGGTGGTACACGTTCAAGTACCCGCTCCTGACGCTGCGGATCATCGGGCTGATTCACTGGCATGCGTTCTGCCTGTGGCTGAAGCGCGTGCCGTGGTTCGCCAAGGCAGCCCGCGCCTCCGACCAGCGGGATCTGTACCGCCCGCACGCCTCGCTTATACCCCCTTCCGATCCCGCATGAGTTCCCCGTCCGACGCTTCCTCCGCCACCTTCCCGGTTAATGCCACGCCCGCCGCGGTTTCAACCCCTTCAGCCCGCGAGTCCTGGCCGCGCCGCCTGGTGCTTCGCTCGTTTGAGGGGATGACCCGCGGGCACCTCCGGCTCGAACTGCCGGATCAGACGACTCGTGACTTCGGCTCCGCCGCGGATGCCGCGGGCCGGGCGCTGCCAGCGGGCCTGAGCGCAGCGGCGCACATCCGCGTCCGGAGCGAGAGTTTCTTCCAGCGCTGCTTTCGCTCGGGGGACATCGGCTTCGCGGAGTCTTACCTCGAAGGCGAATGGGATACGCCCGACCTGACCTCGGTCATTGGGTGGTTCATTCTCAACCATGAGAACGCCCCGACCCTCTCCGGCTCCCGCCGCGCCCAGGCGTGGGGCGTGAATCTCCTCCGCACCGTCAACCGTCTCGGTCATGTGCTGCGACCCAACACGCCCGGGAACGCCCGCCGCAACATCGCGGAGCACTACGATCTCTCGAACGATTTCTTCCGGCTGTTCCTCGATCCTACGATGATGTACTCCGCGGCGCTCTGGCCCGCGGGATCGCCGGACCTGAGCCTCGAGGACGCGCAGCACGCCAAGAACGAGCGTCTCTGCCAGAGCCTCCGGCTCGCGCCCTCCGACCACGTGCTCGAGATTGGCACCGGCTGGGGAGGCTGGTCGTTGCACGCCGCGAAGCATCACGGCTGCCGGGTGACAACCGTGACGATTTCGCAGGCGCAGTACGACCTGGCGCGCGAACGCATCGCCGCCGCCGGGCTCGCGGACCGAGTCGACGTCCAGCTCCGCGACTACCGGGAGCTGCAGGGCCAGTACGACAAGATCGTCTCGATCGAGATGATGGAGGCCATCGGGCATCGCTACCTCGACACGTTTGCCGCGGTGATCGATCGCGTGCTCAAACCGGACGGACTGGTCGCGCTGCAATTCATCACCTGCCCCGATGACCGCTACGACCGCCTGCGGCGCGGCGTGGATTTTATCCAAAAGCACATCTTCCCGGGTTCCCTTCTCCTCTCGATGAACCGCGTCAACGATCGGCTTTCGCGCGCCGGCGGTTTCGTCCTGAACGCCACGCATGACTTCGGGGCCGACTATGGGCGAACGCTGCGGCTCTGGCGCGAGCGCTTCCTCGCGCGGCTCGACGAAGTGCGCGCCCTGGGTTTCGACGAGCGCTTCATCCGGAAGTGGACCTACTACTTCTGCTACTGCGAGGCGGCCTTCGCGATGCGCCACATCTCGGTGGTTCACACGCTGCACACGCGGCCGAACAACCTCAGCCTTTGATCGTTTTCAAATGCTCCATGGCCGGAGAACTCACCACTAACAGATTTCGCCAACGGCGAAATCTCGCATGGCGGCTTCGGCTAATCGCCTCCGCTCCCGGACGTGAGCCCGCTCGTGGCGGGCTGCAGAACCTTTCCAAGGTCAGACGCCCGGCTGCGATAAGCAGCCGCCGAAGCCATATGCCGGAGCCGATAAGGCGCAGGCACTGGAGCAAGATTTCGCCGTTGGCGAAATCCGTTAGTGGTTCCTCCCTCTGGTTCGTCTCCGGAAATTGTCCCGTCTCACCATGATCGCGCTCCGCGTTTTCTTCTTTGTCGTGCTCGCTTCGATGCTCGCGGTCACGAGCTGGGCGAGCTGGCGGTGCCCGTTGTTCGCGATCCCCGGGGACGTGGCGGGCCACCCGTGGTTCATCGCGACGCTCTTCGATGCCTACTGGGGATTCCTGACCTTCTATGTCTGGGTCGTGTTCAAGCAGACGGCGTGGGCGGCCCGCGCGATCTGGCTCGTCGCCATCCTGCTGCTGGGGAATGTGGCGATGTCGCTCTATTGCCTCGCGGAGCTCTGGCGCGCGAAGCCGGCCGAGGGCCTGCGGGGGGTGTTGACGAGTCAGCGGGCGGACGTCGGCGTGCTCGGCCCGGTGCTGGCGGCAATCGGCATCACCGTGGTGGCGCTCGGCTGGGCGACAAGTTGATCCGCCGGCCATTTTGCGGTCGATGCATTCGCCGACTTCCCATCATGCGATTCTGTGTTATGCGTCCTCGCTCGTGGCTGTAACCGACCCTGAAACCTCCCCCCTGCCGGCTCCTGCCCGCACGCTCTGGCAGCGGAGGATTCTTGATCCGATTGTCGCGCAGCTCACGCAGGGACTCACGCCGGACAAGATTGCCCTGACGATCGCGATCGGAAGTGCCATCGCGATGTTTCCGATCCTCGGGACCACGACGCTGATCTGTCTCGTGGTCGGAGTGTTCATGAAACTGAACCAGCCGATCCTGCAGGTGGTGAACTACGCCTGCACCCCGATCCACATCCCCTTCATCTTTTTCGCGTTCAAGTGGGGCGAGCGACTCTTCGGCATCGAGCACTCGGTCCTCGAGGCCCGCGGGATGCGGCGCGAACTGATCGCGCACCCGTGGGAGTTCATCCAGCACTACAGCCTGACGGGCCTGCACGCGATCGAGTTCTGGGCCATCCTCGTCCCGCTGTGGGCCCTGGCAGTCTATTATATTTCCCTGCCCATCCTCCGCGGCATTGAAAGCGCCCGCGTGACGGCCCTCGCCAAGACCGCGGCGGAGAAGGCAAAGGACCATCCCGTCCCATGAGCGCGCTGGTCCTGGCCGCACTCGCCCTGCTGGCACTCGCGATCGCCTTCGCCGGCTGCTACCTGCTGGCGCGGCGGCTCGACAACTATGGCATCGTCGACATCGCGTGGTCGTACGCCTTCGCCGCGCTCGCGGGCTTTTACGCCGCCTTCGGCTCGGGCTGGCCGGTCCGCCGGGCCATCCTGGCGGCGATGGTGGTGATGTGGAGTGTCCGGCTCGGAACGCATCTGCTGATCCGCGTCTCCGCGCACCATCCGCACGAGGACACCCGCTATCAGCAACTCCGCCGCGACTGGGCGGCCAACTTCGGACCGAAGATGTTTCGCTTCTTCCAAATGCAGGGCGTTTCCGTGGTCCTGCTGGGGCTCCCCTTCCTCCTCATCGCGAGCCATTCGACCCCGCGGCTTTTGCCGCTCGAGATCGCCGGCATCGTGCTGTGGCTCGCGGCGCTTGCGGGCGAAACCCTCGCCGACGCCCAGCTGGCGGCCTTCAAACGGGATCCCGCGAACCGCGGCCGCGTCTGCGCCCGCGGCCTCTGGCGGTACAGCCGTCATCCGAACTATTTTTTCGAGTGGATGATCTGGGTCGCCTACTTCGTCTTCGCGCTGGCCGCCCCGTACGGCTGGCTCGCGGTGATTAGCCCCGCCGGGATTCTTTATCTGCTGCTGCGGGTCACGGGGATTCCGATGACTGAGGAGCAGAGTCTCAAGAGCAAGGGCGACGCCTTCCGGCGCTATCAGGCGGAGACCAGTGCGTTCATCCCCTGGCCGCCGCGGCGTTCGCGGACGGAGAGTTGAACGGCTCGGATCATTTTTAGCCTGAAGCCAGGAAGTCAGGATACCGTAGGCCCCGAACCACCACTCGCTCACGCTCGCGGCCACGGCTCGGTTCCTGAATTCCTGGCTTCAGGCTCAAAACTCCGAGCCCTGGGCCTCCGCCCCCTGGCCGCCGCGCCGTCACGCCATTGCGTCCGACGTCGCGATCGGCGCGTATGAAGACGCATGATCGACCTGTTGCTCGAGAAGAACCTCCTGCCCGACGCCCTCGTCCGGACGGGGATTCGTCGGCTGCTGGCGGAGCGAATCCGCGATGAACAATCGCGCTACGACGCGGCCGCTTATGTCGCGGACCTCAAGACGCGCCCGATTGCCGAGCAAACCGCCGCTGCCAACACCCAGCACTACGAAGTCCCGACGGCGTTCTACCAATTCTGCCTGGGCCGGCGCCTGAAATACTCCGGCTGTCTCTACCCGACCGGAAGCGAGACGCTGGATGAGGCCGAGGAGCAGATGCTAGCCCTCTATGTGGAGAGGGGCGGGTTCGCGGACGGTCAGACCATTCTCGAACTCGGATGCGGCTGGGGTTCACTCACCCTTTATCTGGCGGAGAAATTCCCGCGGGCCCGCCTCACCGGCGTGTCCAACTCCCGCACCCAAAAGGCCCACATCGACGCCGAGGCGAAACGGCGCGGATTGAGCAATGTGACGATTGTGACCTGCGACATGAACGTCTTTGAGGCGGCGCCCGGCCAGTTTGACCGGGTGGTCTCGATCGAGATGTTCGAGCACATGAAGAACTACCAGCGACTGCTGGCGAACATTGCGCGGTGGTTGAAGCCCGGCGGCCGGCTCTTCGTGCACATTTTCACCCATGCGCGGTTCTCGTATCACTTTGTCCCGCGCGACAGCACCGACTGGATGGCCCGCCACTTCTTCACCGGCGGCCAGATGCCCGCCCATGATCTGCTCGGCCATTTTCAGGACGATCTCCGGCTGCTGCAGGACTGGAAGGTGCCGGGAACGCACTACCAGCAGACGGCCGAACACTGGTTGCAGAACATGGATGCGCACCGGGACGAGATCCTGCCGCTCTTCGCCGCGACCTACGGGGCCCGTGACGTGACGAAGTGGTGGGCCTATTGGCGCACCTTCTACCTGAGCTGCGCCGAGCTGTGGGGCTATCGCGAGGGCACCGAGTGGCTCGTGAGCCACTACCTCTTTGAAAATCCGCGTTCAGCCTGACGCGCCGCCGGGACGAGCAACGATGACTGGCAGGACGCTCCTCCTCACGATCCTGCTGGTGGGACGTGTCCTCGCCCAGGAAGCGACGACGCCCCCGGAGGGCGGCACGTTGCGCCGCGAAGCCCTCGCAGCCGAGGCGCGTCATGACACGGGGCGGGCCCTGGAACTTTATCTCGCCCTCGAGCGGGCCAACCCGCGCGACGCGTTCGTCCTCCAGAAAATCGCGCGGCAGTATTCGGATCGGGAAATGGACGCGCCAACGGTGGCCGAGAAGAAGTCCACCATCGAACGCGCCCTCGACTATTCGCGTCGCGCCGTCGCGTTGGAGCCCGGCAACGCCGTCAACGTTCTCTCGCTCGCGATCTGTTACGGCAAACTCGGGCTCTATTCGAGCGTCCGCACGAAGGTGGATTTTTCGCGCTTCGTGAAAGAGGAAGCGGAACGAGCGCTGACACTCGATCCGGGATATGCCTGGGCGTACCATGTGCTGGGCCGCTGGCACTACGAGGTCGGCACGCTGGGCAGCGCCGCGCGGCTTTGGGTGCGGATGTTTTACGGCGGGCTGCCGGCGGCCTCGACGGCGGAGGCCGTGCGCCTGCTCGAACGCGCGGTCGCGCTCGAGCCCGACGAACTCGCGCATCGGCTCGAACTCGGGTTCGCGCTCCTCGCGGACGGACAGGCGAGGGCGGCGGAAGCCGCATTCCGGGCCGGGATCGCCATGCCCTCCCGCGCGAAACACGACGAGACCGCGAAGGCCCGGGCAAGGGAGGCACTGGCCAGGTTGACGGGCTGAAACTGCCCGTCGACGGGTCGATTCCGCAGGCCGCCAATCGGGCGCGCACGAGGCACGCCCCTACTCTCGGAAATCGAAAATCGAGAATCCAAAATCCGATCAGTAGTTCGGCCAGATGCCGGGCGTCACCAATTCGACCAGATGCTGGTCGGGATCGCGGAAATAAACGCTGCGGCCACCGCGGTCCCAGGCGGTTTCGCTTTCGATGGTGATGCCTTGCTGCGGCAGCCGGACCCGCCAGCGATCGTAATCCGCGGCGTCGATGGCAAAGGCGATGTGCTGCGGACCCTGGCCGTCATGGGGCGGGATCATTCCCACGGGAGCCGGCAAGGGTTCAAGGGTCGCACCGCGTTGGAAGAGCAAGAGCACCCGGCCCGCGCCGGAATCGAAGGCCTGGAAGCGCTGCCCGTCGCCGGTCATCGCCACGAGGCCGAGCGCATCGCGGTAAAACGCCACCGCTCGCGGCAAATCGTCGGTGTACAGAATCGACTCGACGACGCCGTTGATTCGCGGCGCTGCCGTCGCCGCTTCGCCGGCGTCTTTGGCCGGCTTCTCGGGCGCGGGCTTCGGTGCCTCGGACGCCGCGGGCTTCTTGAACGACGCGGCCGTGCCCGGCTTTTTGAAAGGGGCGGTCGTCGTCGATGCCTTCTTGAACGGCGCGGTCGTGGCCGACTTCGCGGGCTTGGTCGCGGCTACAGCGACCTCCGCGGCCGGCTTGCCGTCGTTCGAGAAAGAACCCGCCGGGGCCTTGAACTCGATCCGCCGGCCATCGGGATCGTGCACATACAGGCTGCGACCGCCGTGAATCCACTTCGTCTCCTGCGCGATTTCGACCTGCCGCTGGGTCAGCCACTTCTTCCACGCCACGTAGGATTCGGGCGTAATCGCAAACGTCAGCGTGCCCGCGGCCGCGACCGACGCCATCGGCGCGATCGAGCCCTCGCGTTTGATGATCAGCAGTGACGCTCCGTCGCCGGTGTCGAACTCAAGGTAACGCTCCCCGTCACCATCCCGCGGTTCAAGCCGGAGATGGTCGCGATAAAACTCAGCCGTGCGGCCGACATCGTCGACCAGCAGGATCGTCTGAGACGAGCCGTCGAGCCTCGGAATCGTCGGGCGCTTTTTCATACCCATGCTTCGATACCGGAACTTAAAAACTGAACCCGCCCGGGTGGTCCGCGGGCGGGTTCGGAGAGTCCTACTTCTTCGCCGCGCCCGGAGCCGGGGGCAGCGTCGGCACCGGGGCCGAGACCGGCGGCAGGTCCCACGCCTTCGGGGTGACCTGCTTGATGTTCGGGGTGATGTCCGCCTCGACGCGGCCGAGCGCCCATTCGACGCCGCCGAAGAGCATCGACTGGAATTCCGGGCTCAACCAGGTGTCCTCACGGTGCGCGAGGCTGGTGTAGAACACGCGGCCCTTGCCATGCATGCGGGCCCAGGTGTTCGGATAATTCGGTCGCTTGTAGGGCGTATCCCAGCCGGCCGGCGGCCAGTTCTTCTCGTTCGGATACGGATCCTTCATGCTGGAGGTGTCCATGACGAGCAGCACGTGCAGGTCCGGCGCGAAGTCCGTCATCGAGTACCACTCCTCCTGCCGGCGGATGCTGTCGCCGACCTTGGCCATGCCGGGGAATTTCTTGTCCACCACCAAGGCGGTCGCGATCTGCTGCGTGCCGTGCATGATGAACTCGGCGCCGAGCATCAGCGCGTAGGGATCCTGCTTGTCACCGACATTACGGTAGCGCCAGGTCCGCGCGACGCTGGTGTTGGTCTCGGCCGTTTCGCCGAGGTGATAGGTGTCGGCGGCGGCGTGGGAGCCAATGTAGCCCTTGCCGTTCTTGATCGCGTCGAGGAACGCCTTTTTGCCGGCGGCGGAAATCGGGGGATTGCCGTCCTTGCCGGGCGAAGAGAGGTCGCCGCTGGTCAGGAAGAAGTACGCGTCGAACTGCGCGAGGTACTCGGGCGTGAACTTGCTGCCGTCCTTCGAGAGCGTGAATTCGATGTCGTGCTGGGCGCCGTACTCCATCAGCACCTGGGCCGCGAAGCTCGGCTGGCCGGCGACTTCATGCACGACGCTGTGCTCGTAGTTGGAGCACTTGCTGAAGAAGAGGATTTTCTTCTTCGCTTGCGCGGCCTGCGCCGCGGGCGCAAAGGCGAGC
>CANJCM010000122.1 GCA_947472765.1 Opitutia bacterium
GAGGTTTTTCGCCAGCTCGATGCCGCGGCGCCGGCGAACTGCATTCTCGGCAGTTCGACTTCGACGATTCAGACCTCGCGTTTCACCGAGGGACTCAAGGGCCGTCACCGCTGTCTCGTGGCCCATCCGGTCAATCCGCCGCACGTCGTGCCGCTCGTGGAGATCTCCCCGGCGCCGTGGACCAGCGACGAGGTCGTCGCGCGCGCGCGAGCCCTGCACGAGCGCGCCGGCCAGGTGGCCATCACGGTGAAGAAAGAGGTCGAGGGTTTCATTCTCAACCGGCTGCAGGGTGCGCTGCTGCTCGAGGCGTGGCGGCTCGTCGGCGAAGGCTACGTGTCGGTCGAGGATGCGGACAAGTGTGTGCGCGACGGACTCGGTCTGCGCTGGGCGTTCATGGGACCGTTCGAGACGATCGATCTCAATGCCCCGGGCGGCGTCGCCGATTACGCGCGGCGCTATGGCCCGCTGTATTACGGCATGTTGAAGGACGTGAAGCCGCAGCCGTGGACCGAGGAACTCATCGCCAAGGTCGAGACCGAGCGGCGCGAGGTCATGCCGAGGTCCGAGCACGCCGCGCGCGAAGCGTGGCGCGATCGCCGGCTCATGGCCCTGGTGGCGCACAAGCGCGCTCAGGCGAAGAAATAGTTTTCCCCACTGGTGTCGGGCCGGTTCAGCCGCCGGTCCCAGCCGCCCCTCCCCATGCCCCCTCCGCCCAAGGTCATCATCACCTGTGCCGTCACGGGTGCCATTCACACGCCGTCGATGTCGCCGTACCTGCCGGTGACGCCGCAGGAAATTGCCGACGCCGCGATCGGCGCCGCCGAGGCCGGCGCCGCCATTGTTCATCTGCACGCCCGCGATCCGCAGACAGGCCGGCCGACGCAGGATCCCAACGCGTTCCTCGCCTTCCTTCCGAAGATCAAGGCGGCGTCGGATGTCGTGATCAATCTCACGACCGGCGGCGCGCCCACGATGACCGTCGAGGAGCGCCTCCAGCCCGCGCTCAAGCTGCAGCCCGAGGTGGCGTCGCTCAACATGGGTTCGATGAACTTCGGCCTCTACGAGATGCTCGGCCGGTTCGATGACTTCAAACACGACTGGGAGCGTCCGTATCTGGCGAACACGGACGACTGCGTTTTCCGGAACACCTTCCGCGACATCGCCTACATCCTGGAGTCCTGCCGGCAGAGCCAGACGCGTTTCGAATTCGAGTGCTACGACATCGGCCACCTCTACACGGCCGCCCACTTTCTCCAGCGGAAGCTCGTCCAGGCTCCTCTCTTCATCCAGTCGGTCTTCGGCATTCGCGGTGGCATCGGCCCGCACCCGGAGGACGTGATGCACATGCGACGCACCGCCGAACGGCTCTTTGGCGATCAATACTATTGGTCGGTCCTCGGTGCCGGGCGGAACCAGATGTACATCGCGGCCCAGTCGGCCGTCATGGGCGGACACGTCCGCGTCGGCCTCGAGGACAGTCTCTGGATCGGCAAGGGCAAGTTCGCGAAGACCAGCGCGGAGCAGGTCGCCAAGATTCGCCGGATCCTCGAGGAAATCGGGCTCGAGATCGCGACCCCCGACGAGGCCCGCCAGATGTTGCACCTCAAGGGGCGCAACAGTGTGAACTTCTAGCAGCCTGTCGGGCTTCGCCCGCATGCTGCTAAACCAATGGCTGCGCCATTGGGACGGGGGACATTAATTTTCCAACATCGGCGCAGGTGCGGCGTCAGACCGGCATGCCCGCCCGTTACGTCATCGTGGACCGCGAAACGCCCCTGCTGCTGCCGCCCGATCTGCGCGATTGGGTGCCGGCCGATCACTTGGTGCACTTCATCATCGATGCGGTGGCCGAGCTGAAGCACGGGCCGGCACTCGCGGCCCGCCGCCTGCGCCGCCGGCGAAGCGGACCAAATAAAAAGGGACCGCCTCGCGGCGGTCCCTTTTATTCCCTCAATACCTGAAACCTAACCCTGACAAATTAGTTGGTAATATCGAAGGTGGTGCTCTCGAGCCGGATCGGCAGGTAGCTTTCGTACCACTTCTTCTGCGCCGCGCTGTTGGTGTAGTCCTTCAGGGCGGTCTCGTCGGCGAATTCCATGACGAAGGCGTGGGTCTTGTCGCCCTGGGTCTTGATCGCCTTGGTCCAGACGCGGGTGATGCCCTTGTATTCCTTCGGCAGCGCCTGAACGCCATCGAGTGCCGCCGTGATCTGGACGGGGGTGGCATCGGGCTTGAACTTAACTGTCACCACATGGATGACGGACTTCGGCGCGGTCTGGGCGGAGAGGCTGCCCGCGGAAATCGCGAGGGCGGCGACCAACAGGAGGGGAGTGAGGAGCTTTTTGAACATCGTGGTCAGGAGGGTTGGATTCAGGAAAACCGGCGGAGGGGAAAGTTCCAGCGGCGCGCGGAGTAAATTCAAAGTCACGGCGCGATGGACAGCTGAAAATCAGGCTTTGGATACGTCGCGGGATTTTCCAAGGTAGCGACTGGAGAAAAAAATGCCGGCCGGTCGTCCCTCAGGAGGGACTGAGCGAAAGGCCCAGTTTGTCATTCTTCGCTTCGCTCAGAATGACAGAGTACGCACACACGGGTGAGGAGCGGGACGAGTTTTCCCTGTCCAGACGACACTGTTACGCGGTCCGCTCCAAGTCTGCCGCTACCCGGACACCTGCAGGACGATCTTTCCGATGTGGCGGCTGCTCTCCATCAGGCGATGGGCTTCGGCGGCCGCGGCGAGCGGAAAAACCCGAAACACATGGGCCCGAAACGCGCCACGGGTGACGAGCGGCCAGACTTCGCGTTCCACCTCGGCCGTCAGCGCGGTTTTGAAGGCCGCGTCCCGAGCCCGCAGCGTGCTGCCGGTGATCGTGAGCCGCCTGGCCATGAGGTCGGACGGCCGAAACTCGGCGCGATTGCCCTTCATCGCATTGATGAAAACAAGCCGGCCCTCCGGCCGTAGGATCCGGAGATTACGCGGGAAATAGTCGCCGCCGACCATGTCGAGGATCACGTCGACGCCGTCCGCCTGCAGCACTGCCTCAAAATCTTCGCGCGTGTAGTCGATCGCCGCTTCGGCTCCGGCCGCCACGCACGCGCGGCATTTCTCCTCGCTGCCGGCGGTGGCCCAGACGCGCGCGCCCCTGGCCTTCGCGAGTTGAATTGCGGCCATGCCGATGCCGCTGGTGCCGCCGTGGACGAGCAGGCGTTCGCCGGGGAGAAGGCCACCACGCTGGAAGACATTGTGCCACACGGTGAGAATCGCCTCCGGCAGCGCCGCCGCGTCGGAGAAGCTCATCCCCGCGGGGATCGGCAGACAATGCCCCGCGTCCACCACCACTTGCTCCGCGTAGCCGCCGCCGGCCAGGAGGGCACAGACGGCATCGCCGCGACGCCAGCGCGTAACCTCAGATCCACATTCCTCGATTACGCCGGCGACTTCCAGGCCTGGAATGTCCGCGACCACATGGGCGGGTGCGGGATAGCGGCCCTCGCGCTGAATGAGATCGGCGCGGTTGATCCCGGCCGCCCGGACGCGGATCAGGACGTCCTGCGGCCCGCCCGCGGGAGCCGGCCGTTCGGCGACCGTCAGGACGTCGGGTGGGCCCGGGAGTGAAATGATGACAGCCTGCATGCGAGAGGACGGTAAGGGTAGGGCGACGACTCTTCTCCGCAAGCAGGGCAGAGGGCGAATCCTGCGGCGTCACGCGGCCGGTGCGATCACCTCCGACGGCGAGGAAATGACCACGTCCGCGGTCGCGCGATTGCACGCGATCGGGATGTTCCAGACGACGGCCAGGCGGAGCAGCGCCGGCGAAGCCTAACGAGGTTCGCGGGTATTTGGTCCTGCGTTTCCGGCGGAAAGCTGATTGGAACCCACCCATGACCGACTTCCAGAACGCGCCGGACTTGTACTACGAGGATCTCGCCGTGAGCCGGGTGCTCCGATGTGGCACCGTGGAGGTCAACCGCGAGGAGATGCTCGACTTTGCGAAGCGCTACGATCCGCAGCGTTTCCACCTCGAGGAGGAGGCCGGGAACGACAGCCTCTTTGGCGGAATGTCCGCGAGCGGCTGGTTCACCGCGGCTCTGACGATGGGCCTGATGGTTCGCGGCGAGTTTCGCTTTGGCGGCGGTGCCGTTGGTCTGGGCATCGACGAGCTGCGGTGGCCGCGGCCGGTGCACGCGGGCGATCGGCTGACCGCCACCGTCGAGGTGGCCGCAATGCGACCCTCCGCCTCCCGGCCCTCCCACGGCGTGGTCAAGTTCGTCACCACGACGCGGAACCAGCATGGCGAAGTCGTCATGACGAAGTCCGCCCAAGTCCTCGTTCCCCGCCGCCCCCAGGCCCGGCCCTGAAGACGAAAGCGCCGGCCCCCGAAGGCGCCGGCGCTCAAGGTGTCAGATCTCCATCCCCTTGCCGCGCGTCGCGCGGCGCTAGGGACGCAGCTGCGCTGCGTCCCTAGCGCTTGATCATCGAGTCGACCGAGAAACGCCCGCCGCCGAGAATGAGCAGCGCGACTACGATCCCGAGGGCGAGCAGATGGAACTCGATGCCTTCGCCCTTCTGCTGACCGGTCCAGTTCATGAAGAAGCCGTTCGCACGGTGCTGGGTCGCTGCGACGAGCATGACGCCCCCGACGCCGAGTGCCGCCAGACGGGTGCCCGCGCCGGCGATGAGCATGATTCCGCCGACCGACTCGGCGAGAATCGCGAGCAGCGCAAAGATCCACGGGGCGCCGATGGTCTTCTGCAGGCCGTGGGGCAGAATCATGATGCCCAGCGCGAGGCGGAGCACGGTGCCGGCCAGCGATTCGCTGGTGGCGAGAAGGGAAGTGAAGACGGCAGATAGTTGCATACGCAACCATAATCTTCATCATCTCTCCCATGAAGCCAATCCTGCCTGAAACCCACCTAGAGGCCTGGCGGAGGTACTACGTCTCGTTCTGGCGGATCTCCGCGGTGATCGAGGCGGAGCTCGCTGCCGCCGGCCGGCCGTCGCTGAGCTGGTACGATGCGCTCTATCAACTTTACCTCGCCCCGGATCGGCGGCTGCGGATGAGCGAACTGGCCCGCACCGCGTTGCTGAGCCGCAGCGGCCTGACCCGGCTGGTCGATCGGTTGGTCGACGAGAAGCTGATCGAGCGCCGGAACTGCGAGACGGATCGCCGCGTTCAGTACGCCCAGCTCACGCCGGCGGGACTCGAGGCACTGCGGGACATGTGGACTTACTACCGAGCCGGCATCGCCAAACACTTCGCCAGCCAGATGTCCGCGGCGGAAGCGAAGCAGATCGCCGAAGTGTTTGGCCGGATCGCGACCGCCTTGGAGCCTCCGGGCCTCGACGAAAAGGCCCGGTGACTCCACCTCCTTGGAGGGCGGGTGTCCTCAGCCGCCGTCCACCAGCGTCATGGCCGGGAGACGCCTTGTTCGGTGTAGTCTGTGCGATCTGTGGTCAAAAATCTGGAGTTAACCACCGAGTGCACAGCTTGCACGGAGTGGGACCGGGCGTGGACGAGCCTCGCCCCTACGAAACTAGCCGTCCCTCCATTTGAGTTCGCAGGGGCGCGCCTCGTGCGCGCCCAAGTGGCTCCCAGACGAGTGGCTCAACTTCGTGTCTTCGTGGTTAAATCCGAACCGGGAAAAACATCCCCCGCCCGTTCGGGAAGCCCTCTGGAGCCGGAACGATGCCGTGGAACGAAATCGGCGGGTGTGGGCACCCGCCCTCCATGGCAGGCGGATCGTTCAGACTTCCGTTCGTGCTCCTCTCAAAGAGCAATCCCTGGAGGGACGGTGCCCCCACCGTCCGGAGCTGCATTTCGTCGAGCTCAACGTTCACCAATCAGTGCAGGGCTACTTCACGATTTCGTAACTCTTCCAGTCGTTGATGTCACCGGTGCCGCGATAACGCGGCCAGCCGGGATATTCGCACATCGGCCGGGAACGCCCGAAGGTCGCCTTGTTGATGTCGACGCCGGGCGTGATCGGCGGCGGCACGCCGTGCTCCACCCAGTTGTCGAGAATGGCGAGATTGTCCCACGTGATGGAGAACTTGCCGCCACCGTGCGCCAGACCGGGCACGAGGTAGAAGCGCAGGAATTCGGACACGTGCTCCGCACCCATCTTTGCGACGATGCGCTGGTAGATCTTGATGTTCTCGAGCGGGCTGACGCTGGGATCGTCGAGCCCCTGGACCCAGAGAATCTTTCCGCCGCGGGCCCGCATTTTTTCGAAGTCGGGATTGGTCGCGCCGATTTCGCCCGAGAGCTTAATCAATCGCTCCTTCAGCGGCCCGGGGTTCATGAGGTCGAAGCTGAGCAGGCTGAACTTCGGATCGCGGGCGACGAAGTACTTGAGGAACTGGTCGGCGCGTGACACGTGGTGGGCGTTGGGCCCGGATTCCGGCGGCTCCATATAGGCCGCCTGCGATCCGAGCTGCATCGTGATTCCTTCCTGGCTGTTGTAGCCGCCGTAAGAGTCGATCCCGTTGGCGAGCGCATACGAGAGTTTATAGCCTTCGTGATAAACACTCAGGGTGCGCTCGGTCTGTGCTTTCGTCAGGGCGCCTTCTTTTCCGGGGGCGGAGAGCTCCGCGATCAAGGCGGCCGATTGCGCGCGTGCCGCAGTCATGTTGCTGACCAGTCCATCCTTCGCGCCGTCGAGTGCGTCGAGGCGATCGATTGCGGACTTCGCGATTTTCCCGACCATGTCGGGCGCAATCCAGCCGGCGGAGTTGTCGTCATAGACCGCCCGGGCGAGAGCGGCGCCCCACAGCCTGAGCCCCATGAAATTCGCGGTGGGATAATTGGCCATGACGCCGTCGTACACCTCGGGCCAGCGCTGCGCCGCCGTCAGAGCCTCACGGCCGCCCGTCGAACCGCCCGAGAAGTAGAGCCGGCGCGGCGTCTTTCCGTAGTAAGCCTGCGCAATGGCGAAGACGGCATCGCGCGTCTTGCGGATGTGCATGTAGCCGTAGTTGGCGAGGGACTCGTCGTTGAGGGCGAACGAGGCGTCGTCCCCGTCGGCGGCTTGATGGCCGGAGTCGCTGGCAAACGTGATGTAGCCGAGCGCGAGCGGAACCGGGACGGACTCGAGGCCGAGCGTGGGCTTGCCCAGCGTGTTGGGGATGCGGCCATTGTAGCCGCCGCCGCCCATCTGCAGCGCCTTCTCGTTCCAGTGCGTCGGCAGGTTCACCTGGAACTTGATCTCGGGCGCCTTGGGATCGACCGGATGAATGGAGCCGAGCACGCGGCAATATTCCCCGAGAGTGTTCCCTTCGTCGTTGGCGCGGACGAGCACGGCCGACGTCACCTCGGCGCCGGTCGTCGGCAGCGAGAGGGCTGAAGCGGGGAGCTTCAGCCCTAGCAGCTGCGCTGGTGAGCTGGAGGGAACAGCAGCGCTGACTTGGAATTGCCCAAGGTGCGCGAGCAGCAGTGCGAGCAGGAGCGGGGTGCGAAGGTTCATGGTTGGGGAACTAGATCGCACGGCACGAAACTTCGTGGCGACGAGCGGAGGGGGAACCGAGTGAGCGCGACGAGCCGGGGTGGGGCAATAGCGGACCGGCGGACTTGGGGCAGGATGGACAGCGCGAGAACGAGAACGATTGCGGGAATTAGAACGAGGAAAAGATCTCGGTCTCAGAGGGGTGGGCGAAATTCCATCCTGCCCATCCTGTTCATCCTGTCCAAAAAACTCCTGCTTCGTGAGGCGGGACCGTACGGTGGCGGAGGGTTTGGACAAGATGAACAGGATTTACAGGATGGGGAAGAGGGGCCGGGACCACCTGAATCACGAGCCGTTTAACCACAGAGACACGAAGACACAGAGAAAGCCCGGCTCTTTGTGTCTCTGCGTCTTCGTGGTTAATTCCGGGGCCTGACTGCTCCTGATCCGTCACGGACTTGCCACGGGAGGCGCCTTCAACCGCGCGAGCTCCTTCGTGGCGTTCGCGTTCTTGGGGTTGAGGGCGAGCGAGCGCTCGTAGGCTTGGATCGCGAGGTCGGGCTGGCCGTTCTTCGCGTAGCCTTCGCCGAGACTGTCGTAGACGTTCGCGGAGGCGGGGAACAGCTCGGCGTTCCATTGGAAGAAGGCGAGCGCCTCGGCGTACTTCTTCTGGCTGAGTTGCGAGTAGCCCTGACCGTTGAGCTGGCCTTCGTCGACGTAGAGACCCTTGAAATTTTCGTCCTTCAATTCCTTGAACAGGCTCTGTGCGGCCTCGATTCCGCGGCCATCGACCGTCTGCGACAGCGCGTCCGCGAGCGCGTAATCCTTCAGATCGAGCAACTCGACGTCGAAGCGCAGCGTGGAGTTGGCGGGGATCGGGCCGCGCCGCTGGGGGCCGTAGGCGAGATCCGGCGGGACGATCAACGTGGCCTGGTCGCCAACGTGGAGCAGCGCGAACCCTTCATCCCAGCCGCGAATCACGCGTCCCATTCCGAGCGTGAACACGAACGGCTGACCGCGCTTGCGGGAGCTGTCGAGGAGCGAGCCGTCCATGAACGTGCCGACGTAGTGCACGATCGCCACCTGTCCGGGCTTCGCGGCCGGACCGCTGCCGCGCGACGTGATCACGTACTTCAATCCGGACTCGGTCGCGATGAGGCCTTCCGGCAGGGCCGGCGCCGCGGGGGCCGCCGGTTCCTGGGCGTGAAGCGCGGGGGCGGCCAAGGTCGCGAACGCCAACAGCGCGAGGCGGACGAGGTGCGTTTTCATCGCGAGGTCGAATAGGGAACGGCTCGGTTGGGGACGAGGTTGGATTTCCATCGGGGAGAATTCCAAAGCCGCCCGGGGCCTCCTTGACACGAGGAACGGCGGTAACATGTTACGGCCGTCGCCCCAAGCCATGCCGGTCAAAGCCAAATCTGCCGCGTCCAAGATGAAGGCCTATCGGATTAGACTGCGCTCCCAAGGACTTCGTCCGGTGCAAATTTGGGTGCCGGACATCCACGCTCCTGGATTCCAGGCCGAGGTGCGCCGGCAGATCCGCCGTTTGGATTCTGCGGATGAAGCCGAGTCCCTGGCGTTCATTGCCGCGGTGGCGGAAGATTTGCCCCGGTGATCCGCCGCGGTGACATCGTCACGGTGGTCGCGCCCGGGGACTACGGAAAGCCGAGGCCGGCCGTGGTGGTGCAGAGTGACGTGCTCACGGGCGGCAATTTTCCGAGCGTCGTCCTCTGTCTCGTAAGCAGTCATCTCGCCGACGCGCCGTCGTTTCGAGTCCCGGTGGCTCCGGGCCCAGTCAACGGCTTGGTGCAAGAATCCGAGATCATGGCGGACAAGATCCTCACCGTGCCTCGGACCCGCGTGGGGGCCACGATTGGGCGTCTGGATGACGAAACACTCCTGCGGCTCAACCGCACTTTGGCGTTTGTGATGGGGTTGGCCGAATGACGATCTCGGGCAGGAGGTTTTGAGCCTGAAGCCAGGAAGCCATGAACCGGAGCTACTCCGATTCCCTGCATTCATGGCTTCGGTCTCAAACAAGCCGAATTGGGACAGGATGGGCAGCATTTGCAGGATTTCAGCCAGAGATCGGAGGCCCAGGAACCGTCAGTTCGGCTTGGGACTGATCCCGCGGGCCTTCAGCGCCGCGGCGTGCAGCGCCGGGAGGCTCCCGGTCAGGCCGGGATGAGGCGTGCCGTTCACGTCGACGAGGCCTTGCTTCAGCATGTTTCCGCGGTCCGTCCGGAAGCTGTCCACATATTGGCAACGCTGATACCCCACGATGTAGGGCTTCGTGGCGGCCGCGAGGACGAATTGCCCGACCAACGCCGCGGCGGTGCTCGGATCCGGCGCCTGATGCCAGAGGGTCACGGGATGCTTCGGCGTGTGAAAGCTGACTTGGTGATCGCAGATGAGAATCGGCTTCCCGATCAGTTGGTGCAGCCGGTCGAAAGTCGCGCCGTCGAACACAGTCTCGTCGCGCCCCGGCCCCGGTCGCGGTCCCACCTCGGGACCGGGTTGAATCGAGAGGACATCGATCCACTTCGCGGCCTCGCGCAGAACGACGTCGGGGTGGTCGTACATTTTGTAGCGTTCGCCGAAGAGCAGTCGTCCCGGGGCAAACTCGCGAAAGGCTCCGCCGATCACTTGATACAATTCGCGCGCAATCCGGCCGAGAAAGAGTTCGTCGTCGGCGCGGCCGGTGGGATGGGCGCGGTCGAATTCCCGGAAGTCGAAGACCAGGAGATCGTCGAACGAGGCAATCGTGTGCCCGTAGGCGGCGACATACTGGCTTGGGTCGTCGTGGTAACTCTCACGCAGAAACTCCACGTACGCGCGTTTGCCGGCGCTCGCGGCGGGCAATCGTCGAAGCGCACTCACCCAGTCGTCGCCCCGAAGCCGCCGTGCGAGGTCAATGTCCCAGCGTGGCGTATCGCTCCAATAGTAGCCGATGAGATTGGGGTGCCCGGACGTCGTGGCGCAGTAACTTCGGATCGTCTCCCGGGTGGTGCGCTGAAATTCCGGATCGAAGACATCGAGATAGGTGAACTGCGCCGCCTCCTGAAAGTGGCTCCCCTGGGTGAGTTGAAGTTGCGCGAGAAACGGCAGCGCGTCCCGGGCCTCGTCGGGGGTGCCGTAGCCGAGGTTGTTGAAACCCCACGCGCGCATCCGGCCTACCGCCTCCGCGAGGAAGGCGGCCCGCGCCGCCGGCTCGCGGGGTGCACTTTCGCCGACATGGTTCAGGCCGAGCAGGAACAATGGATCGCCGGCAGGCGTAATGATGGCCGCCCGTTCACCCGTGTGGTCGACTCGGAAGCGCGGTGGCTCTGCGGCGGGGGCTGCGCTCGGCGCCGCGATCGCCAGGCCAATCGCGAGCAGGCCGGTAAACACGGATCGGGAACTCATGAGGCGTGGCGGCGAGTGAGATCGACACAACAAGAGGGAGCAACCCCGGACAGGCCGCTCGCGCCAGGCGAAGGCATCATCGTCAGTTTCCGCCCGCTATACGATCGGAGTTTTGAGCCTGAA
>CANJCM010000123.1 GCA_947472765.1 Opitutia bacterium
GCGGTCCTGCCATGGGACGCCCCCGTGCACGAGTTCCTGCTCTTCATTTTCTTCGTGCTCTTCGGCGCCACGACCGCCTCGTTGCTCAGCAACAGCATCAGCCGCGGGCTGCTCGGTCTCGTCGGCGATGAAGTCACGGTCTTCAACGGCGCCTTTGCCCAACTCGGGATGCTCGGCGGGATCGCCGCCTTCCAGCTCAGGGTGGTTCGCGACTCCGCTCCCGTCCCGCCGCCGATCCGGGCCAATGTCTTCACCTCCGGTGCGGCTACTTTCCTGATTTCCCTCCCGCTGCTGACCGCGACGAGCTTTGTCTGGCAGCATCTGCTCGAGTGGTGCGGTCTGCCGGCCGAGAAGCAGGACCTGATCGACATGTTCGCCAACGTCGATTCGCCCGCGCTGCTCGCCATCATGATCGTGCTCGCGATTGGCACCGCCCCGATCAGCGAGGAACTCATCTTCCGCGCCGGACTCTTCCGCTATTTTCGCACGCGTATGCCGCGCTGGGTGGCGCTGCTGGTTCCGGCGGTGATTTTCGCCTCGCTGCACGTCAACTGGCAGACCTTCGATGGTCTGGCCAGCGTCGGCCCACTGGTGATGCTCGCGGTGGTCTTCTCACTGGCGTACGAGCGCACCGGTCGAATCGGCACGTCGATGGTGGCGCACGCCTTGTTCAACCTGAACACGATCCTGCTGATCTTTTCGGGCGCCGGGGTTTGAATGCCGCCGTGAACCCATTCACCCGGCAGGCCCGCGATTCCGTTTCCGCCCTCGGCGAGGAGAACCTGATCCGCGCCATCCGGGGCTGGCTCGGGCTCGCCTCCCCGCCCGCGCCATTCGGGATCGGCGATGACTGCGCCGTGCTGCCTCGTCCCCGTTCGCAGCAACTCCTCACGGTCGACCCCGTCGTCTTCGGGCGACACTTCGACGCCAGGGTCACGCCCCGCGAGGTCGGTGAGAAACTCCTGAAGCGCAATCTCAGCGACCTCGCGGCGATGGGCGGACGTCCGACCGCGGCCGTCATTGCACTGATGCTCGACGCGAGGGTCAGCCGGCGGTGGCTGGAGCAATTTTATCGCGGGCTCGCGGCCTGCGCCCGTCGCTACCGCGTACCCGTGGTGGGCGGCGACATTGTCCAGGCGGACGGCGTGCTCGCCGCCTCACTCACGCTGCTCGGCGAGACGGTGTCCGGCCGCGCCGTCACGCGCACGGGCGCACGGCGCGGCGACTGGATTTTCGTCACCGGCCAGCTCGGCGGCAGCCTCGGGAGCGGGCATCACCATCGGTTCACGCCGCGCCTGCCCGAGGGTGCCTGGCTCGCGGCGCGCCGCGACGTGCATGCGATGATGGATTTGAGCGATGGGCTCGCGAAGGATCTGCCGGCCCTCACGCCCGCGGGCACCGAGGCCGAGATCGCCCCCGCGGCGCTGCCGCGGCGCCGCGGCTGCGATCTCCGCGCCGCCGTCAGCGACGGCGAGGACTACGAACTCGTCTTCGCCGTCTCCGGGCGCACGGATCCGGGGAAGTTCAAACAGGCGTGGCGGCGGGCTTTCCCCCGCACCCGGCTATCGTGCCTGGGCCGCTTTGTCCGCGCCGGGACATTGTCGCCGCAATCCGTGCGCCTCGAGGCCTACCAAGGTTATGAGCACCTCGTGCGCTGAGGCTTTGTCCGCCGCCGATCACGCGCCGCACACGACTTTGTCGCCATGACGATTCTGGAAAAGCTGCGCGCCGGCGTGACCACGGGATCGGCGGAAGAAACCCGCGCCCTCGCCGCGGAGTTGAGCGCGGCGTTGCCCGCCGACACGACTCTCGCCCTGCATGGCGACCTCGGCGCCGGCAAGACCACGTTCGTGCAGGGTCTGGCCCGCGGGTTGGGGATCACCGATGCCGTGACGAGTCCGACCTTCAACATCTTCACGCTGCATCGCGGGCCGACGACGCTGCTCCATCTGGATGCCTACCGGCTCGATCATCCGCGCCAGGTCGAGGACTTGCTGCTGGCGGACTTCATGTCGTCGCCCTGGGTCCTCGCGATCGAATGGCCGGAGAAGATCGAAGGCTGGCTCCCGCCCGACGCGCTGCACCTCGAACTCGGAATTACGCCGGACGAGCGGCACACGATTCGACTCGTAAGCCCCGCGTCACGTTAGCGTGGCTTGAGAAACCAGCAGGGAATTCGAGGCGTGGATGGGCCCGGCCCCGCGCAGTGCAACCCCGACCGTCGAAACGGGACGTCACGATGGACACGATTCGGACCGAACCTTGCACGTCACGTATTACGTTACGTGCAAGGTTCGGGTGCGCTTCGTTCCGGGCCACGTCAGTACGTGCATTTCGCAGGGGCACGCCTCGTGGATTTCTTCCACCGCTCTCTCCGACGCCCATTTTCGCCGGGCACAAAAAAGCCGACCCAACGCGGCATCCCGCGTGGGTCGGCTCGAAATTAACAGCCGGCCGGAGCGTTATTCGGTCTTCGGTGCTTCCGCGGCCGGCGCAGCCGGTTCGTCGGGGGCAACCAGGGCTTCGGGCGCAACCGGCACCTCCGCCGGAGCAGCCTCGGCCGCGGGGGCCGGAGCCGCGGGAGCCGCGACGGCGGCCGCTGGCGGAGCCTCCGGGAAGTTCTCGGGATCGTGCTCCTCGCCTTCGATCTCCTTCTTGCGCGCTTCCACCATGGGCGGCGGCGCGAAGAGACGGCCATCGATGAACTCGGTCACGTAACCCTCGCGCACCAGCCACATCAGGTCTCCCTGCAGCCGGGAGAGACGCGCGCGGTCCTCGATCGAGAGATTGGGTTCCGCCTTGGGCGCGGCCGGAGCCTCACCTTCAGCCGCGGGAGCGGCGGCGGCTTCGGGGGGACGCGGAGCGGCCGGCAACGCTAGGCCGAGCAACTTCGTCGCCAGCTCGCTCGCGCGCACCATCGGGTTCTTTTCGATGAACTCGATCAGCGAACCGATGCTGTCGGAGAACGTCTGGCCCGGGACGCGGAACTTCCGCTTCACCGCGCAAACGTAGGACACGCCCTTGGAGCCCTTCTTGAAGATCGTGAAGTGCTCGCGCCGCAGACGCCCGCGGAGGGCATTGGCGGTGTCGAGCGGGAAGCGGCGCTGGCGTTCCAGCGAACCCTCGATCGCACGGCGAATTTCGCCCTGCGGCATCGTCTCGGCGATCTTGCCGTGGAAACGAACCGTCTCGGTCGTCCGGACCACCTTGTCACGGGCCTGGGTCAGCAGATAAAGGCGTGCTTCCTCCAGCGAATCGAAGGTCGGGACCGCCGGGGCGGCGGGCGCCGCGGGCGTCTCGGCCACCGGAACCGGAGCCTCGGTCGGCGCGTCAGCGGGAGTTTCCGCAGCGGGCGCGACTTCGGCCGGGGCCGCAGGTTCAACCGCGGCCGGAACCACGGCCGCCGGCTTGGCACCGGTCTTCCAGGTGTAACGCGTGGTCTTCTTCATCTTCGCCAGCCACTGGGCGACGACCTCCGGATCGCGAATCGTCTCGATCCGCGTGCGGTACATTTCCAGCGGCATCCGCGCGACCTTGGCGGCGTGGTGCTGGATCAGAATCTGGTTGTAGCGGTGGTAATTCGGCGGCCCGAGCAACTCGCCCGTCACGGTGCACTTGTTGATTACCTGGAAATTGCCCTTCGGCGCATCGACTTCGACCTCGGCGGAATCGAAAAAGGTTCCGAGGTGATTGCTCATGACGTGGGCCACGGCGGCCTCATCGGACTCGAACGGCAGGCCATCCGGGACCGAGACATGGAAGAGCGGACGCGGCGTCTTGTCGTCCACCGGCGGCGGCGCCTTGTGGCTCACGACGACGACGAACCGATCGGTCTTGGCCACCACGGTGCGGGCAATCTCGAAGAGTTCGACCGTGCGACAGGACTTCCGGATCGTCTGCACGAGCGTGTTGAAGCTCGTGTCCTCCGGATAGAACATGACCGTGTAAAAGGGACTGTCGTAGGGCCCGCGCTCGATCGGCGCGCCCCGGCCGGGAAAACCAGGACGGGTTCCACGATCGCCACCGCCACCACCGTAAGATTGCCGCGGGCCGTCCCCGCCTTCACGCCGCGGGTAACGCTCGCCGCTGTATTCGCGACGTTCGCCACCGCCGCCGCCACTCGGAGCAGCCGCGCCGCCACCACCCGCGCCTTCGCCCGGCCCGGCCGGACGGCGAAAACCGCGGCGATCGCGAGGGCCGCCGGGGCCGCCGCCTTCGCGACGATCATCCCGCCGGGGGCGATCGCCTCCATGGTCGGCCCGCTCACGCTGGCCAGGAGCAGAAGGCTTCTCCTGCGTCCACTGCGTGCCGAAGCTGAACCCTTGGAGCTGGGTGAGGTCGAGTTTGTTGAAATCCGACGGGGGATTTCCCTTGGGAGCGTTGTCGTCCATGTAATCCAAAAAGCGGACGAGGTGTCCGCGAGGTTGCGAGGTGTGCTAGAGCGCGGTTGTAGTCGCCGCGGAGTCTCCACGCACCACCGGGAGTGGCAAGCAGTTTCCCGGTCGGCCAGGGATCCGATCTCCTCCGGAAGATTTCCGAGGACCGACGAAGCCCGATGCTGGCGCGGCGATCGTCCCCTCGCCCTGGAAAACCAGGGCCGGGTGCGAGCCCGGCCCCGACAAACTTGTTGGTCTTGGAGCGGAAATGGTTTGGCTCGCGCCATGGCCATGTCGCCGGCGCACCACCCCGTCCGTATCAACCTGAAGTTGCGGGAGCTCGCCCAGCTCTTCAATTCCATGGACCCGTCGCCTTTCCTCGACCGCGACCTCGATCACGACGCGGAGGAGTATATCGTGAGCTGGGCAAGGGAATATCCCGGCGCGCGTGGTTTCGATCTCGTCGTCCACCTGAGCACGACCCCTGAGCCACAGCGGGCCACGGAGGTCGAAAGCGCGGTCCGGCACTATTTTTCCACGCGAGCCGAAATCAAGCGCCGGGAGTTCCGGCTCCTGCTTCGCCGCGGCCACGCCAGCCTCACGATCGGCCTGCTGTTTCTAACGACCTGCCTGTTCCTCAGCAGTCTGGCGGATCGCGTCGGCTACGAACCCGTGGAGCGGATCGTTCGGGAGGGCCTGATCATCGCCGGCTGGGTCTCGATGTGGCGGCCGCTCGAAATCTACCTCTACGACTGGTGGCCACTCCGCGCCGACTGGCAGATCCTCGAGCGACTCGCGCACATGCGGGTGCGACTGCTCCCGCACGGAGCCAGCGAGGCGGCATTGAATCCGGAAATCTGAGCGCCGGTAGCGGCGGAGGTGAGAATTAGGAACTAAGAATTAAGAGTGACGGAGGTCGCACGAGTTTCCGGACGAAGGCACCACGGCCAGTATGAGGCACCATCGCCTTTCCACCGCTCGGCTCCCTCATAACTCTTAATTCTTAATTCCGACTTCCTTTTCTAGGCCTCGTACAGCGCCCGAATCTCCGTATCCGTGTGCCGCATCCGCAGGGCGAGCGCCCGTGCCAGCTCGGCCAGGATCTTCACCGCGGCTTCCGGATGTGACCGCGCCGCTTCATCGAAGCGCTGCCGTGAAATCACGAACAATTCCACGTCCGTCGTCGCCACCGCATCGGCCGAACGCACGCCGCCGTCGAGGAAGGTGATTTCGCCGAAGAAATTTCCGCGACCGAACGCCGCGAGGTTGTGGTACCCGCCGTGCGCCAGCGGCAGCACAATGCGCACGACACCGCGCCGGATGAGAAACAGCTCATCACCGCGATCGCCCCCGCGGAAGATCGTCTCGCCCGCCGGACAGTTCCGCTCGTTCACGCAGGGCGTCAGCACGGCGCCCGCCTCGCCCTGCAGGGCATCGCGCAAGAGGACAAAGTCCGCCACCCCGAGCGAGGTTTCCGCTTCGTCGCGACCCGGCAGCTCACGTGTCAGGATCCGATCCTCCGCCCAGCGGAGGGCGTCGTCGAGGGTCTCGAAAATCAGGACATTCTCGCGCATGACGCCCACCTGCTCGAAATAACGGCGCAGGTCCTGTCCCTCCGAAAGCGCCGCCGGCAGCCGGCTGAAAATCAGATACCCGTCCCGCTCGCGCAGCATCGCCTCGAATTGCTCCAGCATGTGTGCGGCGGTGAAATCCACCGACCGCACCCGCCGCAGATCCAGAATCAGGTGCCGGCAGCGCTTCAGGTCGGACTCCAGCTCGGTGAGGAGCTGATCCGTCGTGCCGAAGAACAGGCTGCCCTGCAGCTCGCAGATCGTCGTCTCCCCGCCGCAGCGCTCGAGCACCGCCTGCTCGGCCGGCAGCCGGTGCTGCGTCGACGAAAACTTGTCGCCCGTGATTTTGCGCCGGATGACCGAGCCGCGAATCTGCTCCCGGATGAAAAGCAGAATCGAGAGCGCCAGCCCGGCGCCGGCGGCGGCGATGAGGTTGCTCGTCACCGCGACAATCACGACGGCCGCGATCACCGCGAAATCGAGGAGCGTCGATTTCTGACGCACGAGTTCGAAGTTGCGCCACTCGAACATCCGCACGGCCACGACCATGAGCAGGCCCGCCAGCGCCGCGATCGGCACCCAGGCGATCCATCGGCCGAGCACCAGAAAGGCGAGCAACACAAACGCGCCCTCGCTGACGCCCGACAACCGGGTGTGCCCGCCACTCGCGCGATTCACGAGCGTGGCGCCCATCGTCCCCGCCCCCGGCATCCCACCGGCCAGGGCCGACACGAAGTTGCCCGCGCCTTGTCCGATCAGTTCGCGGTTGGATTGGTGCCGGGTCCGGGTCAGCGCATCGAGCACCACGCAGGTTTTGAGCGTGTCCACGGACAACAGCACCGAGAGCGTCAACGCCGGCAGCGCGACGAGCGCGAAGTCCGCGGCCCGCACCGCCGTCCAACCCGTCCATTGGGCGGCGAACGTGGCAGACAGTCCGCCGAGGCCGCCGCCGACATTGCCAATCACGAACGAGTTCTGCCCGAGCTGCCGCAGCGCCGGCACCCACGCGGCACAGGCGAAGTACGCCAGCACGCCCGCCGCGAGTCCAATGATCGCCGCCGGCACGGCCTTCGTGATTCGCGGCGCCAGCACGACCCCGAGAATCGTGACGCCTCCGACCAGGACCGCGACCGGTTGCCAGTGCGCCGGGTTCCACCACGGGCCGTGACCACTCCCCTGCAGCCCGAGAAACTTCGGCAACTGACTCGAAAAGATCAGCACCGCCACGCCACCCATGTAGCCGGAGACGACGGGAAACGGGATGTACTTAATGAGTCGTCCCACGCCCAGCGCGCCGTACGCGAGCTGCAGCGCTCCGGCCAGCAGCGCGACGAGCGCGAGCAGCCAGACGATCCGTTCCGGAGCGAGCGGCACGCCCGCCGTGTGGGTTCCGTGCTGCAGCTCCAGCGCCAGGGCCGCGAGCACCGCCGCCGCCGGGGCACACGGCGCCGAGATCAATCGCGGGGCACCTCCGAGCAGAGGCGCGAGGAGGCCCAGCAACGCGGCGCCCAGCATTCCAGCCTGCACGCCGCGCGCGACAAAGTCGGGACCGAGGGCGCCAAAGACCGCGATGCCGTAAGCGATCGCCGAGGGCAGCGCCACGAGCATCGCCGCCAGTCCGCCCCAGAGATCGCCGGACCAGCCGGCGCGCGCCGGGGCGATGGCAGCGGAAGCGGGCGAAGCCATGGCGAACCGGCGCTGGAGCCGGGCTCAGAGCGCGGCGCGCAGGCGCTGCACCACGGTTTCCAGAATCTGGACGCGGGCGAACTTCTTGTTGTTCGCCGCCACGATCGTCCAGGGCGCGGCCTCCGTGCTGCAGTGCGCGATCATGTCATCGATCGCGTGCTTGTAATCGTCCCACTGCTTCCGATTTCGCCAGTCCTCCTCGGTGATCTTGTACTGCTTGTACGCGATCGTCTGGCGTTCCTTGAACCGGCGCAGCTGCTCCGCCTGGCTGACGTGCAGCCAGAACTTGGCGACCACGATGCCGTGACGCGCGAGTTGCTCCTCGAATTCGTTGATTTCGCGGTAGGCCCGCCCCCACTCGTCGGGCCGCGCGAACTTCTCGACCCGCTCCACCAGCAGCCGCCCGTACCACGAGCGATCGAAAATTGTCGTGAAGCCCGCCCGCGGCAGGTGACGCCAGAACCGCCACAGGTAATGTTGCGCGCGTTCCTCGTCGGTCGGCGCCGCAATCCCGACGACCCGATACAGGCGCGGATCGATCGCCTGCGTGACGCGACGAATCGCACTCCCCTTGCCGGCGGCATCCCAGCCCTCGAAGACGAGCACCATTGAAATCTTCTTCTCGCGGGCCTTCCACGCCAGCTTCGTCATCTCGCTCTGCAATTTCGCCAGCTGGCGCCCGTACTCGGCATCGGTGAGCGACTGCTTCAGATCGACATGATCGAGGATCGAAGCTGCGGGTGCCGCGAGCGTCCGCCCGGGCGCCGCGGGTTTGGCGGCCAGCTTCGCCTTCTTCGGCTTCGCCGCCGGCCTGGCGACCGCCGCGAGCCGCGCCTGCAGCGCCTCGAGCAGCAGCCGGCCCGCGGTGTATTCCCGAAAGCGGCGATCCGTGGCCTCGATCACATGCCAGGGCGCATGCCCGGCATCGGTGCGACGCAACGCGCGCTCCGAGATCCTGGTAAAGCGATCGTACAGCTTGAAATGCTTCCAGTCGTCCGGCGCGATCCGGCCATCCTTCTCGAGTTTCTTCAGCCGCCGCTTCTGCCCTTTCTTCGGCAGATGCAGCCAGAGTTTGAGGATCAAGGCACCGTCGTCCGCCAGCATCTGCTCGAAGCTCGCGATGCGATCGAGTTCCGCATCGAGTTCGCTGCCTTTCGTCTGCCCGAAAACGCGCTGGATGATCGGGGCCGTGTACCACGACCCAAAGAGAATTCCGATCCGGCCGCGTCCCGGCATCGCCCGCCAGAAGCGCCAGTGAGGAGGACGCTCCCGTTCCTCGTCGCTCTGCTCCCAGAACGCGTGCGTCTCCACCCCGCGGGGATCGAGCCATTCGTTGAGCCGGTGCACGAGCTCGCCTTTGCCGGCACCGTCGGCACCTGACACAATCACGATGACGGGAAACTTCTGCTGCCGCAGATCAAAGTGAGCCTGCAGGAGCTGCGACCGAAGGGTCGGGAGCTCGGCATCGTACTTTTCCGGCGCGAGGGTCTGGTTGAGTTCGGCGGCTTCAAACATGGGAGGATGGGGCTGGTGATTCGATGAGTGCGATTTGCTCCGGTTGCGAGACGCGGCGGCGGACCTCGGCGATCGTTGCAGCTGTCACCCGATCCACGGAGTCTTCGCCACCGATATCGCCGAGCAGCCCGGTGCGCCGGTAGTACTCCATCAGCGGCTCCGTCTGCCGGTGAAACGTCACCAGGCGCGCCGCGATCGTGGTGGGATTGTCGTCCGCCCGCTGAATCAGCACGCCGCCACAGGCGTCGCACTGACCCGGTTTTTGCGGTGGCTTGAATTTCTCGTGATAAGGCGCCTGGCACTCCCGGCAGATCCAGCGGCCGGAGAGCCGGTTCGTGATGGCGGCGTCCGAGACGCGAATCGAGATCACCCCGGTCAGGCGGCGGCCCAGCCGCTGCAGGATGTCCGTGAGTGCCTCGGCCTGCGGCAGGGTCCGCGGAAAACCATCCAGCACGAAACCGGCACGCGCATCGGGCCGCCCGAGCCGTTCCTCGACCATCGCCTCCGTCACGTCATCCGGGACGAGTTCGCCCCGATCCATGAAGGTCCGGGCGAGTTGTCCCAACGCCGTCGATTGCCGGAGATTCTCCCGGAAGAGGTCGCCCGTCGCGATATGCGGAACCCGGAGCCGCGCGCTCAACCGCTCGGCCTGCGTGCCCTTGCCTGAGCCGGGGCCACCGACGAGGACGAAATTGAGATCCGCGGGAGTCGCGGCGATCGCGAGCGGTCGGGCCGCCGCCGGCAACGAGAGACTGAGTTCTGGTGGTCGGACGAAGGTGGTCGTGCCCCGGGCGAGTCCATTGATCGCGGCATCGAGCCGGGCGGCGACCTCCTCGATCGTGCCGGTGCCGGAGACCACCAGCAGCCGGCCGTCGCGCGCAAAGTTCGCGAGCAGCGGCTCGGTCACCCGATGGAACAACGCCAGCCGGGCCTGCGCCATTTCCGGGGCGTCGTCAGGGCGCGGCAGCACTTCGCCGCCGCAGCGATCGCAGAGTCCGGGCCGGCGTGGCGGCCGCGTGACCAGGTGATAAGGAGCCTGGCAGGTGCGGCAAATCACCCGGCCCGCGAGCCGTTCGAGAATCACGGCATCGTCGACCTTGAGATAGATCGCTGCGTCCAGCCGGCGGTGATGCCGATGCAGCAACTGGTCGAGAAACGCGACCTGATCCACGGTGCGAGGAAAGCCGTCGAAGAGCGCGCCCTGACCTGCCGGCAGGCCGTCGGCCCACTCCTCGATCATGGCGTCGACGATTTCGTCGGGGACGAGCGCTCCCTCGCTCATGTAGCGCCGGGCAAGCAAGCCGAGGGCGGTGCGGGCCTGGAGGTTTTGGCGAAACAAATCGCCGGTGGAGAAGTGGCGCAGTTGGTAGCGGGCGCACAAGCCGGAAGCATGCGTCCCCTTTCCCACGCCTGAAGGACCGAGCAGGATGAGGTTCATGGGGCTGGCTTTGTCCACCGGACCCACTCCGGCGGGCAGGCAAATCTTCGCAGATTCCAGCCAGCCAGACTGTGCAATTTTTGGGATTTCCGGCGTGGATCGTGTACGGAGTGGAAATAGCGAAACCGAGGGCCAACGGGGCGAACGGTGAACCACTCATTTACACTCATGGACACTAATGCGGACTCAGAGCACGGGCCTGGCGGAATAACATCCGCAGATGGCGCAGATGGACCTAGCGCGGCGGAGCCGCAACCAAAGGGGACCAAGCCGGATTAAACAGGAAGGCCGGGAAGATCGGGGAGAGGTCCGTTCCACCCGCTTCCCGAACTCCCCGATCTTCCTGTTCAAAATCCTCCCGGAAATGAGTGATTCGAGAGTAC
>CANJCM010000124.1 GCA_947472765.1 Opitutia bacterium
GCGGTCGCGCGGGGCCGGGTGCTGAGCAAGGCCTCGCAATTGCTCGAGGCCCGCAAGGCCGAGCTCGCCGAGCTGCTGACGCGCGAAGAGGGCAAGACCCTCGCCGAGTCCACGGGCGAGGTGCAGCGCGCGGTGGACATCTTCCGTTTTTACGGCGGGCTCAGCTACACCATTGGCGGTCGCACCATCCCGCACGACATGCCGGGCAACCTGCTCTACACGACGCGGCGGCCCGTCGGCATCGTCGCGTTGATCACGCCGTGGAATTTCCCCGTGGCGATCCCGGCTTGGAAACTCGCCCCGGCCCTCGTGACGGGCAACGCGGTCATCCTCAAGCCGGCCGGCGTCGCGCCCGCGCTTTCGCTGGAGCTCGCCCGCGTGCTCGCCGAGGCGGGTCTGCCGAAGGGCGTGCTCAACGTGGTCGTGGGCGAAGGCCGCGCGGTTGGTGGCGCGATCGTCACGCACAAGTCCGTCGGGGCGCTTTCGTTCACCGGCTCCTACGGCGTCGGCAATGCGATTTACCAGCAGCTCGCGCCGCGGATGGCCCGCGCGCAGATGGAGATGGGCGGCAAGAATCCCACGATCGTGCTCGCCGATGCCGATCTTGATCTCGCGGCGAACCTCGTGGCGCGTTCGGGTCTCGGCCTCACCGGCCAGGCGTGCACTGCGACCAGCCGCGTCATCGTCGACAAATCCGTCCTCGCGACCTTCACCGAGAAGCTCGTTGCCAAGGCGAAGGCCTGGAAGGTCGGCAACGGCCTGACCGCCGGGATCGACATGGGCCCGGCCGTCACCGAGACGCAGCTCAAGGGCAACCTCGAGTGGGTGAAGACCGCGGTGGCCGGCGGCGCGCAGGTGCTCACCGGCGGCAACCGGATCACCACGGGCGACTTTGCCCACGGCTGGTTCATGGAGCCGACGATCATTGGCGGCGTGACGCCGGCGATGCGGATCGCTTGCGAGGAAGTTTTCGGCCCCGTCATCGCCGTAATTCCCGCGGAAAACTTCGACGACGCGCTCAAGATTGCGAACGGCGTCGATGTCGGACTCTCGGCGTCACTCGTCACCCGCGACTTCAAGAATGCGCTGCGTTATGCGGAAAAGATCGAGGCCGGCGTGGTGAAGGTGAACCAGATTTCCACCGGGCTCGCGCTGCAGGCGCCGTTCGGCGGCGTGAAGCAGTCGAGTACCGACTCGTTCAAGGAACAGGGCGTCGAGGCGCTCGATTTCTACACGCGGACCAAGACCGTCTACCTCGATTACTCGGTGTAATCGCGGCGCACCCACGCGCTGCGCCTCCGAACGAACTCCCGAATTTTTCCCCCATGAAACTCTGCCGCTTCCAAACGAAGGATTCCCAGCCGCGCGTTGGTCTCCTCACCCCCAATGGCCGCGCCGTGCTCGATCTCGGCGCCGCCGGCATCACGCGTCTCGACACGCTGCTCGAGGCCCGCGATTTGGAGAAACGCGTCCGCCGGCTCGCGAAGGCCGATTTGCCGAAGCACGCCCTCACGAGTGTCACGCTGCTCGCGCCGGTCGATCAGCAGGAAGTGTGGGCGGTCGGCGTCACTTACTTGCGCAGCAAGGCCGCGCGGATGGAGGAGTCCGATTTCAGCGCGACGGCC
Organism: Opitutia bacterium; assembly: GCA_947472765.1. GTDB lineage: Bacteria > Verrucomicrobiota > Verrucomicrobiia > Opitutales > Opitutaceae > ER46. The sequence continues at coordinate 1,626 of CANJCM010000124.1, forward strand.
TACGATCGCGTGTACGATGCGCCCCGCCCGGAGCTGTTCTTCAAATCGCAGCCCGAGAAGGCGGTCGGTCACGGCGACACCGTCGGTATCCGGCGCGATGCGAAGTGGAACGTGCCGGAGCCGGAGCTGACGCTGGTCTTCAACTCCCGCGGCCAGCTCGTCGGCTTCACCGTCGGCAACGACATGAGCTCGCGGGACATCGAAGGCGAGAACCTGCTCTATCTACCGCAGGCGAAAATTTACGATCGGGCGTGCGCGCTCGGTCCGTGGATCGTCGTCGGCGTGAAAGAGCCCGCGGTCCGCCGCTGGACGATTGGCGTTTCGATCAAGCGCCAGGGCCGAGTCGTCTTCAGCGGACGGACGCCGATCGGACGAATCAAGCGCCGGTTCAATGAACTGCGCGACTATCTGTTCCGCTCCCAGACTTTCCCGCACGGCGCGGTGTTGCTCACGGGCACGGGTGTCGTGCCGGGCGATGACTTCACACTGCGGGCAGGCGACGAAATCGCGATCAACGTCTCGGGCATCGGCACGCTGACGAACAAGGTCGTGGTGGTGTGAGCCCGTGGCACGGGTCTCCCGACCCGTGAAGAACGTGACGATTTCCGGCGCGGCGGTTCCGGAGGGCGCGCACGAGGCGCGCCCCTACAACGGTGAGCATCGTAGGGGCGTGGCTCGACCACGCCCGATTGGAGAACGAGAACGATAACGGTTGCGAGAACGAGAGACCTGACGTCGGCATGGAGGGCGGATGCCCTCATCCGCCGGGGCATGCAGGAGAGTCGTACCATGGCCGGTGGGGACACCGGCCCTCCAGCGAAACACCTTCCGGGCGCGCACGAGGCGCGCCCCTACAACGGTGAGCATCGTAGGGGCGTGGCTCGACCACGCCCGATTGGAGCCCGGCTGGATACGTGAACGGGTGAATCCCCTCGCGTGGGTCGGACGTCTGGCGTACGGGTAACGTCCCCGTTCGCCGCCGTGGCTGGCGCTGGATTCCATGTTGTTCCGCTCCCTCCATTTTCTCTTCGCCTTCCTCTTGGCCGCGGCGGCGTCAGGCGCCACGAACCCGGCGGAGCGCGCCTTCGACGTCCCGGCCGGCGTCGCCGAGCAGCGACTGCTCGAACTCTCCGAACAGGCGGGCGTGCAGATTCTGTTTCCGGCCAACGCCGTCGAAGGGATCCGCACCAACGCGGTTGAGGGTCAGTTCGCCCCGCGACAGGCCCTCACGAAGCTGCTGGCCGGCACTCCGCTGGTCGTCGTCGAGGACGATGGTTCGGGCACCCTCGAGGTGCGGCGCGCCGAGGTTCCGGCCGAGGCGATCGTGCTGCCGCCGCTGAGCGTGACGATTCAGGGCGTCGCCTGGCGCTACGCCGAGAGTCCGGGTTTCACGGTGTTGTCGCAGTGCACGGACGGCGTGACGCGATCGTATCTCGAAGGCATGACGCGGGCGCTCCGCATTCTCCACCTGCTCGTGCCCCCGGAATTTCTGCAGCAGTCCGACGTGCCGCAGATTCTGATCCTGGCGCCCGATGGCGGTGGCTCGTCGGCGATGTCGCAGCGGTTGTTGAACAACTTCTCCGATGCGCCCACGACGGCGTCGCCCTCGGTGCCGGCGAATCTTTTCAATCAGACCGGCCTCGAGGGTTTGGATCGGGCGACGTCGGCGCAGAACAAGGCGCGGGTCGTGCGGGACCTCGAGCTGATCGATCGCGATCGCATCGCGACCTTCACGTCGGTGCAGGAAGCGACCTTCGATCCGTCGCGAGTCTTCATCCGGGCGGCGCACTTTGAACACGTGCTCGAAGCCCGGCGGCCCGCGCTCCCGGGGTGGGTGGTGGCCGGCGTGATGAAGCTGTACGCGAACGAAAAGATCGCGTTTCAGGCGGATGGATTGGTCCTGCCGGGACTCGAATGGATTTCCTCCGCCGAAACCCGCCAGGCGGGCAACGATGCGAAGTTTCGGGCGCGGGCCCTGATGTCGATGGAGGAATTTCTCGCGGCGCCGGCGTCGGCGACCCGCGATGCGCAGGCGGCGTTGTTCGTGCGCTGGTCGCTCGATAGCTGGGTCAGTCCGCGCGAGTCGAATTATACGCGCGCCAGCCGGGCGGCCCGCGGCGGTCGCGAGGCCCGGCCGAATCGCGAGGCGTTCTGGAAATTTGTCGGCCGGGCGGCAACCGAACCGATGACGGAGAAACTCTTCGAGGAATGTTTCGGACTGAATTACGCCGGGATGCAGGCGCGGCTGGCGGATTATCTCCGCGATGCGGTGCGCACGCCCGTTCGCCTCCGGCTCGATCCGGCGCCGGCTGCTCCCATGCTCGCGGTGCGGGATGCAACGCCCGCGGAGGTGGCGCGGACCAAGGCCGACTGGGAGCGGCTGGAGACGGGCTTCGTGAAAGTGCGGCACCCGCAGTACGCGCAGAGTTATGCGTTTCAGACGCGCGCCACGCTGATGAAAGCCTATCGCGAAGGCGTGCGTGACCCCGGGATGCTCGCGGTGTTCGGTCTCTATGAGGCGAACATTGGCAACGACGCCGAGGCCCGGGGCCATCTCGAAGCCGCGGTGGCGCAGGGAGTGATTCGGCCGCAGGCGTATTATGAACTCGCGCGGATCCGCTATGCCGAGGCCCAGGCGAAGCCGGCGGGCAGAAACGGGTTGCTCAGCGCGGCCCAGGCGGCCGCCGTGACCGAGCCGTTGCTCGCCGGGCAGAATCAGTCTCCCCCGCTGCGCGAGTGCTACGATCTCGCGGCGGTCGTCTGGTCGAAGAGCGATGTCGCCCTGACCCGGCGCGAACTCGCGTTGCTCGACACGGGGCTGAAGTTTTTCCCGCTCGATTCCGATCTGATCTACAAGACGGCGCTGATTCACGCGGTGCAGGGCTTCAAGCCCGAGACGACGGTGCTCGTCGAGCGCGGGTTGAAGCTGAGCCGTGACACCGACAACCGCGGGCGCTTTCTCGATCTCCTCACGAAGCTCGAGCCGGAGAGCGGCATGCTCCCGATCGAGAGCTTCCGCTTTGCCGAGCGCCGGACGCCCAAGGCGGCCTTCGAGGCCGTGGTGTGGGCGGCGCACCTCGGGTCGGATCCAACCCTGACGGCGGCGCTCGCGCTCGAGGGCGACGCGAAGCACGAGGCGGAATTGCTCCGCGTCGAACTCACGGCCCGGGCGCGCCGGCCCGAATATGCCTCGGCCGAAAAACTCGCGGCGCTCGCCTATCGCACCTTGTTCACCGGGGTCAGCGGTGTGCAGGTGCTCGACCAGGCGATGCCGGCGGACGGCCCGGTGACGCTCGAGGTCCGGCTGCGGCGGACGAACGACACGATCAGCCATGAGACCTTCGCGTTTCGGCCGGGGGTCGGCGGCTGGCAATTGGTGGTGGCGCCAAAACAGTTGGAGCGCCTTCGCGACCATCTTGCCGCGACGCCGGACGCGAACCGTCCGGGAAGGTCCGCGAGTCCCCGCGCCCCGGATGTGATCGTGGTGTCGGACGTGATGGGTCCGATTCCGCCGGCGTTGCGGCCGCAGCCGGACCAGCCGGTGTACTATCGAATTCTTGGCAAGCGGGAGATTGACCTCGGGAGTTCCATTGCCGGCGAGAAGCGCGTGGATCCGGAGGCGATTGAACGCGAGGTCATCCGGGCGCTGGCGGAGCAGGGGTTCATGCCCACCGGTCCGCGCGGGCCGAAGGCGGGATTGGCGATCTTGATTGAGTGGGGTTCGGCGAACCTCGACTTCGATGAGCACACGGAGCTGCCGATGCCGAAGCCGGATTTCGGTTCCAAGAAGGAGGACGATGGAGCCCCGGAGCCACCGCCGGAGGGAATCACGGTGACCACCGTCTACAACCGGCGCGAAATCATGATGCTCGTGGGTGCAGACAAACTCGCTTCGACCAACATGACTCCCGCCGAGGTTGCCCAGCTCAACGAGGCCATGCGCCAGCGTCGGTCCTATGTGTTCATCGGAGCCTTCGACGCCGCCGCGGTGACGAAGAAGCAGAACAAACTCCTTTGGCGGACGCGGATGAGTATTACGGCACTGGATCAGTCACTGCCGGATGCACTCGGGACGATGCTCGCGAGTGGCGCGCCGCACTTTGGGCAGAATGTGGATCGTCCCGTGATCGTCACCGAGCGGGATCGAAAAGCCGAAGTGAAGATGGGCGACGCCATCGTCGTGCCGGAGGGTAAGTAGCGCTGGAACTTATTGGAGGGACGGTGCCCTCACCGTCCAAGGGCAGAGCGCTATTGAGGGTCGCGCACAAGACTGACGGCATTTTTGCAGGCCAAAGCTCCCGCTGCTCACGCAGCGGGCCACGACTGAAATGTGGCCCTGCCCGTGAGGGCAGGGATTCGAAACTTACGGGTAGCCTGATCGACTAGCCTCAATAAGCCAAATTGGCGGGTGAGGGCACCCGCCCTCCAGCACGCGATCACATCGCGGCCAGCAATCCGCGCGTGTAGCCGACTGACTCGGCGAGGCCCGGCACCTTGTTCGGCACGGGCTCCTCGTATTCGAACTCCACTTCGTGGGCGAATTTGATTTCCACCAGCGCGGCGAGCACGGCTTTGATATCCACGAGGCCGCGGCCGACGATCACCGGACCGGCGTCCGCGGATTTTCCGTCCTTCGGTCCGCGGGTGTCCTTCAGGTGCACTTCATAAACGCGGTCACGGGCAAGCCGGATGCTCGCGGCCGGATCCTCGTCGGCGAGCCAGCCGTGGCCGACATCGAGACAGAGGCCGATCCGCTTGTCGTAGGGCTGGATCGCTTTCAGCGCGTCGGCGGCCTTCGGGTAGCGGTCCGTCGGGCCGTGATTATGGATCGCGACGATGACGTCGTACTCCTTCACGAACTTCTCGACGAGTGGGAGGGATTCGATGGTGGGACGGCCGACGAATTTCTTCAGCCCGGCGCCTTTGATATTATCGAAAGCTTTGCGCACGACGGCTTCGTCGTTGGGCAGCTCGACCACGCCGGTGCTGGTCACGGTGATGCCGGCGTCGGCGAATTTCTTCACCACGGTGCGGCACTCTTCGACCGTTCCGGTGCCCCACGGGCAGTGCAGGCGGAAGAGCGAGACCGTCTTCAGCTCGAGCTGGCTGACGACCGCGATCACCTGATCGACGCTGAGGGTGTTGAGTGAATACGACGCGAGGCCGAGCCGGATGCCGTGCGTGCGATCGGGAAGCGACACCGGAGCGGCGGCGAACATCGAGAGCGGGCGGAGCAGCGGATAGCCGAGGGCGGCGAGAGCCGCGCCCTTGAGGGCATCGCGGCGGGAGAGGGGACGGGAGGAGAAGGACATGGGGTTGGGCAGAGGACGGAGGGCGGACGACGGACGACGGACGACGGACGAAACTTTGTCGGACGGGTTTGGGATCGCGAGGCTGGAGATCGGGCGGAGGGCAAGCGAAGCGGGGCGCGGCTGGTTGCCAGCGACTGTTTCCGCACGATTCGCGTCGACGTCGTGCCGGGAACTGCGGCGGGAGGCGACGTAACGTATTACTTGGATTCCGAAGTTGGCGTCGTAGCCCGCTGCGTGAGCAGCGGGACGGCTTTAGGCGAAACGATCATGACGTCCCTGTCCTCACGGACAGGGCCACGCCAATCCGTTTAACTTCGGAATCCAAGTATTACATGACGCGCAAGGTTTGGGAGGGCGAGGGGGCGACGCGGGGATTGCGTCGGCGGGGTCCTGTTTGTCGAATCGGTTAACCGCCGCGACGTCGTGGCGGATCCCCATGCACGCTTACCCCTTGCTCCGCTCTTTCGCTGCGACGCTCTCGGTCGCGCTCTTCGTCTCCACGGCCCGCGCCGAACTGTTCGTCGTCCCCAACGACAACAAGGTCGTGCTCGTCAACGGCGCCCAGGTGGTGGTTAAGGATCCTCCGCCCGACACGCTCGCGGTGATCGATCTTTCCGGTGAGCGCCCGCGGCTCGTCGCAGAAATCGACGGCGTGCCGAACAGCGTCATTGGACCGCCCGCCGGGGCGGCGATCACGCCGAACGAGGAACTCGCACTCGTGGCCTCGAGCAACCATGTCGATCCGAGGGATCCGACCAAGCAAACCGGCGACAACCGGCTGACGGTGGTCGACCTCACGACGCGTCCGCCGCGCGTTCTGGCCACGCTCGAAACCGGTGGGATGCCGTCCGGGGTGGGCATCAATCGCGCCGGCACGCTCGCGCTGGTGGGCAATCACGACGACGGCACCGTTTCGGTTTTCGCCATTGCTGGAAAGAACGTCACGCCGGTCGGCCGCGTGAAGGTCGCCGAAGCCGCCACGGGCGTCCGGCAGCCGGTCTTCGCGCCCGATGGACGCACGGCGATTCTCACCTGTGACAGTGAACACGAGGTGATGCTGCTCCGCATTGACGGCCAGAAGGTTTCCCCGGCCGGTCGCAGCATCCGTCCCGGGCTCAAGCCGTACGCGGGTGATGTCAGTCGCGACGGCAGCATCGCCGTCGTCGGCAATGTCGGATTCCTCAACGGTGACGTCGACACGCTCGGGGTGATCGACTTGCGCGCGGAGCCGCCGCGCCTCGTCGATAGCCTCAACGTGGGGCTGACTCCCGAGTGTGTGGTCCTTTCACCCGATGGCAGTCTCTGCGCCGTGATTCTGCTCAACGGCAGCACGAAGCCGAAGGGCACGCCGTTTTTCCAGCCGCAGGGGCGGCTGCGTCTCTATCGCGTTTCCGGCACGAAGCTCACGTTCGCGGCGGAGGCCCCGATTGGCGCGTGGCCACAGGGCGTGACGATTTCCGCGGACAACCGCACCGTGCTCGCCACCAGCATGGTGGAGAAGGCCGTTCACGTCTTCCGCTGGGACGGGAAGGCGCTCAGCGAAAAGGAGCCGCTGAAGATGAAGGGTGGCCCGTCGACGATTGGTCGGGCGAGGAAGTGAGCGCGAAGCGCCGCCGTTCAGGTGCGGCGTTCGGACATGCTTGGCAGGGGCGCGGCTCGACCGCGCCCGAGCGTGCTGCTGGGCGCGGACGAGCCGCGCCCATCTGAGCAACAATCTGCCGTTCATCCTCGCGGGTGGCGGCTGGAAGCACGGCCAGCACCTCGGCTTCGACGTCGCCAAGCCGTACCCGCTGACGAACGTCTATCTGTCAGTGCTCCACCGCCTCGGCATCAACCGCGACAAGTTCTCGTCCTCGACGGGCACCTGCCGCGGTCTGGAAATGACCTGAAGGACGGCGGCCTCGCCGCCGTCCTATGGCCGCACGACCGCGACCATATCGCCCAGCGGCGACTCGATCCGCCGCGTCCAGCCGCCGCGCTCGAGGCTGGCCAGCATCGCGGCGCCGTCGTCGGCCAGGCCTTTGCGATTGATCACCACGGCGCCCCACGAGCCCGCCGCGATCCGGGCGGTGACTTCGTCGGCCGGCCCTTGACCGAGCGCCACGGCGTCGTCGACGGCCGGGCGGCCTTTGACCGCGCCGTAGGACAGCCGCAGCGTTTTCGACGCGAGGTACAGCCGGAGGTGCTCGTAGTCGATGAAGCCGCGGGCGAAGTTCGAACCCGCCTCGGGAAACGGCACCGCGGGGAGCATGAAGACATTCGTGCGCGGGCCCACCGCCGTTTCGAGCTCACGGGCGAACTGCCGGTCGCCTTCAACGGTACGACGGATGGCCGTCCAAGGCTGCGCGGGGGGATGACGCGCCTGATCCCACGCGCCCAGCGCAAACAAGCCGGCCGCGCAGACCCAGCACTTCGCCGCGGACCAGCGGCGGGTTGCCGCCGTCAGCGCGGTGGCGAGGAAGAGCAGCGCGAGCGTGAGCAGGAAAATGCTCATGCGATTGTTCGCGCGGATGTAATTCCAGCCGGCGAGCACCAGCAGGGAGGAGATCCCGCCCGGTACCGCCCACGCCACCACCCAGGCCGTCAGCGGGGCGTACCACGAGAACTTCCGACGCTGGCGGAGGCGCCAGACGAAGGAGCCCAGAATCGCCAGCAGTCCCGCGAGGCCCACGACGCCGAGATAAGTTGAGCGTTCGCTGCTCCGCCCGGCCGGGTTCGTGTCCCAATACGCTTCGCGGGACCATTTTTGCAGTGCGGCCCAAGCGTGCTGGTAAGGCAGGACGAGCTGGATCGGGCGCAGTGCCAGCACGGCCACATCGCCGCCTCCACGCGCGACGGCCGTCGGGTTCGGGCCGTGTTCGCGGTGGTGGTTGAAGGTGTCGATCTGCGTGACCAGGAACGCGATCACCAGCGTCGCCCCCAGGCCCACGGGCACGAGAATCCTCCGGACACCCCCGCGCCGCACCGCATGGAAGACCGCGGCGAGGGCGAAAAACTGCCCGATCATCATCGCGTAGTAAAACTCGAGCAGTCCCGTCAGGAACGCGATCCCCACGGCCCCGGCCAGCGCGCGACCCGCGAGTGCCGGCCGGCGGGTCGAGAGGCAGCGCAGGACCACCGCGAGGGCGAGCGGCAGATGCCAGTAGTGCAGGAGCGAGAGATGCCAGAGCGTCCGGTAGAACGCGTAGTAGGAAAGGGCGTACACGCCGGCGACCGCGGCGCTCCAGGATCGCGCGGCACCGAGGTGCCGGCAGACGCAGAAGCAACTCGCGGCGGCGAGCAGGTGTCCCAGTAGCACCGCGAGATTGGCCGCCGGAAAGAGTCCGAACCAGCGGGCTCCCTGGGCCACGGTCCAGTTCAGGACGTCGTCATAGAGCGGATAGTCGCTCCAGTCCGCGCCCTCCGGCGCGCCAAGCCGCGGGAGGGTGTACCGGCCGAAGGGCAGCGCGCCGGATTCGGCCTTGCCGTTGATCGCGGTCAGTTCGAACCACGCGTCGCCGACATACGCGACGGGCACCTGCCAAGACGGCGCCGTCCAGCGCCGGTAGGTGTCGATCCAGACGATCGACACCGCGACCAGCAGCAGGGAGAGAACGAGGGTGTCGCGGCGCGCGAACATGGCGGGATTGGCTGGGTCACAGGAGCGGCAGTCCTGCGCCTTCGGGAATGACGGGACCGTTGCCTGGCACGCAAGCGAGGATTGGGTGGTGGGTCCGCCGGCTGATTCACCCTTGAGCCGAACGCGCATCGCGACTCTGTTGTCGCTCCCCTCCATGAAACTCCTCCGCAACCTGATCCTTTCCGGCGTCGCTACCGTGCTCGCCTTTGCGCCCGCGGCGCAGGCCGCGCAAGCGAAGAAGAAAATCCTCTTCTTCAGCAAGTGCTCCAACTACGAGCACAGCGTCGTGCATGAAGTCGCCGGCCAGCCGAGCTTCGCGGCCCAGGTGCTGATGGAGTACGGCGCCC
>CANJCM010000125.1 GCA_947472765.1 Opitutia bacterium
GAGCCCGGTGAGTTTGTCGAGCACGAGGAACGGGAGCAGGCGGTGGTCCTCCAGGGGTTTCCGGGACCGCGCGTAAATTCGCCGGACTTTTATGTGTCCGAGGTGGCGGACGAATTGTTCAGCGGCATGGCTTCGCGTCTGTTTGAACGGGTGCGCGAAGAAAAAGGGCTGGCTTACTTCGTCCGGTCGGCCCGTGTGACCGGCCTGGATTCAGGGCTCTTCTATTTTCTCGCTGGTACTCAACCGGGAAAGGAAGGAGAGGTGCTGGCTGAAATTGATGCCGAAATTGCCCGGGTGCAGGCAGGAGCAGTGGAGCCGGTTGAGCTGGCGCGATGCCAGGCCCGCTTGAAGGCGGCACGCCGCCAGGGATCCCAAACCAATTCGGCCCGCGCCATGCACGCGGCGCTCAATGCCCTGCAGGGGCAGCCGATCAACGATTGGAAGCTCTATGATGCCCGCATCGAGGCCGTCACGATTGCGGATTTGTCGGCCTTCGCGTCGCGCTATTTCACCCGCTCACAGCGGACGCAGCTGGTCGTGCGGCCCGCGGCGGGTTCCTGAGTTTTCCTGGCCGTGAGCTCAACCGCCGATCTTTTTCCCGCGGGTGATTTTCGGTTTCATCTCACACTACGGCGGGAGGAGCCGACGGATTTCTTCCGATCCCAAGACTCCACCGGTCGGCTGCTGGCGGAGCGCGCACATTGGCTCGACCGTGAACCCGCCCGCTACGTGCAATCGCGGCCCGAGGGTGGCCCGGTAGTCGATGAGTTTGCGGCGTGGGGAGCGCCCTGGGCCACGCCACCCGGGTTGGCGGGCGCGTCACTCACCGAACTTGGGAAACGCTTCGAGCCGGATCTTCTGTTTCTAACCCAGGATGCCGCGGGACGATTTCGGCTGCAGGCGGGAGTCGTTTGCTTTCCGTCCGGGTGGTCGCTCGAGGAGAAAATCGGCCATCCGGTGGATTTCATCCATGACGCCGTTCCAGGCCTGAACCTGGCGCTGGGGAATCCGATTCATCAGTTTCTCACGCGGCTGAAACCGGGAGCCGCATTCTTTCGATCAAATTGGGGCCTGGCCGGAACGGACCAGCTCAATTTGCATCCCCATCGCCGAATCGCGCCGCCGACTTCGCCGGTGGGGCTCGAAAGTCTCTGGTTGCGGATTGAAGAGCAGGTGCTCGTCGCACTGCCGCAAACAAGGGGTATTGTTTTCGGAATCCGAATCGCCCTCCGGCGGCTGGATGAACTCGCACGCGACGTCGAGGCCGCGACGGGTTTGCGTCGAGCTCTGGCGACGATGCCGGCAGAAGTCGCCGCCTACAAGCGGGTCGAGGCCGTGCGGGACGAGTTGATCGCTTTGTTGTAAGTCTGGACGTTGGCGAGAGAGCACGATGCGTAACCTAAACCGGCTGGCGCTACCGCCGGCGGTGCATTACTTCTTCACGATGAAGCAATCGTTCCCCTCGCGGGCACCGGCACTTGGCCTGGCCCTTCTGACGATGAGTATTGCGACGGGCTCGCTGGTGGCGGCAGAGAAGAAGGCGGATGAGGCTGCCCGACGTGACGCCGAGAATCTCCAGCGCTACGATCGAAACGCGAACGGCAAGCTGGACCCAGACGAGGTTGCCACGATGAAGGCGGATGAAGCGCGGAAAAAGCCACGCGAGCCGAGCAAGGAAGAGGAGAAGGAAAAGGCGCCGAAGAAGGGCTGATTCAGCTCTTCTCTACAAAGCCACCACTCCACCTCAGCTTGGCGCGAACGACGGAGAAGTGGGAGTAATCGCGCTGTTGCGCCAGGGGCAGCCGCAGTTTCGCGATCGAGATCTCGACGGGCGAACGTTCGCTGACCTTCAAATTCCGCTGGCCGTCCATGGCGACGAGCAGGCGCGAATCCGCGGTGCGATTGTAGACCCGCAAACGGACATTCTCCCGGAAGATAATCGAGCGGTTGCTCAGGGTATGCGGGCAGATGGGAGTCATCGCGATGACGGCAGCCGAGGGATGGATAATCGGCCCGCCAGCGGAAAGGTTGTAAGCGGTGGATCCAGTCGCGGTGGAAAAAATCAAACCGTCACAGGTGTATTCGGTGACCAATTCGTCATCGGCAAAAACCTCGAGCCGAACCAGCCGGGAGTTGATCTCGTCCTTGATCAAAACGTCGTTGAGCGCGAGGTCATGCGCGCCGGATCCGGTCGAGCAGTCGAGCATCGCGCGATCGTCCACCCGAAAGTCGCCAGCGAGGAGGGCGGTGAAATGCGCGCGCGCTTCATCGGCCGCAAACGTGGTGAGAAATCCAAGACTGCCCCGATTCACGCCGATGATGGGCACGTGGGCCCGGGCGGACTCGCGAGCGACGCCGAGCAGCGTGCCATCACCGCCAATGACGCAGCAGGCATCGCAGCCATTGAGGTAGCCTTCCGGAAGTTTGGTCCGGGAGGTTTGCTTCAGCTTTACACCGGCCTCGCGGGCAATGGTCGCGAGATGACGGGCGAGCGTCAGGGCGCCGTCCTTCTCCGCATTGACCACAAATGCCAGCTTTCGGATGGGCTTCATGGCTGTGTAATGGCGGGGAGGGCGAGGCACATGATCAGGCGGAAGTAGTGCTTTCTTTCCGCAGGCCGAGCAAGAACTCCCGATTTCCGTCCGCTCCCGTGATGGGTGAATCGATGGCGCCGAGCAATTTTACCCCCGGCAGATTGGCGAGGGCATATTCCCTCACCTGGTTCAGTGCGGCCTCCTGCACGGCAGGGTCACGAATCACGCCGCGACCCTTGTCCACCTCCTTCTTTCCCGCTTCGAACTGCGGCTTGACCAACGCGATCAGAGGTGCGCCTTCGCGCAGCAGCGCCCAAACCGGGCGCAGCACGGATCGCAGCGAGATGAACGAGAGGTCCATCACGATCAGATCGTAGGCAGCGCGCGGCAGTTGCGCGGCCGTCAATTCGCGAGCGTTGATTTGCTCGAGGTTGGTGACGCGAGGATCGCCCCGGAGCCTGGCGTGCAGTTGCGCGCGCCCGACATCCACGCAGACGACGTCCCTCGCGCCGTTTTGGAGCACGCAGTCGGTGAAACCCCCGGTCGACGCGCCGACGTCCAGGACATGGGCGCCGGCGACTTGCACGGCAAAGTGATCCAGGGCGGCGGAGAGCTTTTCGCCGCCACGGCTCACGAATCGCGGCGGCTGTTCAATGCTCAACTCGAAGTCGGTGGGGAACTCCTTCCCCGGCTTGTCCAGTCGATCGGTTCCATGCCGCACGCGACCGCTCATGATCAGGGCCTTCGCCTGGGAGCGCGTTTCCGCGAGGCTGCGCGCCACGAGGAGTTCATCGAGACGTTGGCGTTTGGGTGCGGTCATCGGCGTGGGAGCGTCGACTGTTGGGGCCGTCTGGCTGGCGGGAGGGGCTGCGACGCAGAAGCGATTGTTTGCCGTCCGCGAGAGTTTGAGGGAACGTGCTTCGAACCGGGGCGGGGGAGGGCGCGCCTTTTCGACGGGGTTCCGCCGAGTGCCTTGAGTTGCGAGTCAGAAACGAGCTTCTGACGCGCCGGCGACCAGCACGTGGTCCGGCCGCCGATGGTGGCGTGCGCGAGCGGCAGGCCGGTGCGAGGACACCGGCCTCCCGGCTGCCAGCGATGCCGAAAGAGCCAGGTCGTGGGAATGTTGACGTTGAGATCCGACGGCAACTTACCGCTGCGACCGGCGATTTTGTCCAAAGCATCGCGACAAACCTGGCGGCATTGCCGCCATAACGCCCTGACCTCGCGGGGTCGTAGGGAGCCGGCGGCACGGGCCGGATGAATGGCAGCTCGCCAGAGAATTTCGTCGGCCATCCAATTGCCCACGCCGGGAAATTGTTCCTGCATCAGAAGCACGGCTTTGATCGGTGCGCGGCGCCTTCGGGTCAGGAAAGCCTGCACGGCTGACGGAGTGAACGCGCGGGAGAGAATCGCCGGAGCGATCTTGCTCCACCAGGCCGGCGGTGTCGTCCCGATATGGAAGTCAACGCGACCGAACATCCGCGGATCGCAGAAAACGAGCGCGTGGCGCGCCGTCACGAGCACGAGGTGATCGTGTTTTCCGGGGACATGATCGGCGGGTGCCACCGTGAGTTCGCCGCTCATGCCCAGATGGACGCCGAGCCAGAGGTCGTCGTTGAAACGAAAGAGCATCTGCTTGGCGGCCGTCTCCGATGACTTGAACCTGGCGCCTTCCAGCGCCCGCCGGAAATGGGGGACGTTCAACGCGCGAAGCAGCCGCTTGGTGTCGTGAGTGAGCACGCGCACGACGTGCTTGCCACGGGCGGCTTCATCCCAGCGACGACGGAAGAATTCGACTTCGGCTAGTTCGGGCATGCGACGGGGACGTGCGGGGGCCCTCCGAGACCGGACATTCAGGTGAGGGTCGCGACGAATTCGCGAAGACTGGGATAGACCGGAACCGCGGGGAGGGCGAGTTGCGCCCAATCCTGGGCGGTGTGCTTGCCGGTGCAAACCGCGGCTGCTCGGACCTTCGCGTTCAGACCGGTCGTGATGTCGCCTTCGCGATCTCCGATCATCCAACAATTCTCCGGATCCAGGCCGTAGCGCTCGATGCTTTCCAAAAGGTATCGGGGCGACGGTTTGCGATAGACGACCGGGTCATCTGGTCCCTCCGGTGCGATGCAAATGCCATCGAAGAGCGGCTTCGGAAGACCGAGCAGTTCCTCCATCCGCTCATTGCACCTCAGCACGTCCTCGAGCTTGTGCAGTCCGCGGCCGATGCCCGACTGGTTGGTCAGGATGAACAGCCGATAACCGAGCTGCCGGGCGCGACGCAAAGCCTCCGCCACGCCCGGGATGAGTTCCACCGCCGCCGGATCGGAGAGATAATGCTTATCGAAAATGAGCGTGCCATCGCGATCGAGGAAGAGGGCTTTGGACATGGAAAGGGTGGCAATGGGTCAGCGGGCCGGGTCCGCAGCTCAGTCCACGGACGGCCCAAAAATATCAGCCGTGGTTCACGTACCGCGTTAGTTCATCGGGTGTGACCGTAGCGGTGCCGATCTTGCCGACGACGACGCCTGCGGCCGCGTTCGCGAAGTGCGCGGCCTCCTCAAGATCGGCCCCAGCCACAAGCGCAAGGACGAGACCGGCGAGGGAAGTGTCGCCGGCGCCCGAGACATCGTAAACCTCACGGGCCGCGGTCGGGATGGTCTTGAGGATCTTTCCGTTGGCGCTGAGCAGCATGCCCTCCTCGCCGAGAGTGATGACGAGAAACTTCGTCGCGTAGATCTCGTGCAGCCGGGCGCAAACTTCGCGGGCCGGAAATGGCGCGTGGGGGACGGGCTCCATGCCGGCGAGTTGCAGCGCCTCCCGCTTGTTGGGCGTAATCAGATCGAGATGCTGGAAGGCGATCTTGCGTTTGGGTTTCGGGTCGAGGGCGATGAACTTGCCGGCGGCGCGCGCGAGTTTGGTGAGTCGCTTGACCAGCTCCTCCGTGAGCAGCCCTTTGGCGTAATCCGAGAGAATCACGGCGTCGCAGCGTTTGATTTCGGCGGCTAGCAACGCTTCCGCCCTGGCAGGGGTCAATTCGTAGGCGGGCGGTGCGGCTTCGCGGTCGAGTCGGCAGAGCTGCTGTCGCTGCACAAGGACGCGCGTTTTCACGATCGTCGGGGCTTCGCCGGGCGTGCGGAGGGTCGAGATGCCATGGGCGGCGAGAATCTCCGTCAGCTTTGCCCCCGCCTCATCCTCGCCGAAAAAGCCGGCCACCGTGCACTGGGCCCCGAGGGACGCAATGTTGAGGGCGACATTCGCCGCGCCGCCGCCGCTCCAGGAGTCCCTGGCAATGTCGACCACCGGAACTGGGGCTTCCGGCGAAATCCGGGTGGCGTCGCCCCAAATGTAATGGTCCAGCATCACGTCGCCGACGACGAGGATGCGCTTCCGGGAGATCTTCTTCAGCAGCGGGACGAGACCTTTCATCAGAGCTCCCATTGGTAGTGGTAACGCGACAGCGGCTTCGGCGCGCCGGATGTGACCTGTACGACGTCCTCGATTCGGCAACCGCCGAGTCCCGGGTAGTAGAGGCCCGGTTCGACGGTCGTGACGGCACCTTTTAGCAGCCGGTAGTCGACGGCCCCGCTGACGCGCGGCAACTCGTGGACGTCCAGACCGAGACCGTGGCCGGTGCCGTGGAAGAAGCCAACCGAGCCCTTGGGGGTGTGCTTCGTTTCGAAGCCGCGCGCTGCAAAGACCTCAAGCACCCGGCCGTGAACATCGCGACCGTTCACATTCGCCCGGATTGACTTGAGGGCGGCCAGTTGCGCGGCACGCACGGCGGAGACGAGAGCCTGTTGCGCCTCGCTGGCTCGCCCGCGCAGGAACGTGCGAGTCATGTCGCCATGGTATCCGCTGGCGGTGACGCGCGGAAAGATGTCGATGATGATGAGTTCGTGCGGACGCAGCGGACCGGATCCCCGCTCGTGCGGGTCGCAGGCTTGATCGCCGCCGGCCACGATGGTGTCCGAAGAAACTGCGCCCGCTTCGAGGCAGGCGACCTCGATGGCGAACTTGAGCATCTCGCTCGTGACCACCCGGCCGCGATGCCGAAGCGTGCGGCCCTGGATGCGACAGGCGCGGAGAATGCGTTCGGCGGCTGCGAAGCCAAGGGCGGCGCAGCGGTTGCCTTCGCGGATCGCCGCGGCCTCGGCTGGACGCTTGATCTCGCGCTCAGGGAAAAGTGCGCCCTCCGCGACGGTGACGTTCAGTCCGAGTTCGTAGAGCTTTTCATAAATTCCGGCGGGAAAGTCGGCTGGAACGGTGAACCGCGTCTGGCGAAAATCCTTCGCGAGGAGATAAATGACCTCGGCGGCGCCCACTTGGCGCTGCGTCCAGAGGCTGCGGGCCCGCTTTTGATAAGGCTCGAGCGGCAGGACGACGTCAAAGTCCGAGGTCTTCCGCACCCGGCCAAACTCGAGCGCGCTGACCACGGCGTATTTCTTCCGCCCGAGCCGAAAGGAGATGAAGGCATCGGGAACGTTGACGCGGCCGAAATAAAGAACGTCGGCGCTGCGGGAACTGTCGGCGTAGAGGAGCGGAGGCGGAGCGTTTTTACCCGGCACGGAAGAGAGTGGTTGAATTGCGATGAGGCGGGCATTAGCCAACGCCCCAATGAAAAACGCAAATCCGGTTTCGCGACTGCTGTTGGTCGCCGCGATGGGATTGCTCCTTGGCCTCACGGCGTGCGGCAGCGACCGGCCGGCCGCGACCGCCGAGCCGTTGAAAACCGCGTCAGATTTTTTTCCGATCAAGGTGGGCGAGCGAGTGGTCCGCATGCAGCTCGCCATTCAACCGGTGGAGCAGCAGCGCGGGCTCATGTTCCGACGCGATCTCGGCCGGGACGACGGGATGATCTTCATCTACGATCGTCCCCAGCAGATGGGATTCTGGATGCGCAACACGCCGACGGCGCTCGACATTGGCTTCTTCGATCCAGCGGGCCGGCTCCAGGAAATTTATCCCATGCACCCGTTCGATGAGCGGACGGTGAGCTCGCGCGGATCCAACCTGATTTACGCGCTTGAGATGAACCAAAACTGGTTTCGGGAGAATGGGGTTAAGCCGGGGGCGCAGCTGGACTTGAAGGCGTTGACCGCGGCGATGAAGGCGCGCGGCTACGATCCAAGACATCCGGCGGGACGCAGTCAGTAGTCTCCGATTCAAGGCACGCCAGCACTCTTCCGCACCGCCGCAGGCGGCGGCGATCAGAGGTGGCCGGGCCGTGGCGATTCCGGCGGATGGAAAGCAGTGAAATTTGTGGCCAGCTCCGAACTTTCCCCTTCCTCTTTGCCGCCATGCCGAAAATTGACGTCAGCAAAGTCGCCGAAATCCTGAAGAAGAATCATGTCGACCCCGCCGTGCTCCGCCGGGTGATCGAGGAGATGAATCTCGTCGTCCAGCCTGACAACGGGGAGGAAAAGCCGCCGGCGCTGAAGAAGCAGTTCGTGATTCTGGTCAGCGATCCGGACGGCAAAATGCCGAAGCACGATTTTGTGGGCTGGGTGCTGCAGGTGCCGGAGAGCGAAAGCGTAGCCACGACCCAGGATCGAATTTTCCGCGCGAGCTACGATTACAACACGACGCAGAAGGGCCGGTTGCTGCCGGTGAAGACGGTGGGGGAGGCGATCGAGAACGTGCCGGCCAAGTTCTTCAAAGAGACGGAGGTCTGGGTTAAGACCAAGACACCGGTGCTCATGCTCAAGACGGACAACGAAATCCCGAAGGAGTAGAAATCGGGACCGGGCGGGGAAGCCCCGCCAAGGTCACCCGTCAGAGACGGGTGACCTCGCACAAGTGCACGCCGGGTTCAGACGGACGGCACGATTTCCAGCGGCAGCACGAAACGCTTGGCGGTGTGGCCGGCCTCGCGCGGCGTGTTTTCAAAGCGCCATTGCTGGAAGGCCTTCACGATTTGTTCCTTGGCGTTGCGATCGGATGTCCCGACGACGATGTCCTTCGGCTGGCCATTTTCGTCGAGGGTGAATTCGACGTTCACCACACTGCGGGTGAAGGTGCGCGGCAGATCGGTTGGGCTCACCACTTTGGAGGGGATGAGCTTCGCGGCCGAATTGCTCGGCGTGTAGGCGAACGCGGAACTGGTGAGGAGAAGGGCAACGAGCGTGCTGACGAGGGAGACGGACTTGTTCATTTTGGGAGTGCTCCGGAGAGCGTTGAGTTTTGTTTGGATTGTGGTCCGCATTTCCGGAGGAGTTCCGGGTTGATGCCGACCTGCGCACACTCTTTGCAGCGCGCGTGCCAACCGATCGGTGGGCTTGTTAACCGTTGATAGACAATTGGAAAAAGTTTTCCGTCGGGCACGCGTCGAGTTTCGAGGCCCGGCGGCGACGCAGAAATGAAACACCCGAATCCCAACTCCGGGAAAATTCCGCGGCCCGGCCGGCGCCTCGACGTTCCGATGTATCAGAAAAGCTGGCACACCAGGCCTCGCCGCGGGGCGGCGTTGCTTTCCCCCTCGTCAGACGGGCCGCCGGGCGCAAGCGTGCGTGACTGATGAGCCGCGTGATGTGTTACCGATGTTTTTGGCCGCAGCCGCTGTGCTGGTGCGGCAGCATTGCGCCGATGCCGACGCGGACCAAGTTCGTGTTCCTCATGCACCCGCATGAGTTCAAGCACGCCAAGGCGGCGACCGGACGGCTGACGCACCTGTGCCTCGCGGACAGCGAGATTCACATGGGGACCGGGTTCGACGAGCACGAGGCGGTGCAGCGCTTGATCAACGATCCGGCGAATTATCCGGTGTTGCTCTATCCGACGCGGGATAGTCGCGACCTGTCCAAAGGGGAGTTCACTGCCACTGATCTTGGCCGTCGGCGCCTCGTGGTGTTCCTGCTCGATGCGACCTGGCGGCTTGCGCGGCATCTTTGGCGGGACAGTCCCAGCCTGCAGCGTCTGCCGCGGATCATGTTCTCCAATGCGCAACCGAGCCGGTATGTAATCAAACGCCAGCCCGAGCCGGGCTGTCTTTCGACGCTGGAAGCAACGCACGAGCTGCTGCTGGCGTTGGAACGCTGCGGACTGGATCAGTATCCGGATCCGGCGCAACTCCTCTCGCTCTTTCAGCGGATGCAGGAGGTGCAGATCAAGTTCGCCGCCGAGTCAGCCCGCCTTGGAATCCGTCGTCATGTGCTGCGGGAAAGCCGGCCCCGGAGCCAGGTTCAGATCCGGGTTCGGCCGAAGCGTAATCGCATTTTTGGCGCGGGGACGGGCCACGCCTCCGAAGTTCCAGACCGGCCGGTCGGGCCTCAACAAGCCGGCGCAGAGTAGCGTCCGGCCGGAAGTTTCGGGCTGGATTAGGGAAAGGATTCGGACGCCACGTGTTTTGGTGGAAGTTCGCTCCGCCGGGTCCGGACTTCGTGAGGTGGGCGGGTGGGAGACTCCGCTCACTGCGGGCGCAGGAGGCGGAGGCATGACGGGCTCCAAAAAAACTTCGGCAGTCGAATGAGACTCTATTGGCAGAAGCGAAAAATTTTGCGTAAGATTTCCTTCTGCGGGCGAATTCGCCCGGGAAACTTTATTCGATGACTACCCCGACCTGGAATCGAGCCTTCTGCCTTCTCTCGAGCGCGCTTGCTGCGGCCGTCATGGCTTCCCTGCCCATGGCCGGTGCGACGATCGCCGACGATCTGGCGACGTTCACCGACCGCCATTGTTCGAGCTGTCACAACGACGTCGACAAGGAGGGCGGACTTGATCTGACGAGCTTGAAATATTCGCCGGATGAGCCGGCGAATTTTCTCCTCTGGGCGAAAGTCCACGATCGCGTCCAGGCCGGTGAGATGCCCCCGCCGGAGAAAAAGCGGCCGAACGCCGGCGAGCTGGGATCGTTCGTCCGGCAGTTGAATGCCTCGCTCACGACGGTCGATCACGCGTTGGTGGTCCGGGATGGTCGCGCCAAGCAGCGCCGGTTGAATCGCGCCGAATATGAAAACGCCGTGCGGGATCTGTTTCAGGCGCCCTGGCTGGAAGTGAAGAGCATCCTGCCGGAAGACGGCGAGAGCAGCCGGTTTAACAAGTCGAGCAACGCCCTCGGCGTCTCGTTCGTGCACATGAAGCAGTACATGAACGCCGCCGAAACCGCGATTAGCGCGGTCATGGCCGTTGAGTTCGTTCGGCCGGAAACGACGACGAAGCGCTATTATGCCCGCGAAACCCCGGGTCTCACCAATTTTAACCCGACGGAATTCATCGGGAATTCCGAGCGAATCAAGTTTCCGGTCCTCGGGCAGAGCGCGCAGCCTGACGTGATCCGGCA
>CANJCM010000126.1 GCA_947472765.1 Opitutia bacterium
AATTTGTTCAGAGGGACGCCGGTGTAGCGTGGCAGCCAGTTCTCGACGATGGCGCGGCGGGTCTTCATGGCTGGGGTGTAGCGAACACCTTAAACCGAATACACCGAAAAATGGCGCGGACAGCAGGATGCGAACAGGCGAACCAGGCGGGAGAAAACTGCGGATGAGCGGCCGGAACAAGGCCTTCGTCGGCGGGGTGGTGTGGACGGCGTTCGCGATTTTTGCCCTCCGCCGCGGGCAGCCGCTGGATGTGACGCATGTCTTGCTCGCCTTCGCCGCGCTCGTGCTGGCGCCGCTGCTCCTGGAATTGATCCTCGCGGAGGATCGGACCCGGCTGGCCGGCTGGCTGCTGCGGCTGCAGCTGCCGGCGGCCATTCTTTTGACCGCGGCCTTCGTGGCGCCGGCGGGAGCTCCCGCCGCGTTCGCAGCCCTGCCGTGGCTGATGATCACGGCAATGCTGGCGGTCGCGGGATTGACCGGCTTGATGCTGGGCCGCTGGCGCAAGTCACTTGGTCGCGGGTGCGAGTCGATCGCGATGTTCTATGCCGGCATCGCCGGCCTGTGGGTTTTCGCCGATCGGGCGGGCCTGCGGCCGCTCGGCTTCGACGCGGAAATCGTGGCGCTGACCGCGGTGCACTTTCATTTCGCCGGCTGGATTCTGCCGGCGATCACCGGACTCGTGATTGATCGTCAGCCGGAGTCCCGGCTCGGTTCGCTGGCCGCGATCGGCGTCGTGCTTGGCGTGCCGGCCGTCGCTCTGGGAATTACTTTGGCCCAACTCGGCTGGGGGTCGGCCCTCGAAACCGCCGCCGGCTGCGGGCTCGCGATTGCGGGCATGGCCGTGGCGATCCTGCAGGTTAGAATCGCGACGGAGGCTCGCGTCCATGGATCGGCCCGGATCCTTCTCCTTGTGGCCGGGGCCTCGCTCTTTGTCGGAATGTTTCTGGCGGTGATTTATGCGCTGCGCACCACGGCCCTGCCCGTGCCGCGGCTGGATCTCGGCGCGATGCGGGCATTGCATGGCGTGATCAACGCCGTCGGCTTCGGACTGTGCGGGCTGATCGGCTGGCGGATCGCGCTGACCCCCGACGTGAGGAACTGAAACCACGGGTTGCGCAGCGGCAGGAAGGAGAGGGCGCGCACGAGGCTCGCCCCGACGCAAAATGGCGGCGGATCGTTGTCGGGGCGTGACTCGTCCACGCCCGGCGACGTTAGGGAGGGAGTAACCAAAACCCCCGATCCTGTCATTCTGAGCGCAGCGAAGAATCCACGCCGGCGACGCAGAGGCACGATTTCCGCCGGAACGTCCTTGAACGGCCGCCGCCGACCTTACCTGCTCGCGAGCGCGTTGTCCGTGTTCAGATGCTCTGCGCCGGTGTATTTCTGCGACTGCTCGTCGGCGTGGTAACTCGAGCGGACGAGTGCGCCGCTTTCCACGACGCCGAGACCCAGGCCCAAACCGAATTTCTTCCAGTGGACGAACTCGTCCGGCGTCGCCCAGCGCGCCACCGGCAGGTGCTTCGCTGACGGCTGCAGGTACTGACCGATCGTAAGGATATTCGTCCCGTCCGCGGCGATGTCGCGGAGCGTCTGCTCGATTTCGGCCTCGGTTTCGCCGAGTCCGAGCATGATGCCGGTCTTGGTCACAAAGCCCCGGCTCTTCGCGTGGCGTAGCACGGCGCGGGAACGCTCGTAGAAGGCCTGCACGCGAACCGGCTTCTGGAGCCGCTCCACGGTTTCGAGGTTGTGGTTGAAGATGTCCGGGCGCGCGTCGAGCACGACGTCGACGTGGCTGGTGTCGCCTTTGAAATCCGGCGTGAGCACCTCGATTGCGGTGTGTGGATTGCGATGGCGGATGGCGCGAATCGTCGCGGCCCACACGCTCGCGCCGCCGTCGGCAAGTTCGTCGCGGGCGACGCTCGTGATGACGCAGTGCTTGAGATTCATCTTGGCGACCGCATCGGCCACCCGGGCCGGCTCACCCAGATCGAGTTCCGTCGGGCGTCCGGTGGCGATCGCGCAGAAGTTGCACGACCGGGTGCAGATATTGCCCAGGATCATCACCGTGGCGGTGCCGCGGGACCAGCATTCGCCGAGATTCGGGCACTGCGCGCTCTGGCAGACGGTGTGCAGCTTGTTCGCGTCGACGAGCTGACGCGTGGCGGCGTAGCCGGGACCGGAAGGAAGCTTGGCCCGAAGCCAGTCGGGTTTGCGGAGAGGATACATCGCGAAGGGTCAAAGGAGGCATGAACCCACCGAAAAATCAAAGGGCGTTTTTCCCGTGTTCACCGGAAAAACTGAGGCGGTGCGGCGCGCACCAACCGATAGGGGGTCGCACCAACCGATAGGGGGTCAGGGCGCTACATGTTAATTCTTCGGGCGCCCGCCAAGGGGTCAGGGCGCTACTTGTTAATTTTTTGGGACAGAGCGCCGGTCGAATGAGTCAGAATGTGCCAAAACCTGGCCAAAACACCGGCCGGGACACGCTGATTTAACATGTAGCGCCCTGACCCCCTGGAACCGTGTGCGAGGTCCGGGATAAACCGTGCGATGTTCCTGAATGTAGGGCCGGCGCTCGTCGCCGGGCCTTTTCTCGACTGAAGCACGAGGCCTTGGTGCCCGCTATCCCGACGATGGGGTGGTGGTCTCCGCGATAAATTCCGGCCACTGGCGCGCGAACTCAGCGGCGAGCGCGTCTTTCACGGCCTTCAGATCCACGTCGTGTCCGAGTTCGTGGGCGAGAGAGGTCACCGTGCCGTCGACCGGCGCGATGCCGCACGGGATGATGCCGGCGTAGGGCGCGAGACTGCCGTTCACGTTGAGCGCGAAGCCGTGGTAGGTGACCCAGCGCCGCACGGCGACGCCGATGGCCGCGACCTTCCGCGTGCCGACCCAGATGCCGGTCTTCCCGTCACGTCGCTTCGCGACGAGGCCAAACCGCGCCACCGTGGCGATCAGGACTTCCTCAAGTAAGCGGAGATAAGCGTGGAGATCCTTGCGGCAGTGGAGCGACACCACCGGGTAGCCGACGATTTGTCCGGGGCCGTGGTAGGTGATGTCGCCGCCGCGATTTGTTCGCTCCACCGCGATTCCCTCGCGCGCGAGCCGGGCGGCGTTCCACACCAGATGCGCATCCGAGCCCGCGCGCAGGCCCAGCGTGAAAACCGGATCGTGTTCGGTAAACACAAGGGTGTCGCCGATTTCCTCCGCGATGCGCTGCGTCACGAGCGCCTGTTGCCGTGCCAGGGCCTCCGGGTAGCCGGTCCGGCCCCAGTCGAGTACCTGCAGGGACGAACGAGTGGCGGCGGGCACCGGCATGGAAGGGCGGTGAACGTCGTCGACTCGCAGCGATCGCGCAACCCTTTCGCACGTCCGGCAAGCGGCCCATCGGTGGCACGGGTCTCCCGACCCGTGTTCCGGACTGTGATCCGGCCGCAACGATTCCGTGAGGAGCTGCTGTGAATGCGCTCTGGTTCGGCTTTCACGGGTCTTCCGACCCGTGCCACCCATGCACCGTGCCACCAGCGCGAGCCCGGAGTTGCACCGGCGGCAAACGCCGGTTTGCTAGTCGCTTTACTCATGCTCTTCACCGTCCTGTTCCCATCCCGCCGCACCGGCGCCCTGCTCGTCTCGGCGTTCGCGCTTTTGAGTTCCCCGCTCGCCGCCCAAGCCATTCGCACCGGTACCGTCGCCGAGCGGTACGCGCAGCTCTGTGCCTCGTGTCATGGCGCGGAACTTCAGGGCGGCCAGGCGCCTTCGATGCTCGATGACGTCTGGGTTTCGGGCGGCGACGACGAGAGTCTCGCGCGCAGCATCCGGAATGGATTTCCCGAGAAGGGCATGCCGGCGTGGTCCGCGGCGCTGCCGGAAAAGGAGATTCGTGCGATGGTGATTTTCATGCTCGAGAAACGGGCCCAGGCGCGGCGGGAGCAGACCCAGTTCGTGAAACCCGCCGAGTCGATCGCGGTGCAGAGCGAACTTCACGCCTACAAGCTCGACACGTGGGTCGGTGATCTGGTTGAGCCGTGGGGCTTGGCGTTCCTGCCCGGCAACCGCGCCCTCGTGACCGAGAAGAAGGGCAATCTTTACCTAGTCGAAAACGGCCGCCGCGCCGCGACGCCGATCAAGGGCGTGCCGGAGGTCGACATCGACGGACAGGCCGGACTCTTCGACGTCGTGCCCCATCCGGACCATGCCCGCAACGGCTGGATTTATTTCGCCTATAGCGATCCGCAGAAGGATGCGGACGGAAAACCGGTCAGCCTCACGCGTATCATCCGGGGAAAGCTGCGGGACGGCGCGCTCGTCGATCAGGAGACGATCTTCCAGGGTCCGTTGCAGTACTACCGGCCCGATGGTGGGGTGCATTTCGGCGGGCGCATCGCGTTCGACAAAAAGGGCTATCTCTACTTCACGATCGGCGAACGCGGTGACGGTCGCAACGCGCAGGACCTCGCCCGTCCCACCGGCAAGGTGCACCGCGTCTTCGACGACGGTCGCATCCCGGAGGACAATCCGTTCGCCAAACGGACGGGCGTGGATCGCACGATCTGGAGCTACGGCCATCGCAACCCCCAGGGCCTCGCGTTCGATCCGGTCTCGGGAAATCTCTTCGACGCCGAGCATGGCCCGCGCGGTGGCGACGAGTTGAACCTCGTCCAACCCGGCCGCAACTATGGCTGGCCGATCATCACCTACGGGATGAACTACGACGGCACCGCGATGGTGGACATCACGGCGAAGGACGGCATGGAGCAGCCGGTCACGTACTGGGTGCCGTCGCTTGCGGTGTGCGGAATCAACTTCTACACGGGCGATCTCTTCCCAAAGTGGAAGAACCAGCTCTTCCTCGCGTCGCTCGCGGCGGAGGAACTGCGCCGGATCGAAATCAAGGACGGCAAGGTCCTGAAGCAGGAAACGCTCTTCAAGAATCTCGGCCGCATTCGTTACGTGATCGGCGGCCCCGACGGCGCGCTCTACGTGCTGCTGCCGACCCGCATCGCCCGGATTTCACCGGCGGGTTGACCGTCTTGCTCGCTGCGTGGCGGCCGTTCCCGTGGCTGCGAGCGTGAGCGAGTGGCCGCCGGACGTTCCTTCTCTCCGACGCTCCCATGAAACTCGGCATTTTCGCCAAGGTTTTTGAGCCGCGTCCGATCGACGAACTCTTCGCGGCGGTTGCCGCGGCGGGCTACGATAGCGTCCAGTTTAACCTGACTTGCGTCGGCTTGCCGATGTTGCCCGAGGATCCGGTTCCGGCCGCGACCATTGCGGAAATCGGCGCCGCGGCCCGGCGTCATGGCATCGCACTCCCGGCGATTTCCGGGACGTTCAACATGATCCATCCGGATCGCGCCGTCGTGGCCGAGGGCCTGTCAGGGCTCGCCCGGTTGGGGGAGGTTTGCCTGCAACTCGGGATCCCGGTCATCACGCTCTGTACCGGCACACGCGATCGGGAGAGCATGTGGCGCGAACATCCCGACAATCACACTTCGGCCGCGTGGGCGGATCTGGTGTCGACGATGCGCGAGGCTTTGGCCGTGACGCCGGACGGCGTCACCCTCGCGATCGAGCCGGAGCCTGCCAACGTCGCCCATAACGCGCCGACGGCGCGGCGGCTTTGCGACGAAGTGGGCCATCGCCGGCTCGGCGTGACGCTTGATGCCGCCAATCTCATTCGCGCCCGCTCGGCCGTCGAGGACCGCGAGATTTTCGATCAGGCCTGTGCGCTGCTGGGCGACCGCGTGGTCCTGGCGCATGCGAAAGATCGCCGGGCGGACGGCACGGTCTGCCCCGCGGGCCAGGGCGCCGTGGATTTCCCGTATTTCATCGAGCGACTGCGTGGCATCGGCTTCAACGGCTCGCTGATCGCGCATGGGATTGACGCGAGTGAAGCGGCCGACACGGCCGCGTACCTGCGCAGCGTACTGGCGACGAAGAGCGGCTGAGCGCCGGACGCCTCGTGGCACGGGTCTCCCGACCCGTGGCGACCGTACGACAGCCAATCAGGAATTCACGGGTCGGGAGACCCGTGCCACGCTCCCGAGCAGGTCAGATCGTCCGGCCGCCGTCGACGGGCAGGCAGACACCCGTCAAAAATTCCGCCTCGTCGGAAACGAGAAACACGGCGGCGTTCGCGACGTCCTTCGGTTCCGATAGCCGGCCGAGCGGGATCGTCGCGATGAACTTGGCGCGGTTCGCCGGGGTGTCCGGCATGCCCATGAACTGCTCGAGCATGCCGGTGGCGCCGATGACGGGGCAGATCGCATTGACGCGAATCCGATCCGGAGCGAGTTCCACCGCGAGCGACTTGCTCAGCAGATTCGCGGCGGCCTTGGAACCGTTGTACCACGTCAGTCCGGGGCGCGGGCGGATGCCGGCGGTGGAGCCAATGTTCAGGAACGAGCCTCCTCCGCGTTTCCGAAAATGCGGCACGGCCGCGAGCGTCGTGAGGTAAATCGATTTCACGTTCACCGCGTAAACGCGGTCGAAGGTTTCCTCGTCCACTTCCAACGCGGGGCGATTGACGTGGGTGTAGCCGGCGTTGTTCACGACGCAGTCGAGGTCGCCGAAGGTCGCGATCGCCGCGGCCACCATCGCGTTGACCGGGTCCTTCCGGCTCACGTCCGCGGTAAACGGATGGGCGGCGGACCCGATCTCCCGTGCCACTTTTTCCGCGGCGGAGCCGTTGAGGTCGACGACGAACACGCGCGCGCCCTCGGCGGCAAAACGCCGGGACATCTCCGCGCCGAAGCCGGAGCCGCCGCCGGTCACGATGATTTTCTTGTCTTTGAGTCGCATGGGAAGGGTGGGACTTGATCAGCCGGGGTGATTCACGATCGTCCCCGTCGTACTCATCTCCTCGCGCCCGAGGAAGCTTTTCCCGCCACCCTCTCCGGAATTCAGCATCGCGAACCTCCGGTGGCGGATTATTCCGTTCACCGCATGAATCCGCCCCAACTGACGCGCCGTTCGTTCCTCAAGGCTTCCTCCGTGTTCGCCGCGATCGTGGCGGCGGATTGGGTCCGGGCCCAGCCGGCCAGGGACGGCCCGCTCATGGCGTATGTGGGCACGTTCACTTCTCCTTTGAAGAACATGCTGTCAACGCAGGTGGATCTGCCGCCGGGCAACGGCCGCGGCATTCATCTGTTCCGCGTGGACCGAACCACGGGGGCGCTGACGGCGGCGGGATTGTACGAGTCGGGGCTGAGTCCCAACTGCATTGTGCCGAATCCGGCGGGCACGCGGATTTACGCGACCAACGAAACCGAGCACATCGGCGAGGCGCAGGAGGGATCGGTTAGCGCGTTCGAGGTCGATTCCCGTGACGGCCAGCTTCGGCTGCTCAACACGGTGCGCTCGGGCGGCAAGGGTCCGACCCACGCGAGCCTGCACCCTTCGGGAAAATTTCTCTTCGTGGCCAATTACTTTGGCGGGACGGTCGCCGTCCTGCCCGTGCTGCCCGATGGCCGGCTCGGCGAACCGACGGACGTCAAGGTCGACGCCGGCCCGATCGGCCCGACGCGGGCGACGAATGCCCCGCCCGGCAGTTTCGCCTTCAGCGGCCACGATCACACGCATGCCCACATGATTCAGCCGGACCCGGCGGGGCGGTTTGTGCTGCACGCCGATCTCGGGCAGGATCGGATCTACAATTGGAAATTCGACGCCGGTCGCGGCGTGCTGGTGGCCAATAATCCGGCGTTTGTGGCGCTCCCGCCGGGCGACGGACCGCGGCACTTTCATTTTCATCCGAACGGCCGCTG
Source organism: Opitutia bacterium (assembly GCA_947472765.1). GTDB lineage: Bacteria > Verrucomicrobiota > Verrucomicrobiia > Opitutales > Opitutaceae > ER46. The sequence goes on from CANJCM010000126.1 coordinate 7,764, forward strand.
GCTGTATTCGCTGCAGGAGGAAGGCTCGAACCTCGTGCTCTTCGACTACGATGCGGCCACCGGCCGGCTCACGGCCCGGCAGACGATTTCAAGTCTCCCGCCCGGATACGCCGGCAGCAATTTCTGCTCCGCGATCCTCGTCTCGGCGGACGGAAAATTCGTCTACGCCGGCAACCGGCTCCACGACAGCATCGCGATCTTCGCAGTCGGCCAGAACGGCGAACTGACCTTTGTCACCGAGGAGTGGACGCGCGGCAATTATCCGCGGAGCTTCAGCTTCGATCCGACCGGCCGGTTTCTCTATTCGCTGAATCAGCGGGCCGACAACGTGGCCGTGTTTCGCGTCGATCCGGCCACGGGCAAACTGAACTTCACGGGTCACTACACGCCGGTCGGCAATCCCTCGAGCATCGCGTTCATCGACCTCGCGAAGCCGGGGGCGTGAGTTTCCTTTTCCCTGATACCCCATGAAACCCCGCTTCATCGTCCCACTCCTGTGCTCCGTCCTCGCCGGCTGTTTTGGCGCGGCCACGCTGGCTGCCGATCCGCTGCGCGCCGACTTGACCGCCTATGCCGCCGGCCCCGGCCTCACCGCCAGCGTCGAGAACGACGTTCTCACCATCACCTGGCAGGGCGCCTCGGGAGCCGACCTCCGGGTCCGCTATGCCATCGATCAGCAGCAACCCGTCGTGCGCGAGCTGGCGGTGCGTCCGGCGCGCGGCGCCTGGGCCGTTCTTGGCACCAATCTGAAACCGGAGTTCGCGGTGCAGACCGGAATCCGCCGGATCGACTTCACCGGGTTGAATCCGCTCAAGGATCTCGGCCTCGACATCACCTCCCGCGCCGTGATCGAGAAGGCTGGCTGGGCCGCGTTCTGGGATGCCCCGTTCGTCCTGCCGGGGGATCCGAAGCGCAACCTGGATATCCCGCGCAAACCCGAGGAAATCCAGCGCGCGAAGGCGGTGTTTCAAAGCGCCTCCTGCGCGGTGAAGACCGATGGCGCCCGCCTCGAAGTCGAGTTCCCCGGACTCACGCTCGGCATCTTTTCCGGCGGCGTCCGCTTCACGCATTACCGCGGCACGAACCTCCTGCGCCTGGAGGCGGTCGCGCAGACGTCGAAGGAGCGCGTGGCCTACAAATACGACGCCGGGCTGCGCGGATTTGCCACGAAGCAACTGCCGCAGGTGCGCTGGCTCGATACGGGCGGCAACGCGCAGCAGTACCTCTTCGGCGGCGTGCGCCACGAGGGGCCGGTCACGGTCCGCGCGAAGAATCGTGTGCTCGTTGCCGAGGGCGCGGGCGGTTCGGTCGCGGTGTTTCCTCCGCCGACCACTTTCTTCCATGCCCGCGAAGTGGACACGAATCTCGGCTACGTGTGGTACCGGAAGGATGACGACGCGGGTTATGGCATCGGCGTGAAACAGGCGGACCACGAGGACGATCCGCGTTACCTGGAGAACTACACGCTCTACAACGCCCCGCCCGGCACCCGCCAGCGCATGGCGACCTATTTTTATGTCAGCCCGGGCAACGCCGGTGCGGCCCGCGAGTCGGTGCTCGCGTTCACCCATCACGACACGTTCGCGCCCGTGCCCGGCTACAAGACGATGGTGAATCACTTTCACCTGCAGTTCACTGACCGGCAGCGAGCCAGCGGCTCGTTCGACACGCAGTTGCCGGACCTCGCGGCGATGCGGGCACTCGGGTTGAACATTGTCGGCCTGAGCGATTTTCACGCGGACAAGCTGCGCCAGCGGGATTCCGGGGTGGGGCGCTTTCCGGACCAGAAGGACTACTTCGAGGTCTGCCGCCGCGCCTCGGACACGGACTTCCTTGTGCTGCCCTGGGAGGAGCCGAGTGCATTCTTCGGCGGGCACTACAATCTGATCAACCCGCGGCCGCTCTACTTCTCGAAGGTGCGCGATGCCGGTCAGGCCTTCACCGAACAGGACGCGAAGTTCGGCAAGGTCTATCACGTCGGCAGCGCGCAGGACGTGCAGCAGATGATGGAGACGGAAAACGCGTTCTGGTACACCGCACATCCGCGGACCAAGAGTTCGGCGGGTTATCCCGACATTTACTGGGAGAAGTTCTTCGCCCGCAGTGACCGCTTCCTCGGCATCGCCTTCAAGCCCGGCATGGGCATGGACCTCTCCGAGATCCGGCTGGCGGAGGAGCGGACCTTCGACGCGATCGACGAGATGAACAACCGCTACGCCGGCTCCGGCCTGCGGCCGAAATACCTCATTGGCGATGTCGACACGTATCAGAAGTGGCCGCACGACGACCTCTTTCCCGGCGTCACCGTCAACTACCTCCAAATCGACCGCGTGCCGGGACCCGACGGCGACTGGAGCCCGATCCTGAGCGCCCTGCGCGAGGGGAAGTTCTTCGTCACCACCGGTGAGATCTACATCCGCAACTACACCGTGAAAGGCAGCGGCAGCCAGCGTACGGTCGAGGCCGACGTGGACTATACGTTCCCGCTGGAGTTCGTCGAAGTCGTCTGGGGCGACGGCAAGACCACGGGCCGGAAGATCGTCCGCGCGACCGAACTCGATCCCTTCGGCACGAAGCATTTCTC
>CANJCM010000127.1 GCA_947472765.1 Opitutia bacterium
GGATCGAGAAATGCGCCACGCAGCCTCCGCTCGAGGAAGTGAGTCCCGGGCACCACGCGGCGTGCTGGCGCTGGCGGGAATTGCCGTCGCGGCTCGCGCCGGATCTGACCATGGCGCCCTTCCCGCGCGCCGGGCAGTAACGCCGCCGCCTGCACCGCCTGAGATGGAACACAGAGGACACAGAGGTGAAGGAGAGGACGCAGAGGCCGGATTTTTGGCCAACTGCCGTCACTCTGCGCCCTCCATTACCCACTGTGTCCTACCCGCGTGGATTCTTCGCTTCGCTCAGAATGACAGAGTATGCACGCGGTCTGGTTAATTAGTGATTCACCCTGTGGCCTCCTCCTCCGCCCCTCTTCTCGAACTTCAGGACGTCCGGATGCACTTCCCGGTGCGCGAGGGCATTTTCCTGCGCGGCAAGCGGTCGTGCAAGGCAGTCGACGGTGTCTCGCTGACGCTCAAGCCCGGCGAGACCCTCGGGCTCGTGGGCGAGTCGGGGTGCGGCAAGTCCACCCTCGGCAAGTGCATCGTCCGGCTGCACCAGCCGACGGGCGGAAAAATCATCTTCGAAGGCACTGATCTCGCGCCGCTCGGCCGCCGCGAACTCAAGCCGCTGCGGCGACACCTGCAGATGGTGTTTCAGGATCCGGTCGAATCGCTGAACTCGCGGCACACCGTCGGGGACATTCTCGCCGAGCCGTTCATCATTCATGGGCAGGGCGATGCCGCCAGCCGCCGGGCCTCCGTGCTCGCGCTCCTCGACAAGGTCGGGTTGCCCGCGAACGCGGCCGAGCGCTACCCGTTCGAGTTTTCCGGCGGCCAGCGCCAGCGCATCGGTATCGCCCGCGCCCTTGCGCTCAATCCGCGGATGCTCGTCTGCGACGAACCGGTTTCCGCCCTCGACGTCTCGATCCAGAGCCAGGTGTTGAACCTGCTGCTCGATCTGCAGCGCGATCTGGGCCTCAGCTACCTGTTCATCGCGCACAATCTGGCGGTCGTGAAGCACGTCTCCGACCGCCTCGCGATCATGTACCTCGGGCGGATCGTCGAGACCGCGCCCGCCGGCGACATCTACCGTTCGCCGCGGCATCCTTACACGCGCGCGCTGCTGTCTGCGATTCCACGTCCGAATCCACACGGCCGGCGCGAACGCATCGTGTTGCAGGGCGACGTCCCCTCGCCGATCGATCCGCCGCAAGGCTGCGCCTTCAACCCGCGCTGTCCGTTCGCGACGGATCGCTGCCGGGTCGAGGCGCCGCTGCTCCGGCCCGTGCCAAACACGACGGATCACCAGGTCGCGTGTCATTACGATCTGCCGTAGCGCGGTTCCGAAGTTCGGTGTGCCTGTTGTCGGGCGGCCGTACCTGGCAACCCACCCCACTCTGGCGGGCACCCCTCTCCAGCCGGACCCATGCCGTCCGATGTAGGTCCGGCGCCCTTCGACTAGCTCAGAGCCAAACGGAGGGAATCCCGGGCCCTGAGCCAGTCGAAGGACGCCGGCCTTACACCGATTAGTGAAAGTTCAGCTCGACGAAATGCAGCCTTGGACGGTGGGGGCACCGTCCCTCCATGGATTGCTCGTGGAGAGGAGAGCAAACGGAAGTCTGACCGATCCGCCGACCATGGAGGGCGGGTGCCCACACCCGCCGACTTCGTTCCATTTGTGGCCGGTTCGTCTGCATGGTTCCGGCTCGAGAGGGGTGGCGCGTCATGAACCCAGCTTCGATTAACAGTGAATCTTTAGCGCCCGATTAGCGTCAGGTGATCGGCAGCCGGGCGGAGGCGATGCCGAGCTGAGGCAGAGGAGAATTTCTTCCCGGCCATTTCCGAAGTTCGCCCCGACCGGCCCGATTCCGTCACGCCGCGATTTACGACGCTCTTTTACTTTGAAAGTAGTGCGGATCACGAACATCAGTCTCGGCGCCCCTCACCGGGCCAGTTCCACCCCGAACGGTTCTTAGTTAGTTAGTCCGGCAACCCCCACGCCCCCCATGAGCAATCCTGCCGCTGGCAAGACTGATCCTGCGTCGAAATCGTCCGCGTCCGGTTCCCCCGCCACGCCGACCCCCGCGTCCGCCACGGCGGCTTCGCACCCGAAGCCGAAGTACCCCGGCATCCGCGTGACGTGTAACGGCAACTTCCTCGTGACGCAGTACGTCGAGACGAGAATCACGGAAGGTGGCGTGTTCTACCCGATCACGCCCTCGACCGAAGGCGGCGAAATTTACCAGCAGTCCTTCGCGTCCGGTGAGCTCAATGTCTGGGGCCAGCAGAAGGTCGCCGTCGAGACCGAGGGCGAGCACGCCGCCCAGGGTGGCGCCACGTCCTACGCCGTCCAGGGCCGCCGCACCGTCAACTTCACCTCCGGCCAGGGCATCGTTTACGCGATGGAGCAGTACTACCACGCGCCGGGAAAGCTCTCGACGATGGTGCTGCAGATCGGCGCCCGCGCGCTGACCAAGCACGCGCTCAACGTCCACTGCGGCCATGACGATTTCTATGCCGCCCTCGACACCGGCTGGACAATGATGATGGCGAAGGACGCCCAGCAGGCCGCCGACCAGGGCATCATCATGCGCAAGGTCAACGAGCTGTCGTTGAACCCCGGCATGAACATCCAGGACGGCATGCTCACCACGCACTCCGAGCGCATGTATCTCGCGCCCGAGGCCGAGTTTCTCCGCGAATACCTGGGCGCGCCGGACGAGCAGATCGAGTGCCCGACCCCCGCGCAGCGTGAACTCTTCGGGCCGACGCGCCGCCGCGTGCCGCGGATGATGGATCTGAAGAACCCGATTCTCCTCGGGCCGGTGCAGAACCAGGAGCACCACATGAACGGCGTGGTCGCGCGCCGGAATAATTTCAACGAGCCGATCCTCGGCATGATCAAGGAAGCCATGGCCGAGTTCGGCCGGCTGACCGGCCGCCACTACGGGTTGATCCAGGAGTACAAAACCGAGGACGCCGACACGGTCTTCGTCTCCCTCGGCTGCGCCGCCGATAACGTCGAGGCCGCCTGCGATTATCTCCGCGAGCAGCGCAACGCCCGCGTCGGCTCGATCCACATCAACGTCATCCGCCCGTTCCCCGAGGCCGCCGTCATCGACGCGCTCCGCGGCAAGAAGAACGTCATCATCATCGAGCGCACCGACGAGGGCCTCGCCGGCGACAACCCGCTCGCCCGCGACATCCGCGTCGCCCTCGGCAAGGCCAACGAGGTCGCGAACTTCGGCTCCGCCGTCGGCCTGCCTGCCCTCACCCCCGCCGAGACCCCGCGGCTTTTCCGCGGCGCCTACGGCATCGGCTCCCGCGACTTCCGCCCCGAGCACACCCTCGGAGCCTACGAGTTCGCCACCGGTGCGGTCCGCCGGAAGGACGGCCGGAGCGCGGCCGACGGCGAAACGTTCTTCGTCCTCGGCGTCGATCACCCCTACGCGGTCATCAGCAAGGACACGCCCTCGCTCCTCCCCGAGGGCGCGATCGCCGTGCGTTTCCACTCCATCGGAGGCTGGGGCATGATCACGACGGGCAAGAACCTCGGCTCCATCATCGGCGACTTCGGCGCGTTCATCTCCGAGCAAAGCCCGACCTACGACGCGGACGGCTTCCTCGTCGACAAGCTCTTCGTCATGGCCAACCCGAAATACGGGTCGGAAAAGAAAGGCGCCCCGACGAATTACTACCTCACCGTCGCCCCCTCGCCGATCAAGGTGAACTGCGAGTTGAACCACGTGGATGTGGTCCTCTGCTGCGACCCGAAGGCCTTCACGCACACGAACCCGCTCGATGGCATCAAGAAGGGCGGCGCGCTCGTCTGGGAATCCAATGAATCTCCCGATGTCGCCTGGCAGCGGGTCCCGGCGAAATACCGCCAGTGGATCCAGGAGAACAACATCCGCATCTACATCCTCCCCGGCTTCGACATCGCCAAGAAGGCCACGAACCAGACCGAACTGCAGCTCCGCATGCAGGGAAATTCCTTTCTCGGCGCGTTCTTCCGCGTTTCGCCGTTCCTCAAGACCTTCGGCATCACCGAGGAGAATTTCCAGAAGGTCGTGCACAAGCAGTACGTGAAAAAATTCGGCCGCTTCGGCGACGCCGTCGTCACGTCCAACATGACCGTGATGAACGAGGGCTGGGCCCGCGTGCAGGAGATCAAGATCGGCCGCGGCGATGACGCCGACCGCTCCTCGATGCGGAACCCGCTGCTCAGCCCCCAGGGCGATCACCACTTCGAGCCCACGGCCGGCTGCGGCTCGTCGGGTTGCGGCAGCATCCCCATGCCCGCCGCGCAACCCGCCCGCGCCCCGTTCCAGACGCTCTCGAAGTTTGACTCCGAATTCCGCAACGGCCTCGGCTACCACCAGCCCGCGGGCGCCTTCGCCTCCGTCGGCGTCATGGGCGCCGGTTCCGGTGCCACGCAGTCCAAGTACGTCGCCCGCCGCGAGACCCCGGTCTACATCGCCGAGAACTGCACCCAGTGCATGGAGTGCATCACGGCGTGCCCGGACACCGCGCTGCCCAACATGGCGCAGGACATCAGCACGATCCTCAAGACCGCGATCAACAACTACGTGACCGATCGCGACCAGCGCCAGAAATTCGGCGCCGAGCTCGCCGGGCTCGAGAGCCGCGCCCGCGCCAAGATGAACGAGGCCGTGAAGGCCAAGGCGAAGGTGCCCTTCACCGACATCATCCGCGACGAGGTCAACGCCCTCGCCACGATCTCCGATCGGGCGAAGGCCGAGTTCACCGGCATCATCGCCAAGCTGCCGCTCTCCTACAGCAACGTCCCCGCCATCTTCCGCTCGCTCGAGGCCAAGACGCCCGGCGCCGGCGGCCTGTTCTCCATCTTCGTCTCCGATCTCTGCAAGGGCTGCGGCGAATGCGTGCAGGTTTGCGGCGACCACGACGCGCTGCGGATGACCCGCGAGACCGAGGACCTCAACGCCGAGCTCACGACCGCCCAGGTCTTCTCGCGCCTGCTGCCCGACACCCCGCAGAAGTATCTCGGCCTCTACAACGACGGCGAGGCCGCCAACTCGCGCGAGGCCGCGCTGCGCAATCACCTCATGGTGCGCCGCAACTACGAGGCGCTCGTCTCCGGTGACGGCGCCTGTGCCGGCTGCGGCGAGAAGAGCATTCTCCGCTCCGCTGCTTCGGTGACCGAGGCCTACATGCGGCCGATCTACCACAAGAAGGCCGACCGCCTCCGGGCCAAGGCCGCCCGGATCAAGACCGAGGGTCCCACGAAGCTCGCCGCCCTCAAGGCGCGCAACGAAAAGGAATACGCCCTCTTCAAGCGTTCCTTCGCCCACGTCGTCGTCGGCCTCGGAGGCGAGAACGACGAGGATACCGCGAAGCGCATCGCCGACTACGAGGCGAAGCACGGCGCGATCACCGACGCGCAGTTGATCGGTGGCCTGGCGGCGGTCCTCGAACAGGACGCCTTCAACCACAAGGAACTCCAGGCCATCGATGGCCGCCGCGCGAACGGCATGTCCGTGATGATGATGGGCGCGAGCACCGGTTGTAACACCGTCTACGGCTCCACTCCGCCGGCGAACCCGCATCCTTATCCTTGGATGAATTCGCTCTTCCAGGACGGCGCCACCATCTCGTGGCTGATGGCGGAGTCGATCATCGTCGACCACGCCCGCCGCTCGGTCGCCCCGGAGCGCCTGACCGACGCGCTCCTCGACCGCGCCGAGGGTGTTTCCAGCGAGGCCGAATACTTCACGCTCACCCGGCTCGATGACGCGCTCATGACCGAGCAGGAAATCCGCGAGCTGCCGAAGGTCTGGGTCGTCGGTGGCGACGGCGCCCTCGGTGACATCGGCTTCCAGAACGTTTCCAAGGTCGTCCTGCAGAATCGTCCGAACGTGAAGATGCTGATGCTCGACACGCAGGTGTATTCCAACACCGGCGGCCAGAACTCGGACTCCTCCACGATGCTCGGCGGCTACGACATGAACCAGTTCGGCGCCGCGTCGCAGGGCAAGTTGATCGAGAAGAAGAACGTCTCCGAGGCGTTCACCAGCGGCCACGGTTCACCGTTCGTCGCGCAGGTCTCGATGGCCAACGCGGCCAAGCTCTACAAGGCGATGCTCGACGGCCTCGAATATCGCGGCACGGCGTTCTTCCAGGCTTACACGACCTGCCAGCCCGAGCACGGCGTCGCGGATAACATGAGCGCCGATCAGGCGAAGATGGTCCGCGACGCGCGCGGCATGCCCGAGTTCGTCTTCAATCCCCGCAAGGGCGAAACCTCGCAGGAAGCCTTCGACCTCAAGGGCAACCCGAGCATCGACCGCGACTGGTGGCGCACGAAGTACGCGACCACCGGCGAGGATTACAGTTTCGGCGTCGGCCACTGGGCGATCACCGAGGCCCGCTTCCGCAAGCACGTGAAGTCGATCAAGGAAGAGGACGCCGCCAAACTCACGCTGATGGACGACCAGCTCTACCTCATCACGCAGGATGACGTCATCCATCGTCGCGTGTTCGATCCGAAGCACCGCAGCTTCGTCACGAACTTCGGCTGCTACATCAAGGCCGAGGAGAGCGGGAAGATCCGGTACTACGCGGTGTCGCGCCAGATGGTCCTCTTCGCCGTCGAACGCCGGAAGGCCTGGCGCATGCTGCAGAGCAAGGCCGGGATCGTGAACAAGGACTACCTCGCGCAGAAGGCCGTCCTGGCAAAGATCGACAAGGGCGAGATTTCCGCCGCCGACGCGAAGGCCAAAACCCGCGAGCTCGTCGCCGCCGAGCTGGCCGCCGTGAAGTAAGGCTCCAAAGGAAAACGACTCACACCCAGAGCGCCGCCGAGGTCATCTCGGCGGCGCTCTTTTTTTTTTGGACCGCGACGCAGCACGTTCGGGTCACACCAAGCCGCACACCCCACCCTTCGGGCACCCCTCTCGAGCTGGAACGATGCAGTGGAACGAAATCGGCGGGTGTGGGCACCCGCCCTCCATGGTAGGCGGATTGTTCAGACTTCAGTTCGCTCTCCTCTCAAAGAGCAATCCATGGAGGGACGGTGCCCCACCGTCCAGGGCTGCCTAACGTGCGACGGAACGTCCACAGATCGGCGTAGGGCCGGGGATTCCCTAAGTTTGGCCGTGAGCTTGCCAAACCGGCTCGAGAGGGGACCTCCGTACGCGGACCGATAAGGTCCCCTCTTGGAGAGGGGTGGCGCGCAGCCGTTCGACAGGCTCACGGCCTGACGTTCGCTTAAAATAGAGGCGCTGAGCTAGTCGAAGAGCGCCGGGGTGTGTCGGAGTGGCACGGGTCTCCTGACCCGTGAATGAATCTCCGACCGGCTTACACGGGTCGGGAGACCCGTGCCACTCCGACCCCATTCGAAAATCCAAAATCAGAAAAGCTCCCCCTGCTGCAACGCATCCCGCCGCTCGCCATCGAGCGTGCTCAGCGCGAGCAGTTGCATGACCGTGAAACTGGCCAGCTGCGGATCCCGGGCCAGCGCGGCGAGGAGCAGCGCGCCGGCGAGCGCATCGTAGAGCGCGGCGTGATAGTGCCGGCGGGCCGGAGGACAATGAACCGCCGCTGCCGCATCGAGCTCACCCTGCAAGCCCGCCGCGGCCACGAGCGCCTCGAGTTTGCCCGAGCCCAGCTTTGGATAGAGCTGCGCATAGAGGCGCGCGGTGTCGATCCACGGCCCCCAGTCGATTACCTCGCTGCCCGGTCGCGCGAAGTCCGGTGAACTGCGCGGATAGGGCCAGACGGATTTGAGGAGTCCGTTTTCAACCCCGGCGTAATGCGCCGCCAGCGGACCGCGTTCGCGAAAGGAGGCAAAGGTTTCCCATTCGTCGGCAAACGGCCGTTCCTCCCGCAGATCCACCTCCCGCAAGCCGTGCACCGCCGTATCCTCGGGACGAATCCGGCCTGTGGGATGACACAACCGCGTCACTGTCTCGGTGACCCGGCCCTGATGCACCGTGGCGACGCCGTACTCGAGCACGCCTCCCAGGCGAGAGCCCTCGAAGTCGACGAAGAAGATGGGTTGGTCAGGCCAGGCCACGGCAGCGTTATGGCCGAGGTGGCGGGCGAAACACACGACCGTTTTTTTCGTGCGCTCCTTCGGGCTCGTGCGCCACGCTCGCGCGGTGGATCTCACCCCTTATCACGCCTTCCTCCACGAACTCGCCCGCGAGAGCGGAGATTTCATCAAACCGCTCTTCGGACAGGCGGGGCTGGAGGTCGAGCGCAAGGACGACCAGAGCCCGGTAACCGCCGCCGATCGCGGGGCCGAGGAACTGCTGCGCGCCCGCATCAACCGGAAGTTTCCCCAGCACGGCATCATCGGCGAGGAACACGGCAGCGAGCGCGCCGACGCGGAGTGGGTGTGGGTGCTGGATCCGATCGACGGCACGAAGAGCTTCATCACCGGCGTGCCGCTCTGGGGCACGTTGATTGCCCTCACCTACCAGGGTCAGCCCGTGCTTGGCTGCATCCACCAGCCGATCCTCGATCAAATCATGATCGGCGACGGCACGACCACGACGCTGAACGGCCGGGCCGTCCGCGTCCGCCCCTGCGCCCGGCTCGAGGACGCCACGCTGCTTTTCAGCGACACCTTCACCCCGGCCGCGCATCCGAGTCGCGAACAGTTCGATACCCTCCGTCGCCGCGTGCGGCTCGCCCGCACCTGGGGCGATTGCTACGGCTACCTGCTCGTCGCGAGCGGCCGGGCCGATGTGATGATGGATCCGATCATGAATCCGTGGGACATCGCCGCGCTCGTGCCGATTATCAAGGGCGCCGGCGGCGTGATCACGAATTTGCAAGGCGGCCCCGCTTACCCGGCCCAGGATACGATCGGGTGCGGTAACGCGGCCTTGCACGCAAAAGTGCTGGCGGCGCTGGCGTAAGGACGGCTGCCCGAGTGGCACGGGTCTCCCGACCCGTGAAAGCCCGTCCGCTTTTCTCTCCGCCGGACACAGGGCAGGAGCGTGATTGGGCGCGCACGAGGCGCGCCCCTACGAAGGGTTTCGGATCGTTCGTCGTTGTAGGGGCGAGGCTCGTCCACGCCCGCCTGGTTCCATCATCAGCGCGGAGCGCGACCTGGCTTCTTCGCACTCCACTCCGCTGTGATCTTCGACGTGATGCCGCCGCGACCCTTCCAGTCGGCGACAATCGTGAGCTGGCGCGGCGCGAGCGTGCGACCGAGATCGTCGCAAATCTTGTTCGTCACCGCCTCAAAGAAGATCCCGTCATTCCGGAAGGCGTGGAAGTAGAGCTTGAGCGACTTCAACTCGACGCAGCGCTGGTCGGCCACGTAGCGAACCGTGATCGTGGCGAAGTCGGGATGCCCGGTAATCGGACACATCGAAGTGAACTCGTGATGCGAGTGCTCAATCACGTAATCCCGGTGCGGCGCCGGGTTGGGAAAGGATTCGAGGATCTTCGGATCGGCCATGGAGGAGATTGAAGA
>CANJCM010000128.1 GCA_947472765.1 Opitutia bacterium
GTCATGGAAATCTGCCGCACCCAGCTCGATCGCCAGCCTGACGAAGTGAAGGAAGTCCTCCGCGCCGCCGTCAACGCCGGTACCAAGGCCCGGCCGAACAGCTGAGCGATTTTGTCCTGACTACCCGGCCGGCTTCCTTCGGGGAGCCGGCCTTTTTTTGGCCACATGGAGTCCTGTGCGCCCTTGGCCGGGAGCCAGCCGGATTTTGAACACAGAGGTCGCAGAGGGCACGGAGGTTCGGACCAAGCCTCAGCTCAGCCGCCCAGTACTATTGGCGAACATCCATTCGATCGGGATTTGAACAGGAAGATCGAGGAGAGCGGGAAGAAGCGGATTGGGCACCTTCCCGCCCTCCCCGGCCTTCCTGTTCCTTCTGGTTCCCGACTTTGGCCCAACCACGGCCGCAGGAGTCGATGCGCCGCATTCACAGCGGTGCTAACACTCACGCTTTCTGTTCATAGTGGCTCCAACCCAAGTGCGGGGCATGTAGCCTGCTTTACGGAGGGGTGAATCTGCGCCGGCAACTGCTCCCGTTCCTGCTCCTCGCGGTGACCTTGGCGGTTTCAGTTCGCGCAGAAGGTTCGGACGTGGGCGTCGCCGTGGTCCACTCGGTCGCCTGGGCTCCCGGGCAGCCCGCCCGTGAAGGTGCCGGCGAATTTCTGGTCTTGCTGCAGGCCGCCAAATTGCAGCGGGCATACCGTGCGGCCGGACTGCTCGCCGTCGGCGATCATAACGGGGTGCTGCGTGGCGGCGGCGAACGCGCGCTGCGGCGCCTCGCGGTGACGGGCGTGGTCGTGGTGCGCCTGGCGCCGAAGGGCGAAGTCGCATCGATGCCGGACAATGTCTTCGTCGATGCGGGTCCGCTCACCGAAGCGCAGGCGGAACGCGTGCTGGCCCGCGGCCTGGAACTCTACGGTGCTGCGCCGAAAGTTTCCGCGCCCGAGCAGCCGACCGAACGCGAACTCGAAACGATTCGCGCGCATCTGCGGAAATTCCAGGAGCTCTTCGCGATTGAGTCCGGCGCGCGCGTGGCGCTGCGCTAAGGCGGAAGCGGAGAGGCGAAGGGCAATTCGGGCGCGCACAAGGCGCGCCCCTACGAGGCCGAGCCGCAAACCCGTCGGGGCGTGCCTCGCGCACGCCCGTCAGGTCTTGCGGGCAGACTTGCCCTACATCCCCCAGCCCGGACGATACGTCCGCGCGAGGAGCGCATTGGCCGAGGGCGCATTCGTGATACGGAGGTTGGCGGCATCCCAGTCGAGCCGGGTGCCCGCGCGATACGCCAGCGCTCCCAGCATAATCGTCTCCGAGATCGCGCTCGCGTAGCCGAAATTACAACCGGTCTTGCTGCCCGTCTTGCACGCGTTCACCCACTCCAGCCGGTGGCCGATTTCGGCCAGCCCGCGGCCGGGCAACAAAGCCCGATAGGCCGCCACCGCCTCGGGGCGCTGGCTCCTGGCCAATCCGATTGACGGCGGGATACTGGGCTTCGGCGGCACGAATTTGGCGAACTTCGGCTCCGGCCAGAGCATCCATTGATCGTAATTCACAAGCAGCATGCCCTCGGTGCCAACGAACACACCCCAGGCCCAATCGGGAAATTTGTTCTCCGCGAAAATCCGGGGCGGCTGGCTGCCATGCGTCCAGGTCAGCGTGAACGGCGGGAGCGCACCGCGGGCGGGGAACTTGTACCGCAGATGCAGTTGCTCCGGCGTGGTGTCGGGATGCGGAGGCGGTCCCTCCGCCTCGACCGTGAGGGGGTGGCGCAGCTCCATCGCCCAGAAGGCGAGATTGAAAAAGTGGCCGCCCATGTTGCCGACATTGCCGTGGCCGAACTCCCACCAGCGCTGCCAGTTTCCGCCGCTGCCGCGCGAGTAAATCGGGTGGTACGGCCGGTGAGGCGTAGACCCGAGGTACTCGTCCCAATGAAAACCAGCAGGCACGGGCGGCGTGTCGGTCGGCCGCTCACTCGGCGGGATGCCCGCGCCGCGCGGCCAGATATGGCATTCGGTCACGGCGCCGATGGCGCCGCCGCGGAGCAGTTCGACGATCCGTCGATAATTTTCCGAGGCGTTGATCTGCATGCCGAGCTGGGTGGCGACGCCTTTTTCGGCGGCCAACTTCGACATCATCCGGGCTTCCATCACCGAATGGGCGCCCGGCTTTTCGCAGTAGACGTGTTTGCCGCGCCGCATCGCCGCCAGGCTGAACGGGGCGTGGAGATGGTCGGGGGTGCTGACGACCACGGCATCGATCTGATCGTCCATTTCCGCGAGCATCTGCCGGTAGTCGAAATACCGTTTGGCCTTGGGGTAACGCGCGAAGATGTCGCCCGGAGGATTGCGCCGGCCCGGCGCCGAGGTGGCGGTCGTCCGCTCGTCGACGTCGCAGAGGGCAACGATGTCCTCACCCGACATCACGGGATTCGTCGCCGGCTTGATCAGCATGTTCGTCGGCAGGAACTCGACGTTCTCGCCCGCGAAATGCGCCAGGTTCCAGGCGCCCATGCCGCCGATGCCGACGGAGGCGATTCGAAGTTTCTCGTTCGCCTGATAGGTGCGGGCCGAACGCGCGTCCTTGAGAATCAAGAATCCCGCCGCGCCACCGACCGCACCGAGAAAACGCCGCCGACTCCAGGGGTACATCAGTTTGCTCATGCAAAAACAGAACCGCGTGCGCCGAGCCGGCTCAAGGCTATTGGACGAGGAAACCAACAACTTTGATTACAACCGCAGATGAGCACAGATGAACACAGCGCGGCGAAGCCGCACCCAAAGGGAACCAACCCAGATTAAACAGGAAGGCCGGGGAGAGCGGGGAGATGCCGAAACGATTGCTTCCCGAACTCCCCGACCTTCCTGTTCAAAATCCTCGCGGAACTGAGCGATTCGCCAGTGCAGCAGTACAGAGGGAGAGCAGGCTTCGCAGCAGAGAATCGCGCGACGGCGAATCCAGCCCGGAGGGCAGCGCACATCGGTGCAAAACCCCGGGCGCTCCTGCCGCCCTCCATCTGTGTTCATCTGTGGTTGACCTGAATCGTCCGGCAGTCGGCCGGCATTTCGGGCCAGAATCCGTTCTTGCGGCGGCGCCGGGCTCGCGTTCGCTGTTCGACTTCCATGAGCACCACCGCCCCCGCCAACGAACTCGCCGTGATCAAGACCGCCTACGGCGAGATGAAAATTGCCTTCTGGCCCGACGTAGCGCCGAAGACCGTCGCCAATTTCAAGAAACTCGCCCGCGAGGGTTTCTACGACAAGACCGCGTTCCACCGGATCATCAGCGGCTTCATGGTCCAGGGCGGCTGCCCGAACACGAAGCCCGGCGCCAAGGGCATGCCCGGCACCGGTGACCCGGGATACAAGGTGAAGGCCGAGTTCAACGCGAAGCCGCACGTCCGCGGCGTGATCTCGATGGCGCGTTCCTCGCATCCGGATTCCGCCGGCTGCCAGTTCTTCATCTGCCACGGCGACGCCCGCTTCCTCGACAATCAGTACACTGCCTTCGGCCAGCTCGTCGGTGGCGACGATGTGCTCGAGCGCATCGCGAAGGTGCCGACCAAGAGCGGCGGCGGCGGCGAAAAGAGCACGCCGATCGATCGCGTCGAGGTCGAGAGCGTGACGATCGTGGCGGCCTAAGGGATTTCCGGGATTTCCGCGCGGCGGAAATCCATCCAGCGCCGGCAATCAGCCGGCGCTGCTCCACTTGAAGACGGTCGTGGTGAGCGGCGGAAGCGTCACCACCATCGACTGGCTGAAGCCGTCGCGCTCGACGTCCTCGGTGTTGCGGCCGCCGTTATTGCCGAGGCCGCTGCCACCGTAGAACTCGCTGTTGGTGTTCACGATTTCCCGCCAGAAGCCGCGGCGGGGAATTCCGATCCGATAATCGCGCGTCGCCCCGCCGAAGTGGCAGACGACGGCAAACAGGGTCTTTTCGTGCGGATCGCTGCGCAGGTAGGCGATGAGGTTGGCGTCCGCGTCGTGGCACGTGAGCCAGCGGAAACCCTGGGGCTGGTAGTCGTTTGAACCCAGCGCCGGCTCGCTGACGTACAAGCGGTTCAGATCCCGCACCAGCAGCCGCACTCCTTCGTGATCCATGTACTGGCACAGGTGCCAGTCGAGGCTCTGGTCATGCGCCCACTCCCGGGACTGCGCAAACTCGCCGCCCATGAAGAGCAGTTTCTTACCCGGCCAGAGCCACATGTGCGCGTAGAGCGAACGCAGGTTGGCGGCTTTGTCCGCGATGTGCCACGCGCCCATCTTGAAGAGCATCGAGGCCTTCCCGTGCACGACCTCGTCATGCGACAGCACGGTGACAAAATTCTCGGCGTACTGATAAAGCATGCCGAAGGTAAGATCGTTGTGGTGATGCCGGCGGACGATCGGCTCCTTCGCGAAATACCGGAGCGTGTCGTTCATCCACCCCATGTTCCACTTGTAGTCGAAGCCGAGGCCGCCGTCCTTCGTCGGCTTCGTCACCCCGGCAAACGAGGTGCTCTCCTCCGCGATCATCCGCGCCCCGGGGTGGTATTGGTGCACGAGGTCATTGACCTGCCGGAGAAACGCGATCGCCTCGAGATTCTCGCGACCGCCGTGCTGGTTGGGAACCCACTGCCCGGGCTGCCGGGAGTAATCGAGATAGAGCATCGACGCCACGGCGTCCACGCGCAGCCCATCGAGGTGGTAGCGCTCGAACCACGCGAGGGCGTTCGCGATCAGGAAGCAGCGGACCTCGTTGCGACCGTAGTTGAAGATCAACGTGCCCCAATCCATGTGCGCGCCCTGCCGCGGATCGGCGTGCTCGTAGAGATGCGTGCCGTCGAATTCGGCGAGGGCGAAACTGTCGCGCGGAAAGTGCGCCGGCACCCAGTCCAGGATGATGCCGAGGCCGCGGCTGTGCAGATAGTCCACGAACCAGGCGAATTCCTCCGGCGTGCCATGGCGCCGCGTCGGCGCGTAAAAGCCCGTCACTTGGTAGCCCCACGAGCCGTCGAAGGGATGCTCGGCGATCGGCAGCACCTCGATGTGCGTGAAACCCATCTCCAGCGCGTAGTCCGCGAGCTGGACGGCGAGTTCGCGATACGTGAGCACGCGATTCGCGTCCTCCGGCATCCGCTTCCAGGAGCCGAGATGAACCTCGTACACTGACATCGGACGATCGAGGTGGGTCGCGGCGGCGCGACGCTTTTGCATCCAGGCTTCGTCCGTCCACTTGAACTTCCGCGTGTCGCAAACAATCGCCGCATTGTTCGGCGGAGCCTCGAAATAGGTGCCGTAAGGATCGGTCTTGAGATGCAGGTGCCCGCGCTGATCGCGGATCTCGAACTTGTACAACTCCCCTTCCCCGATGCCCGGGATGAACAGTTCCCAGACGCCGGACGGGCCCAGCGAGCGCATGGGGTGGATGCGTCCGTCCCAGTGATTGAAGTTTCCGACGACGGAAATCCGCGCGGCGGAGGGGGCCCACACCGCGAACGAAACCCCGGTCACGCCGCCCAGATTGCGGACGTGGCTGCCGAGCTTCTCGTAGATGCGGTGCTCGTTGCCCTCGTTAAAGAGATAGAGATCCTGCGGCCCAAGCGTCGGCAGAAAGCAGTACGGATCCCAGTATTGCCGGACTTCCCCGCCCGGATACGTCGCCCGCAGTTGGTAACGAAATACGTCGGGCCGCTTGGGAATGAAGACCTCGAACAGCCCGGTCGCCGCGGCTTGCGTCATCGGAAACAGCTTCGGGGTCGGTCCGCTGAGATCCACCACGTCACACGACGTCGCGTCCCGCACCAGGCACCGCGTCACCACTCCCTTGCTGCGACGATGCGTCAAGGGGTGCATCCCGAGGACGGAATGAGGCGAGGCGTGCCTCGCCTCGAGCAACGCGTTGAAATCAGTCTTCGATATAATCACGCGAATGGGTCGAGTCGCTGGACGGTGGGCATGCCCCGACGCGGCGTCTAGCCTGCATTCGCGAACTTTTTCCCGGATCGCGGGAACATCCCACGGCGCCGGACGACCACCGCAGCGATGGACCCACTCGTCCGGGGACGAATTCGCAAACCAGCCCTTGCTTGGCCCGAAGCCGCGCCTTTGGCTCCGCGTGTGATCCGTCGGTTTATCATCGTCCTCGCCGGTGTCGCGACCCTGCTCGCATCCGGGGCCGAAACGACCACCCCCGGGCTGACCATCAGCGGGGCGGACGACACGTCCGTCGACCTCGCCTCGGGCGAGAGCACGATGCGCGGCCGCGTCCTAATCAGCGATGCCGGGCTGCTCTTCGAGGCCGATCTGGTTCGCCACAACCGCCGGACCGATGTCGTGACGGCCAGCGGCAACGTCGTGCTGACCCTGATTCCGGAGCAGGTGGCGCCGGGCGACGTGCGCGCAAATTCAGGTGGCGCGAGGCTGCTGGCGGATCGCCTGGTCTACGATCGGCGCACCCAGTCCTTCACAGCCGATAACATCCGCTTTGGCAGCTACCCCATTTTCGTCGAAGGCCTCAGCGCGAGCGGTTCACGCGCCCGGGTCACCGTCGAGCACGCCCGCAGCATCTTCGGCGAACCAAACCGGTGGCAGCCCACCTTCTACGCCGACCGCCTGATCTACGAACCCGGCCGCCAGATCCGCACCGAGGGCGCACTCCTCGGCATCGGAGAAGTCCGGGCGATCTCGCTTGCCCGCTTCGAACAGGATTTGACGCAACCGTTCGCCTTCGCGGTCGCGCTCAATGGCGGTTATCGCTCGGCCCTGGGCGCCTTCGCCGAGGCCAATGTGCAGGTGCCCGTGTCACGGGCGCTGCGACTCGGCGGCACGGTGGGACTGTATTCGCGCCGCGGCCTCATGGCGGGACCGTCCGGACGGTATTCCGATCCCGACAACCCCGAGGGACTCCACGGTTACTTTCGGAGCGGCTACATCAGCGACTACGGCGATCGCGAGACTGACCTGCTGGGCCGGCCGGTGCCGCGCGATCGGGCTTACGCCGAGTGGCAGCACACGCAGCGGATCGGGGACGCCCTGACCCTGCGGGCGCAGCTCAACTGGTGGAAGGATTCCGAGGTCCTCCGCGACTTCCGGCCGAAGGAATTCTATCCCGTCCAGGCACCGGACACGTTTGTGGAATCGGTTTACACGGGATCCAATTTCTTCGTTTCCGCCTTCGGCCGGTTTCAGCCGAACTCGTTCCAGCGCGTGCAGGAACGCCGGCCCGAGTTGCGCTTCGATCTGCTGCCGGTGGCGCTGCCCGGCGGCATCTATGAGCGCTTCAATGGCAGCGTCGCGGTGTTGCGCGAGGACGCGATCCTCACCGGGACCACCCTCGAGAGCCACCGGCTCGACGCCTACTACGCCCTTTCGCGGCCAATTCAGCCGACCTCGTGGGCCAGCATCACGCCCGTCGCCGGTGCCCGCTTCACCCACTACGCCAGCACCGTCGGCGCGGCCCGCGCCGGCGACTACACCCGGGTGCTCGGCGAACTCGGCGTCGATGCGGAAATGCGCGCCAGCGGCATTTTCGCCTACGAGAACACCCGCTGGAAGATCGACGACCTGCGGCACCTGATCACACCGCGCGTCGGCTATCGCTACATCCCCGAAGCCGACCGCGGCCGCGCGCACATCCCGGCGATCGACCGGAACGTGTTCTCGACCTATCTGCCGCCGCTCGGGCTCGGCGCCGCCCGGAACCTCGACGATCTCCACGCGAGCCATGTCGTGCGGCTCGGCTTCGACAACACCGTGCAGACGCGCGACCCCGTCCACGGCAGCCGGGACCTGCTCGTGTTCAATCTCGCGAACGACTTCCGGCTCGAACGCCCGCCGGGCGAGCGCGACGTCTCCGATTTGCACGCCGAGCTCAGCCTCATGCCCGCAACCTGGCTCCAGCTCGACGCCTACCAGAGCGTGAGCCCGCAGAATTTCACGCTGCGCGAGTTCAATTCCGGCATCACGGTCCGCGACGGCAACGCGTGGTCGCTGCGTTTCGCCAACAACTACCTGCGCCGCGAACTGGAGGACTACCTCGTCGATGGGCGCGTGCGTCTCAATGAGTCGTTCGAGACGCTGGTGCGCGTGCACTACGACGCCCGCCGCCGGCGGCTGAACGAGCAGTCCTACGGCATCGTGCACAACCTCGCGAACACCTGGCTCATCTCTTACACGGTCAGCCTGTATTCCGGTCGCCGGCGCGAGAGCGGCGTCGGATTCAACATCCAGATCGACACCGTCCGCTTCTGATCGGGCGCGTTCATTCCCTTGCGTCCCTTCCCTCCTTTCGCCGGCCGAGCCCGTTCCGCCGCCGTCCTTCGCCCATGAGTCTCGCCGGCAGCCAACATAAGATCCTCCTCCGACTTCTCGCCGCGCTGCGGCCGCACTGGCGCGAAGACGTCAATCTGCCCTCGCGCATTCAGGGCGCGTTCGCGGCCAACCGTTCGTTCGGTTCGCGTGACCGCAAACTCTACCGCGAGTTGATCTACACGACGCTGCGTTACCTGCCGTGGATCGAACCGCTGCTCGACTCCGATTTCGAACGGGCCGGCAAAGTCATCGCGTGGCTCGCGGCCGATCTGCCGGCGACCCGCGGTTTTCGCGAAGCCTGGTGCGGAGACTGGCCGGCGTGCCCGGCGACCGTCGCAGAAAAGGCCGCGTTTCTCAAAATGGACGCGGAGGCGCTGCTGCCGGCCTGGGTCGCGCGCCACCGCCCCGAGGCGGCGCTCTCACCGGACCTCGATGCCCTCCACACCCGCGCCCCACTGTGGCTGCGCCTGCAGGGCTCCCCGGCTGCGCCGGTCATCGAAGAATTGGCGGGACTTGGTTGGTCCGCGACCGTTTCGCCCGTGCTGACTTCCGCGATCGAGGTCCGCAGCGAGGCCGATGTGACGCGGACCCGCGCCTGGCAGGAAGGTCGGATCGAGGTGCAGGATCTCGGATCCCAAATGATTCTCGCGTCGGTCGGGGTGCCGGCGGGCGGACGCTGGCTCGACGTCTGCGCCGGCGCCGGGGGGAAGACCCTCCAACTCGCCTTTCTCCTCGGCCCGACCGGCCGCGTCGAGGCCCACGACATCCGCGCCTCGGCGCTGGCGGAGTTGCGCATTCGGGCCACCCGGGCCGGCCTCAACGTTTCACCCGCCGCAGACTCCGGGGCGGGCACCGTCCCGCCACGGCCCGCGCCCACCCAGAGCGGCGCCGCGATCGCGATCGTCGCGGCACCGGGCGGAAGCTACGACGGCGTGCTCGTCGATGCACCCTGCAGCGGCTCGGGCACCTGGCGCCGATCGCCGCATCTCAAGTGGACCACGGGAGCGGGTCAGGTGACGCAGGCGGCCGCGACGCAGCGCCAGTTGCTCGAACAGCACTGCGGCTTCGTCCGTCCCGGCGGGTGGCTCGTCTATGCCACGTGCTCGTTGAGCCGGTTCGAGAACGA
>CANJCM010000129.1 GCA_947472765.1 Opitutia bacterium
ATCACTTGCTTCGACGCCGCGACGATTCGGTCGGTGTTGATGACGATCTCCTGCCAGAGGACTGGTCCAAACGGATGCGACGCCGGCGCGGTATGGAGGCGACCGATGGGTGCGTCGAGCGAGTCGAAGGCCTGCTCCATCACCGACTGCCCAATCTCGGCGCCGAGGCCGCACATCGAATAACCCTCGTCCACGACGAGCAGCCGGCCGGTCCTTTTCACGCTGGCGACAATCGTGTCCACATCGAGCGGCACGATGGTGCGAAGATCGATCACCTCGCAGGACACGCCTTCCTGCTCGAGACGTGCGGCGGCTTCGAGCGAGGTCTGCACGTGCTGTCCGAGCGTCACGATCGTGAGCTGGGTGCCGGCCCGCGCGATCCGGGCGACGCCGAACGGCACGAAGTGCTCGCCCTCGGGGACTTCTCCCTTCGAGGCAAACAGCGACATCGGCTCGAGAAAGATCACGGGATCGTGCGCCCGGAGCGCGGTCTTCATCAGGCCCTTCGCGTCGGCCGGATTCGAGGGCATGACGACGATCAGGCCCGGCGCGTGCGACCAAATCGCATGATAACAGCCGCTGTGGTGCGGGCCGCCGTGGACGATCGAGCAGGCCGCGGCCCGCATGATCACCGGCGCGCTCATCTGGCCGTTGCTCATGTACCGGAGCTTGCCGGCCTGGAGCACGACCTGGCTCATCGCCTCGAAGAGGAACTCGATGAACATCATGTCGGCGATCGAACGGCAGCCGGTGGCCGAGGCACCAATCGCGGCACCGGTGAAACCGAGTTCGCAGATCGGCGTGTCCATCACGCGATCGCCGCCGAATTCCTTATGGAGATTCTTCGTGTGCGCGAAACTGCCGCCGCGAAAGCCGATGCCCTCGCCGAAGAGGATCAGGTTCTTGTCGCGTCGCATTTCCTCCGCGATCGCGTCGCGCACCGCATCGAGCCAGCCAAGGGTGCTCGTTTTCGCCGCGGGATTTGCCGGCGGCACTGCAGGGTTGATCGGCTCGTGCCAGGTGTGGGCGTAGGCCGTCGCGGGATCGGGCAGCGCCGAGGCGCGGGAAAATTCGATCGCCTCCTGAATGTGCTGCTGCACGCGTTCCTCGATCGCGTCGAGTTCGGCCACCGTCGCGACCTTGAACTCCTTCGTCAGCCGCTGGCGGAACGTGAGGATCGGATCCTTCTTCTTCCAGCGGTCGACTTCCTCCTGGGTGCGGTAAACGCCCACGCCCGGATCGCCGACGTTGTGACCGACCGTTCGATAAGTACGGGCCTCGATCAGCGTGGGGCCGCCGCCGGCGCGGGCGCGTTCGACCGCCACCCGGGTGGCTTCCCACACCGCCAGCACATCGTTGCCGTCGACCGCGATGCCGGGAATCCCGTGGGCCGCGGCCTTGCTCGCGATGTCGGTGTTGAGCGTGGCGATGTTCAGCGCCGTCGCCGTCGCGTAGAGATTGTTCTCGCAGACGAACACCACCGGCGCGCGCTGGATGCCGGCGAAGTTCATCGACTCATGGAAGGCGCCGTTGTTGCTGCCGCCGTCACCGAAGAACGCCACCGACACCTGATCCGTTCCCCGCACGCGGGCACTGATGGCCGCGCCCACCGCGGACGGAGTACCGCCGCCGACGATGCCGTTGGTGCCGAAGAGTCCGACCGCCGGATCGTACAGATGCATGCTGCCGCCACGGCCGCCGCAGCAGCCGGTGACCTTGCCGTAGAGTTCGGCCATCAGCGCGCGGGCCGACATGCCCTTGGCGAGCGCGTGGCCGTGGCCGCGATGCGTGCTCGTCACCCAGTCGGTGTGCTTGAGGTTGGCACACACGCCGACCGCGGTCGCTTCCTGGCCGACGTAGAGATGGAGGAAAGCAATTTCGCCCGCCTTGCAGCGCTCCTGCGCGCTGAGCTCGAACCGGCGCAACAGGACCATCTGCTCGAAGAGGTGCAGCAGCGTGGCGCGATCGGGAGTGCCGGATTTCGATTTCGGTTTCGAGCCGGGCTTCGCGGACGCCTTCGCCGTGGGCTTGGCGACGGACTTTGGCGCGGGCTTCAACTTCGATTTCGGGCGGGCGGCCTGGGGCTTTTTCATGAGGCGGGGATCAAGCTAGCAGAAACGACGCCTGCTCGGACACCAGTTTTCGGTCTCATGCAGCCTGTTTTTTTTGGGGAAGGAGTCAGGAAACACCTGAATTCCGAAGCTGACTTAGTAGCCCGCTGCGTGAGCAGCGGGACGACTTTAGGCGAAGCGATCAAGACGTCCCTGTCCTCACGGACAGGGCCACGCCAATCCGTTTAACTTCGGAATCCAAGAAACAGGAGACGCGTGTCCGCATTAACCTGCCTTGGAAGCTCCCGGTTTCCTGGCTTCAGGCTCAAACCGCCTTGGAACTCAGGGGTTCATGACTTCGGGCTACCTACTCAGTTGGTGCTTCAAACCCGGACAATTTGAGCCTGAAGCCAGGAATTCAGGAAACGATGCAGTGGCCTTGGATCGAACTTGGATTGCCTCCGGTGAAATGGATGGGGTGGGCAAGATCCGCCACGCAAACCACAAGCAATGGAGAGTGGTTTCGGGGCAACGAGGTAAAATTCTCACCTGTGGAAACCACGACCACGTCACCGTTCGTCGTCGCTCGATCCCGTCCCTTCGCCTGGCCGGCGGTGGTGGCGGCGATGCTGGGCGCCGTGGTGCTGAGCCTGCCGTGGGCCTGGCTCGCCACCCTGGAGAACGTGACGCTCGACCTTCGCTTTCAAACCCGGGGCCCCACGCACCGGCCGCCGGGCTCCGTCATCGTGGGCGTCGCGGATTCAAGCTTCTCGCTCGGCGAACGCGCTCCGGCTCTCACCGCGAAAGACCCGGTCCTCGCCGCGATGACGGATACCTGGCCCTGGGATCGCCGCGTCTTTGCCGGCCTCGTCCGACGACTGCGCGCCGCCGGAGCCCGGGCCATCGTCTTCGATATTGTTTTCGCCGCCGAGAATCCGGGCGATGCCGACCTCGCCCGCGCCATCGCCGAACCCGGAGCTCCCGTCATTCTCGCTTCGCTCTGGCAGGATCAGCACTCGGCCGCCGGCGAGAGCACGGTCACGCTGGTCGAGCCCCGTCCTCTGCTCCTGGAGGCGAACCGCCGCGTGACGGGTTACGCGAACGTCTGGTCCGACGACGACGGCCGGGTTCGCCAACTCACGACCCGTCGCGGGCCCTCCGACTTTCTCGGCGTGGCTGCGGCGGTCGATGAGCCGACCGTGCCATCTCTCGCCGCGGCGGTGGCGCTGGCCGTTCACGGCGAAACGGCGGCCAAGCGCGACGCCGGGTATATCGATTTTTCCGGGCCGCCGGGCACGATTGCCACCGTCCCCATCGAGGAGGTCTTTCTCCCCGACCGCTGGACCGGAGCGTGGCTCCAATCCGGCACCCTCTTCCGGGACCGAATCGTCTGGGTGGGACCGTTGTCGGAAATTCGCTTCAAGGACTACCATGCCACGCCCTTCGGCCGGATGGCTGGCGTCGAGGCCCAGGCACAGGCGCTCGAGACGCTGCTGGGCGCCGGACCGCTGCACCCGTTTTCGCCGGCGGCAACCGCAGCGCTCGTCTCGCTTTTCGCCGTCGCGGGGCTCGTCGCCACCACCCTCTGCCGCCGGATCGCCCTCCAGATCGCGCTCGTGATCGGCGGCACCGTGCTCTGGACCGTTCTGGCCTTCGGTGGCTTCCACACCCACGGCGCCGTGCTGCCGGTCGTCGCTCCCGTTGGAGCCTGGCTGGTGGCCGCCGGCGCGGGCATCAGCGTCCGCTTCGTCGCGGAGCAGCGCGAGAAGCACCGGCTGCGGGGCGTCCTCGATCGCTACGTCTCCGAGGAAGTCGCCCGATTCATCATCGATCAGACCGACGAGTTCAGCCAGTCGCTGCGCGGCCGCCGGCGGGCGATCACGGTGCTCTTCGCTGATCTCCGCGGTTTCACCACGTGGGTGGAAACGGCCGAGCCGGAAGTTTTCGTGGCGCAGCTCAACGAGTACTTCCACGCGGTCGTCGACTGCATCCTCGCCCAGGGCGGCACGCTGCAGAAGTTCATTGGCGACGCCGTGCTCGCCGTCTGGGGCGACACCCGCACCGCCGGCCCGGCCGAAGACGCCGCGCGCGCCCTCGATGCGGCCCTCGCCATGCAGGCAGCGGTGGCGCGACTCAACACGAGTTGGGCGGGCCGGCCCGATCGGTCGCCCATGAGCATCGGGATCGGCCTGCATCACGGCCTGGCGATGGTTGGCAACGTCGGCCATCCGCGGCGGATGGAGTTCACGGTGCTGGGCGACGTGGTGAATGTGGCCGCCCGGCTCGAGTCCGCCAACCGGCAGCTCGACACCGGTATCCTGATCAGTGACACGCTGCGAAACCTCACGGCCGGCTCCCACCGCTCCGTCCCGCTCGGCCGCGTCATCCTCAAGGGCCGCAGCGAAGCCGTCGACCTCTTCACTCCCCTCGGCCCGCTCGCCGCGCCCGAACCCGCCTGGCTGCCGCAGGCCGAAGCGGCCCGGAGCGCGCTGGCGCAGGGCGATTTTAACGCCGCCGCCGCGGGCTACGAAAAACTCGCCTCCGAGTCCGACGCTTTCGCCGGCGCGTTTCGCAATCTCGCCGCCTACTCGCGCCAACTCGCCACCCGCCCGCCCGCCCAGTGGCAGGGCATCCGCCGGTTCGACGAAAAATGACCTCCCTCCTCCTCTTCCCATGAACGCCTCCCGCTTCCTCCTGGCCTTCGGTGTCCTCGCCTCCACCGCCGGGGCCGCCACGCCGCTGCCGCTCGAGGAATCGGTGCTGATCGAATCCGTCAATGAGGTCACCCACGTGTCGATGCCCACCGGCCAGACCGAGCCGGCGGTCGTGCGCTCCCGGCTGCGCGCTCCCGACCGGCTCCGGACCGGCCGACAATCACGGGCGGAACTCGAGGCCGCCGACGGCACCATCACGCGGCTCGGCGCGAACACCACTTTCGCCTTCGACCGGGCCACGCGCACGCTGCAGCTCGAGGGCGGCAGCCTGCTCTTTCATTCGCCCACCGGACGCGGCGGCGGGTCAATTCGTTCGACGTCGGCCTCGGCGGCCGTGCTCGGTACCACCATCATCGCCGCCGCGACGCCGGACGGAGGTTTCAAGCTCCTCGTCCTCGAGGGCCGGGCCCAGGTGGACTTCTCCGCCGGCGCCCGCCTGCAACTCGACGCCGGCCAGATGACCTTCATCCGGCCCGCGGGCGGCGGCATCGGGGCCCCGGGGCCCGTGCTGCACTTCGACCTCGCGCAACAGGTGAAGAATTCCCGCCTCATCCAGGGTTTCGCGCGGCCACTCCCCTCGCGCGAGAAGATCGAGGCCGCGGTCACCGCCCAGCGCCAGGCCGTCGGTCAGGGCCAGTATCTCGCCACGGGGTTCCTCGTCTTCGCCGCCACCAGCGACACCCAGGTGAACGGCATCGAGGCGGCGGGACCCGACGCCGATGACAAACTCGTCGGCGAGTTCACCACGCCCCAGCGAATCGCGCTCAACACCAGCGCCACGCTGAGTTCCCCGCGGCTGCCTGAGGAGCGGCTCTTCCGAACCCCGCTGCTCGTGCCCGCGAGCGAGAGTCCATTTCTGAACAAGGAATCCGATGTCCTCGTGACCGGCCTGATCGCCCAACAGCTCACGATCACCGCCTCCACGCTCAGCCTCGCTGGCTGGGGTCAGCCGAATTTCCAATTCGTCGGCAAGCAGGCGATCACCTTCACCGGTTCCACGCGCTTCACCGATCTGGGGGCCATCGAATACCTGCGGATCTTCAGCCCGGAGATCATCGTGCCCGCCCGGGCGACGCTGGTCGCGGACTTTCCCACCGCCGCGACGGCCTCCACTTTCTATTTCGATGCGGACCTCGATTTGGCCTTCGCGGACGGCACGGTCAGCAATCCGTCCGGCGGGCTCATCCTCCAGTCCCACTCCAGCGCGCTCCGGATCTCCGGCGAGACGCTCATCGCCGGCCATGAGATCGGCGCGGCCACCGTCGTGCCGAGCGCCCTTGCCCTCGATGCCCCGAACGGGGCCGTCACGCTGACGAGTTCCCTCGTCCGCACCCAAAGCAGCGGCGTCGCCATGCTCGGCCGGACGGTTACCGCGAGCCGGACGCGCTTCGAACTCGCCGGCAACTTCTGGGCCGATGCCACGGAGACCGCGGACTTCGATGCGCTCACTTGGAGCGGGACGCCCGCCGGAGCCGTCTTCCAAGTGACGGCCGGCAATCTCGCTTCGCTCCGCACGCTCAACTTCGACGGCTTTCGCGAAATCAATCTCGGCGCCCGCACCGTGGCGCTGGAAAATATCCGCTTCCCCGCTGGTTCGACGGTGCGACTCGTCAGTGAACAAGGCCGGCTCGCCGCCTTGCCCAACACCGGCCAGGCCGCGCAGCCCGGTTTCGTGAATTTTATCCGCGAGGTCACATACGCCGGACAACCCGCCCAGGACTTCGTCGCCCCCGCTGCCGGAGGAACGGGCCTGCAACCGCCGCAGATCATCGTCGGCAAACCTGGATCATGAGCGCCATGGCCCGCCTCTCCTTCGTTCTGCGCGTGGCCGCCCTCGCCGCGGGCTGGCCTGGGGTAATTTCGCCCGCGGCCTTCGCCGCCGCCAGCCCCAGCCAGACGGTCCCCGAACTTTTTGCCGGCGAACTGGAGGACGTCGGCCCGCAGTTTCTCCTGCTGGCGGCAACTCGTCCACGCCCGCTCGAACTCTGGACAGACGTCGAGTTCACCAGCACTTCGAATGCGACGCTCGTAGAGAACAACCCGAAGTCCTCCAGCATTACATCAGCGCAGGCCGGCGGCACCTGGCACTTCGGCGAACGAGCCTATCGTGGCGGCCGGCTCCGTTTCGAAAGCGGCGTCAAGGTCCAAACCTATCGCTACGGCCTGCTCGTGGGCCCGAAGGAGAAAATCAATTTCCTCGAGATCGACCGCAACAACTTCGACCTGCTCGGCGCGCACGTGCAGGCGGGATGGCGACGCGACGGATGGCTCGCCGCCGTCGCGCTGCGCGGTGCCTCCCTGCGCAATCGGGGCAACGACCGCGTCTTCTACCAGGAACTCGGCCTCGAGTGGCAGGCCTACCGGCAGTGGCAGTCCGGACTCCGGCAAACGTGGACGCTCGGACTCGATGGCGCCGCCCGCTGGTCGCACACCGATTCTTTCGGGCTGCTCCCCGCCGGCTGGAACAACCGCGTCGAGCAGGCCGTCGTCGCGGCGTTCGACCAATCGCTCGGCCGCGGCTGGCGGCTGCAGCCCGCCGTCCGCCTGCAGGGAACCCGCTACACCCATCGGGATCGCGAGCGCTCGGACGTTCACCGCTCGTTCCGCCTCAGTCTGATTCGCCCGCTCGGCAGCGCCGCGGAATTGCGCTTCGGCGTCGGTTACGACCGCCGCGTCAGTTCCGAGGCCGCGATGGCCGACTTCGCGAAGTGGGATCTTGAACTCGCCGGCAGCGCGCGGTGGCAGTTCTAAGGCTCGCTGTCTTCGTAGCCGCGAGCGTGAGCGGGTGGAAGATTCCGAAACGCCTTCGAGAGTGTCGAGGAGGACGCTTCGTGGTTAAACGCAGATTGCTCCGGATCCAATCCCCCCGAGCCGTTAACCACGAAGGCACGAAGACACAGAGCTTCGACCCCACTTATCCGGTGCTCGGTGGTTAAAGACTCCGCGTCCTCCCTTCACCTCTGCGACCTCTGTGTTCCCGGGTCGGGTATTCGCTTCGTGCCTTCGTGGTGAAAGGTTTGGCGGGTCAGTTCACCCCCGCGCCGCCACTTCCCGCCAGCGCTCCAGTTTCCGGCAAAAGCCCGGACGCTCGAGCACCTCGGGATTCAGGACGTATTCCGGGACCTGCCCGTGGGCAACCCGCACGATCCCACGAATGAATCCTTCGCAGGTGGCACGACTCGCCTGCGTGGTGGCGGTGAGAAAGTGCGGACTGAGCATCACATTCTCCATTCCGATCAGCGGACTCGTCGACGGCAGCGGTTCGACCTCGAAGACATCGAGCCCCGCGCCGGCGATCCGGCGTTCGCGGAGACAGCAAACGAGCGCAGCCTCGTCGATCATCTCGCCGCGCGCCACGTTGATCAGGAAAGCGGTCCGCTTCATCAGGCCCAGCTCGCGTTCGCCAATCATGCCACGAGTCGTGTCGTTGAGCCGGCCGTGGAGGCTGACGTAGTCGGATTCGCGCAACAGTTGGTCGAGCGAGCCAACGAGGGTGACATTGAACTGCCGGGCCACCGCCGGGTCCGCATGCGGCGAATAGGAAATCATCCGCATGCCGAACGGCGCGATCAACCGCGCGAGTTCCTGACCGGTATGACCGAAGCCGATGATGCCAAGCGTGAGCCCGGCGAGATCGTCGCCCACCACCTCGAGCTGACGATCCCAGCGATTCGTCCGGACGATTTTCTCCTGCAGCGGATAGCGCTTGGAGAGTCCGAGGATGAAGAGCAGCGCCGCCGAGGCCGTGGCGTGCTTCATCCCAAGCGGAGAGTTGAACACGACGACGTCGTTCGCCGTGCAGGCCGCCAGATCGATTTTGTCGTAACCGATCCCGGCCCGCGCGATCGCGACAAGGTCCGGCGCGCCGTTCGCGAAGGCGGACGCTTTCACCCACGGACGGCTGACGACGATCGCGTTCGCGGACGCGACGTGCTCCGGCGTGATCTGCATCGCGTAGACCTCCTGCTGATAGGTCGGGTCGCCCGGCCGTGGACGCTGCTCGAGGAAGAAGCTGTGCTCGAGGTAAGGCGTGCCTGCGAGCAGATCGAGCGCGAGGTCCGCCACGGGCGAACCGTCCGCCTTGCACAAGTCACCGGTGAATTTGAGGACGAATTTGTTCATGGCGGCGGGGAGTGGCGGCTTCGTCAGGAAATACGGGAATGCGAAATCGAACCGGCTCGGCGTAGCCCTGCCCGTGAGGGCAGGGAACTCGTCATTGCTTCG
>CANJCM010000130.1 GCA_947472765.1 Opitutia bacterium
CCGGAACGAGATGAGCGGGAGAGTTCACGGTTGGCATTCCCTTGGGTGCCCTTGAAATCGGGACGACGTGGCCAAGATTCATCGCAGTGCCGCAGCGAAATCGGAGCCTGTGCTCGCGGTGGCTGAGCCCGCTGCGCATGGCGCCGGGACGAGCCGCCCGCCGGTGGGTTGGCGCCGGCTTTGGTCGGAAGTGAGGGCCTTTGCGGGGGCGGGCGGCGATGCCACGTACCTCTGGACCCGCTGGCTGGTGCTGCGCGCGGTCGGGTTGGTTTATGGCTTCATCTTTCTCGGGATCATCGATGAGAGCCCGGCGTTGATTGGGCCTTCCGGGGTGGTGCCGCTGGCCGATTATTTTGCCCAGGTTCGTCCCGCATTGCCGGGCTTGATCGACAAGGCGCTGCATGCCCCGACGATTTTCTGGTTCGGCGAGAGCGCGGGCTTCATCGCAGCGATGGCGTGGCTCGGTCTGGTCGCGGCGGCGGCGCTCTTCTTCAACTTCGGGCCACGCCTCGCGCTGTTCGTTTGTTGGCTGCTGCACCTGTCGTTCACGGCGACTTGGGGCGAGTTCACGCCGACGCAGATCGACAACATGATGCTGGAGGTGGCGCTGCTCTCGCTTTTCTTCTCGCCCCCGGGCTTTCGGCCAGGCCTCGCGGCGGCGTCACCCCCGCGTCCGATCGCCGTGTTCATGATGCGCTGGCTGCTCTTCCGCGCGATGTTCGAGGCGGGAGTCGCCAAACTGGCCTCGGACAGCCCCGTGTGGCGCAACCTCACCGCGATGGACTTCATGTATGAGACGAGCCCGACCTCCACGGTGCTCGGCTATTGGGCCCACCAGCTTCCGCACGCGTATCACGTCCTCGAGATTCTCTTCACGTTCGCCGCGGAGCTGGTGGCGCCGGTGCTCGTGGTGTTCGGTGGACGGCGGGGCCGCTGGGTGGCCTTTGCGCTTTGGACCACGCTGCAGGCCGGGATCCAGCTCACGGGTAACTTTGGTTGGATCAACGTCGGGGCCATCGGTCTCGGCTTGATGCTGCTGGACGACCAGATGCTGGTTGCGGCGGTCGCACGGGTTCGCGCCGCCCGGCTCGCCCAGTGGATGTCGACCCGGGCGGAGTGGCGGCCGTGGCCGGTGGTACCCGCCTGGCGGATTCGCGGAGTTCAGTTCGTGCTCTGGTTGCACTTTGGCGTGACGCTTTACTACTTCGCGAAGGTCTGTCGCGTGCCGGTCGAGGCGTCGCCGGCGGTGATCGCGGCACCCATCTCGTGGGTCGCCGATTTTCGCAGCGCAAACCGGTATTATCTGTTCGAGCATCTGGCGCCTGCGCACCTGCAGGTCGATTTCGAGGGCACCAACGATGCGGGTCGCACCTGGCGGACTTACGAAATTCGCGACTTGCCGCAACGGGAGGACCGGATGGCGGGCTTCATCGCGCCGCGTTTTCCGCGTTTCGAGAACACGCTCTTCTTCGAGAGTTCCCGGCCGGGCGAAAGGTCCGCCATTACCGTCGTCGCCACTGAACTGCTGCGCCGCAATCCGACGATCACGGCGCGGTTCCGGGGCGATCCGTTTCCCGACCGGCCTCCGACGATCGTGCGGATGCGCCGGTACCGGCTCGTCTTGCTGGACGCGGAAACTCATCGGCGGACGGGCCACTACTGGCGCAAGGAGTTCGCGGGCGACTATGCACCCGCGTTTCGGATGAACGAGGCGGGAGCCGTGGTTCAGTTCGACCTCACCGGACCGGACGCCGCCTTGAAGTCGGGCGACTTCGCGCGGGCGCTGGCGGGCTACGAGGAACAATTTGCCCAGGGAAACCTCGAGGCCGGATACCGGCTCGCCGAGATTCACGTGCGGGGACAGGGCGGGGCGGGGGCGCTCGAAAAAGCTTTTGCGCTCTTCTCGGACCTCGCGAATCGCGGGGAAGTGAAGGCACGCCACAGCGTGGGCTTGTGCCTTGAACACGGCGTGGGCGTGGCGGCCGATCCGATCAAGGCGGTGGTGAACTATCAGCAGGCCGCGGAGAAGGGCTTCGTGCCCTCCATGTTGGCACTCGGATCGATTCGGATGAAGCACGCGGTCCGCAACCTCGACGACGCTGAGGCGTTGGGCTGGGTCCTGACCGCGACCGAGCGCAGCAAAGGCGGAGAGCCCGGTTATCAGCCGATCCGGGAGGCGCTGCCGCACTTGACCCAACAGTTGATGGCACGACTCAACGCGGAGCAGACGGCCAGCGCCCGGCGGTTCGCGGCCCACCGACGGTAGCGGTTTCACGCTGAAGTCAGGGGCCGACCTCGAGCGGAATCTTGTCATCTAGCACTTGGATTCCGGAGTTGCCTTCGTAGCCCGCTGCGTGAGCAGCGGGACGGCCTTAGGCGAAACGATCAAGGAGTCCCTGTCCTCACGGACAGGGACTCGCCAATCCGTTTAAATTTGGAATCCAGGTATCAGATGACAACCGGAGGGAAACGCCGACTGGTGTCGGGTGGGTTTGTCATCTGTTAGATGACAAAGAGGCGAAGCCAAGTGCCAGTCCGGCGACGAAGCCGCACACGTGGGCACCGACATCGATCCTGAGACCACCGGCCCCGTAAAGCGCGAGCAGGGTCAAGCCGGCTCCGATGGGGACGAGTACGTTCTGCCATCGAATTGACGCGTTCGCTTGCCACGACGATCGGGCGGCCCGGCCAGTCAGGGCCCCAAGCCCGGCAAAGATGGCCGTGGAAGCCCCGAGCGAGACGTACGCTCCCTGTCTGGTGAAGTGCGCGAGGAACAGGTTCGCGGCCACCGCCGCCGTTCCCACGATCAGCCAGCCGCGGCGAACCCCGAAGGTCGTCGTCACGGCGGCGAAGACGAAAATTCCCGCGACCGCATTGCTCAGGACGTGGCCGGGATCGGCATGCAGGAAGAGCGCACTCGCTGCCCGCCACCACTCACCGCGGGAAGTGACCGCGGCCGCGTCCAAGGCGCCCGCGGTTGTCAGCTCTGGCCGAATTTCCTGCGCTCGAAACACGGCCAGAAGGACGAAGGACCAAAGTAGCGGGGTGACAAGATGCAGGGGGCGTCCCGTCCAGGACTCGATCGGACGCGGCGGCCAGCCGACGCTTTCCCGTTCGAAGCACTGCAGTTGTTGCCGCGCCGCTCCCGCGATCGCTGGTTCCACCAGCAGGCGAACTCCGCGCTCGGACGGCAGCAGCCAGTAAGGTTGTCGCATCGCGAGCACCACGAGCCCACGGAGCGAGGCCGCGCGAATCGAGTCGTAGGTTCCGACCTCCACCAAATCCTCGGGGGTGGCGTTTGTCGCCACGTCGACTGTCTCGAGATCCGGCATCGGATCCACGCTAGGCAGGTTTGGCGGTGATTCAACCAGGCCGGACGCGACAGCGACTACTTCGCGGCGGCTGGAGCCGGCGAGAGTTCAATCCGCGTCGGCAGTTCGCCGAGTTCGTAATAGCGATGGTCAATGCGATCCTCGCGGACGATCGCGACCCGCAGGCCGGACTTGGCCTGATCGAGCGGCTTGCCGACGGGCCCGCTGGTCACGACCTCGAGGGCGCCGTCACGTCCCTGGGCGTTGCGGTGATAATGACCACAAAACAGGTAACGCACCCCGAACTCGCGGAAGAGCGACAGATAAGCGAGGCGCCGGGCGAGGGGGATGTTGAAGTACTGATCCGGCTCGCTGGCCGTGTTGAGGAACCAGGAGTGGTGCTGGAACACGACCACATGGCGGGAGCCATCGGACTTCGCCCGCATCAGTTCGGCGCGCAACCAGGCATCCTGGGCCGCGAGCAGTTCGGGCGTGCGATCCGGCGAGTGAATCACACTCGAGTTCAGCACGATGCCGGCGAGCCCGCGGAAGCGAAACGCGTAGCGATCGGGTCCGAAGATGCTGACGTAGGCCTGCACGCTCGCGGGTGTCGGGACGTTCTGCACGTCGTGGTTGCCGGCGACGTTATAGACGGGAATCGCGGGATCGATCCGGCCGACGATGCGGCGATATTCGGCAATCTGCGCGGCGTCGCCGGGCTTGTTCACGAGATCGCCCGTAATGACGACGAAGGCGGGGCGCAGCCGGTTGACGGCGGCCACGGCGAACTCGAAGTTCGCGGCGTCCTGGGTGAAGTCGGCATTGTTGGTGAACATGCCGAGCTGCGGGTCGCTCAGTTGAATGAAGAAGAACGGTTCTTCCGCGGCCCGTGCGGCCGGCGCGAGGGCGAGAAGGAGGAGGAAGAGCAGCCGGCGCAACGGGGGGACGGTCATGGGGGCGAGTCAGTCCGGCTCGAAACCGGGAGTGCGGCAAGGGGGAACACGAATGCCGTCCTGACATTGCCTCGTCCCGGGCCGAGCGCACGATGACGGCGTGGATCCAGTGACGCACGGATTGATTGGGGCGGGACTCGGCTATGTCGGCTTCAGTCGACGGCTGGGCCGGGCGGCCGCGCCGGCGGGTGCGTTGGCGGCGCTGCTGCCCGACGTGGACGTCTTCATTCGCAGCGACTCGGATCCGCTGCTCGCCATCGAGCACCACCGTGGATTCACCCACTCGCTGGCGTTCGCCCCGGTGGGCGCGGCGGTCGTGGCCCTGGTGGCGTGGCTCACGTTCGGCCGGCGCCAGCAAGCTGTGATGTGGTGGCTCTGCGCGCTCGTCGGGTACGTCAGTCACGGGCTGCTCGATGCGGCGACGACTTATGGCACGCAGCTGCTTTGGCCGTTCTCCCGGGTGCGCACGGGGTGGGACGTGATCTCGATCATCGATCCCATCTTCACGGTCGTACTCGGAGTTGCGCTGGTGATCGCGCTGCGCCGCCACCGGCGGATGCCCGCGTGCCTTGGACTGGGGTTTGCGGTTCTCTACCTGGGTATGGGACTGGTCCAGTGGCGGCGGGCCGAAGGCCTGCAGGCGGAACTCGCGGCGGCCCGCGGCCACCGGCGCGAGCGGGTCGAAGTCATGCCCACGATGGGAAACACGATCGTCTGGCGGGCGCTGTATCTTCATGACGGACGGATCTTCAGTGATCGGATCCGGGTGCCGTGGTTCTCCGCGGCCGAAGTGCGCGAAGGCGTGTCGCTTCCCGTCGTGGATGAACGCGAGCTGACGCCGGAGGAGCGGGCGCGGGACGCGGGCACGCAATCGTTTGCGCGCTTCGCGTGGTTTTCCGACCGGTGGGTGGCGCGGGATCCGGCGCATCTGGCCGTGTTCGGCGACATGCGATACTCACTCTCGACGGAGGCATTTGATCCGGTGTGGGGAATCCGGTTCACCTCCGCGGAGGAGGCGAACCGGGTCGTGTGGATTAATCGCACCCGCGAACGACGCGTCGAAGTCGGGGAGCTTTGGGGCGAACTGGCCGGCCGGGATTCCCGCTATCGCCGCCTCGCACCGTAACGAGGGACGCCCCCGCGGGCAGGGGAGAGTTACCGCTTCACGGATTGATTTCGCGCCCTTCGCTTCTACGCTCCGCCGCGCACCCATGAAAATTTCACCCCGCGTTTTCCTGCTCTGGCTGTTGCTCGTCCCGGTGCTGCGCGCCGACGAGGCGAACGTGGCGGCACTGAAGGAGTTTATTCGCAGCACGGCGGATCTCGATGCCGCGTATCTGGCGGCCCATGAGAAGAAGACGCCGCTCAAGGATTTTGAGACGGCGCTCGCCGCCGGACGCGAACGGCTGATGGTGGCGGTGGCCAAGCCCGGTGTGCCCCCGGACCTCGGACGGGCGTTGACGGCGTGGGCGGCGGTTTATGAGAAAGCGGGCCAGTTGCTCGCGAAGGATCCCATCGGGGAGGAGCAGCGCCTGTGGCGGGCGGCCGACGATCTCGCGGAACTCACGCAGCTTGCCCGCACCCTCGGCGGTCTTGTGGGCGCCGGAGCGCGGCTGACGCCCGCTGAACGCCAGGCGCTGGGCGCGGAGGTTGAGGCGCGGTTTGGCAAGAAGGTCCGGGAGTTTCCGCGCGGTGATGTGTCGCCTTTCGCCTCCGGCAGTCGATCGCCCTTTGCCTCCGCGATGTGGATGGTGAACCTGGCCTTCGACGAAAGCGTGAAGCGCTAGGCGTCACCGCGGCCGCCGGACGATCGGCGTCGGATGGGTGACAAATGGCAGGAGGGAGGCACGTTGTTTCCTCGTGCCCTCCGAACCATGTCGGTGACCAAGCAACAAATCATTGCCCGCGGCCTGGCCAACCAGTGCCCGAATTGCGGCGGCGCGTCGTTGTTTCCGCCGAAGTCCTTTCGGATTAATCGGCGGTGTCCCGGTTGTGGCGTGGGACTCGATCGCGGAGCCGGTTTCTTCCTCGGACCCTGGGTGTTGAACTATACGATCGTCGTCTTCGGCATCGTGCTGCCCGCCCTCGTCCTCGGCGTTCGCGGCTGGCTGCCGTGGCCCGCGACCCTGGCGATCGCCGCCGCGGGGTGCCTCGTGGTGCCCGCGCTGCTTTATCGATCCACGTGGAGTTGGTGGCTCATGCTCTACTTCTACTTCCTGCCGGGGAGCCTGCCCGCGAATGGCGGCACGGCGGGTCAGGCGGACGAGGACTAGGGCGGATTAAAGTGAAGTGTAGGCGGTGAGAATTCGAGGGCGCGCACGAGGCGCGCCCCTACGCAAGCCATGTAGGGGCGTGGCTCGTCCACGCCTCGCCCGGCAACGCTAATTCGTCATCCGCTCTAGCGCGCGGCCGGGACCCTCGGTTGCGGCAGGATGACGAACGCGCCGACCACGCCACTGGCACCGGCAATGATCCACCAGATCGGACCGAGCTGCCCGTAACACCAGATTCCGCCGCTGCCGACGAGTCCGGCAATGGCCCAGACGGTGCCGGAGACGCCGAAATAGCGGCCGCGGAATTTCTCCGGAGCCAGTTCTCCGCTGTAGCTCGAGCCGATCGGCAGCGAGAGCATCTCGCCAAACGTATAGAGTGTCATGGCGAGGAGGTAGCCGGTGAGCCCGTGTGCGAATGCAAACGAGGCGCAGCCCAGCCCGATGATGGCATAGCCGCAGATGAGCACGCGGCGCAGCGGGAACCGGCGGGCCCAGTGCGTGACAGGCAGTTCGAAGCAGACGATGAGCACGCCGTTGAAGCCCATGATCAACCCGTACTGTTCCGGTGTGATGCCGCGCGTGATGGTGTCGATCGCGAGCACGTTGCCGACCTGGAGAAAGCTGATCGCCATGAACAGCAGGGCGGCGAGGTACTGGAGGAACCGGCGATTCCTCCCGACATCCGCCAGCGCCTCGGCCCAGCTCCGCCAGATCACGGCGACGGCGGCGGCCCGGCCTTCCACCGTGCGCAGCCCGTGCGGCAGCCAGAACCACGCGAAGCCCGCGAAAGTCAGCGTCGTCAGCGCGTCACCGATGAAGATGAGAATCGGGGCCCGGTGATAGAGCAGGCCCGCCACGGCGGGACCGGCGGCGAACCCGGCGTTGACCGCGAGCCGCATCAAGGCGAACGCCGTCACGCGCTGCTCCTTTGTCACCAGATCGGTCAGGAGCGCATTGGCGGCCGGGTTGTAGAGGAAGGCGCAGAAGCCGTGAAAGGCGGACAGCGCCATGAGCGCGGGCACGGTGGAGCACCAATACAATCCGAGGAGGGAAACTGCACTGGTGAGGAGCGAGACGACGATCGTGTTGCGGCGGCCGAGCGCGTCGGAGAGGTACCCGCTGACAAAGGGCCCGAAGAGGCCGCCCACGCTCATCGCGCCGATGACCGCGGCGACGTGGCCCATGCTGAATCCGCGGCCGGAGAGAAAGAGCGTCAGGAAGGGCATCACGAAACTGCCGAACCGATTCACGAACTGTCCACCCACCAGCACGTAGACCGGCCGCGGCAAACCGCGGAGGTCCCGGAACAGG
The DNA here is from genome assembly GCA_947472765.1 of Opitutia bacterium. Lineage (GTDB taxonomy): Bacteria > Verrucomicrobiota > Verrucomicrobiia > Opitutales > Opitutaceae > ER46. Next base: position 7,849 of record CANJCM010000130.1, read on the forward strand.
CGTTGGAAGAAGGCGAACACGCCCCAAGCAATGAACCACCCGGTGCGGGAGGCGAGGGTGTTGCCCGCGGTGATCGGTTCAGCGGGGCCCAAAGACGCGGGTTAACTGCTCACGTTGTGATCCGTTCGAGGGCGCGCACGAGGCGCGTCCCTACGAGGGGCGACTTACCGGTGTGACAATCGAAATGCGTGTAGGAGCGTGGGTCGTCCTCGCCCGACCGAGGGAATGGTGGGACCCCGGTTCGAGGTAGCCTTGCCCGTGAGGGCAGGGACTCATTCGTGCTTTCTCTAAAGTCGTCCCGCTGCTCACGCCGCGGGCTACAAAGCCAAATCCGGACTACGGCAAATGACTGACCGGGCTCAACGCGTCGGAAACTGTAGCGACTCGAGCACCTGAGTCATCGTCTCGCTGAACTGCTGGAATCGATCCGTGCCGCCGTCCTGCACGAGGAAAAACTGGACCTGCACCATGACCGCTCCGAGATAAACGAGGTAGTTGCGCACCTTCACCTCGGTCTCGCCGGTCGGGAGCTTGTATTTGACCGAGTAGTCGAAGTAGCCGGCGGGATACTTGTAATCCGCGAGCAGTTTCTTTTCCAGGAACCGGGCGCTGCCGAGCGCGCGGCCGAACATCTGCTCGAGCTGCGGATTCTCAAAGATGGGGCGAAAATCGTCTTTCGTGACTTCCTCCGTCTGCCCGCTGGACGTGCGCGGGAAGACGATCGTCATGTGATCCACCAGCCCGGCGGGCGCCTGCCAGAACACCGCGAACGCACCGGGCGGCATCGCATTGCGGGTGACCCACGCCTTCGGCCGGCCGATGGAGAAATCCACCCCGAATGTCCGGGGATTGCCCTTCGAGGTGAAGGTTTCGAGTTCCACCGCCACGCAAAGTTGTACGGCAGCCAGGGTGAACAGGGCGAC
>CANJCM010000131.1 GCA_947472765.1 Opitutia bacterium
CGGATGCTGCTCCATGTGCCCGACGGGCAGCCCCTCGATCAGCCGGTGGGGCGCGCGCGCCTCGGCGATGACGCGGCGGGACTCGAGGTCGAGGACGACCGCCTTGACGCTCTGGGTGCCGGAATCGATGCCAATGAAAAGGGACATGGAATAATAGAAGGAGCCCTTTCAACGCGGCGCGGCCATCGGGTTCAAAGGCAAAGTGTCCCGAAAGGCCTGGATTCCGAAGCTTGCGGCGTAGCCCGCGGCGTGAGCAGCGGGACGACTTTAAGCGATGCCCCTTAGAAGTCCCTGCCCGCACGGGCTGGGCCAACGCAGCCCCCGATGTTGTCATTCTGAGCGCAGCGAAGAATCCACGCCCTCGCAGCGGCTGCGGTGTTCACCGCGCCACCAAATCTCTCGGTCATTCGTTTGCCGAAGCCGGTGCGGCCCTCTTGCCCAGCCCGAGGTAGAATAGAATCAACGCCGACAACGCGGTCGAAGCGCAGAGATAGTAAAGGCCACCGACAAACGATCCCGTTACCGTCTGCACTTTTCCCAGCACCGCGGGGCCGAAGAATCCGCCCAGGTTTCCCAGCGAGTTAATCAGCCCGATGCTGCCGGCGGCGGCCGTATCCGACAGAAACAGACTGGGCAGCGCCCACATCGCCGGCAGGTAGGCCTTGAGTCCGCCGAAGCCGATCATGAAGCAGAGGATCGTCAACGGCAGGTTGCCCGCCGTCAGCGGCGCCAGCCCCAGCGCCAGCGAGGCGAGCGCGATCGGCACCACCGCGTGCAAGCGGCGCTCCTGGGTGCGATCTGAATTCCAACCGACGAACAGCTGAGCCGCCAGGGCGAGGATCGGCGGCAGAATCACGAGCCACGTAATCGCGTCGATTTTTAGATTATACCACTGCTGCAGGATGCTCGGCAGGAAGAACTCGATCCCGTAGCTGCCCGTCACCGCGCAAAAATAAGCGAAGGCAATCAGCAGTACCTTCGGATGGCTCAGCGCCTGGAGCAGGGTGAGCCGCTTCGCCCCGCTCCGGGCCTTGTCGGCCGCGAGCTGACTCTCGAGGGCCTCACGTTCCTCGGGCGTCAGCCAGGCGGCATCGCGCGGTCGATCCTTCAGCACAAAAAACACAGCCACGCCGAGGACGATAGCCGGCAGGCCCCAGAAAATATAGACCCACTGCCAACCTTGGAGACCGAACAGCGCCGGGTGGTGCACGGTCACGCCATTCACCACTTCGTCGGATCCAATCTTGAGCAGGGCGTTGGAAATCTTCGGGCTGACGATCTGCGCCACGGGCGTCCCGACAAAGAAGAACGCCAGCGCCCGGGTGCGGTCCTTGCTCGGAAACCAGTGGGTCAGGTAAACGATGATGCCCGGGAAGAATCCGGCTTCGGCGAGGCCGAGGCAAAAACGCACGACGTAGAACTGCATCGGCGTCTTCACCACCGCGGTGAGGGCCGCCATGATTCCCCACGTGATCATAATCCGGCAGATCCACTTGCGGGCGCTCCATCTCTCCACCAGCAGCGTGCCGGGAATCTCAAGCAGGAAGTAACCCCAGAAAAAGACCCCCGCGCCGAAACCGATGACCGCGTTGTCGAAGCCCGGCAGGTCCCGCGTCATCGTCAACTTCGCGATCGAGACGTTCGCGCGATCGACGTAAGCGATCACGTAACAGAGGAAGAGGAGCGGCAACAACCGCCGGTAGGCCTTCGCTCGGGCGCGATCCAAGGCGGGGACAATGGGCGCAGGGCCGCTGGTCGGGGACGTCATCGGTGGGGGTAACCGCGCGAGGATCCTCGCCGCGGCTGAAACTTCTCTCGTTCACCGCCGCCAGCGTCAATGCCCGACGCCCCTTCCGGCCCGGAGTGGTCACCACTAATTATCACTGAGGGGTCACTAATGTTCCAATCCCTCCGAACCGGATCGGGGCTAAACCACTAACGAGCACTAACGGGACACTAACTCCCCGAGCAGAGAAAAACCACTGATTGGCACTGATGGTACACTAATCTCGATCCATTCAACGGGCTCGGCCTTAGTGTTCCTGTTAGTGAAAGTTAGTGGTTTAGCCCCGATCCGGTTCCTACAGATTAGCGTCCTATCGGCGGCCATCGGCCACCGCTCAACGCGTGCCGGTGTTGTTGGTCTTCACCGTGTCGAGGAATTCCACCGGTGAAAAGTCGTCCGTCATCACCCGGGCCGAACGCGGCAAATCGGGAATCGCGACGTGCTCGCGACGAATGACGTCGAGGTCGAGGCGATCGACGAACAGTGGGCGGAGCAGTTCGCTCGTCGCGGGCCAGTTCTTCGGATCGGTCATGACCGGCTCCTTGTACTTCACGGCACACGCGATGACGTTGCCCCGGCCCGCCGTCTCGAAGAGCACCACCTGCGGAAACACCGCCTGCAGCGTCTTGAGATCGGAATAGTAGAGCTGACTGGTCGCATGGAGATTGGTGACGAACACGCCCTTGTCACCGAGCCGGGCAGCGCACTCGCGATAGAACTCCTCGGTCTTCAGGTGGGGCGGAACGAAGCCGCCGCGGAACGCATCGAGGATGATCCAGTCCCACGTCTGCCGATCGCGTTTCACGAACATCCGGCCGTCCATCACCGTCACCGGCGTGCGCTCCGTCGGCTGGAACGCGAGGCGCGTCCGGCAGAGTTCGAAGACTTTCGGATCGAGTTCAACGGTCTGGAGCAGCGACTCCGGATAGGACGCCGTGAACAGCCGGTGGAAACCCGCGCCGCCCAATCCGATCATGAGCACGCGATTCGGCTTCGGCTGGAAGAACAGGCCGGCGTAGAGCGACCGCGTATAGGGCACGACGAGTTGCAGCGGGTCCGTGAGATCGATCGCCGATTCGAGCGCATAGGTGCCGCGGGCCCGGGCGCGGAGTTCCACAATGCTGCCGCGCTTCTCGACGGTGAGGCTGTTGTAAATCGTGTCGTAGGTCTCGACGAAGTCAGCGCCGGCGGCGGCCAGCCGGCCAGCGGACGCGAGCACCAGGGTCAGGCGGAGGCAGGACGAAATCATGAGGAGGAAGGGACGCGCAGCAGCCGGATCAGAGCCGCGAGGCTGACGATCGCAACCCCGAGCCAGATGTACAGGAGCGTCGAGACCCGGAAATTGGGAATGAAGAGAAATGCCGTGAGCATCACGCCGCCGATGTTACCCAGCGTGCTGACGCCATAGACGATGCCGGACGCCTTGCCGGGCGGCGTGCCCCGCGCGGCGAGGAACTGGACGCACTGCGGTCCGAACGTCGAAAGCGCGGTGACCGGCAGGAAAAACAGGCCGAGGCAGGAGACGAGCAACGCGGTGCTGACCTCGGGGATCGCGATTTCGATTTGCGCGAGCAGCGCCCGGCCGAACAGGGCCGTGATCGCGAGCGAACCCACTGCCACCAGCACGCCCGCGATCTGCCCGCGGCGCCGTGGGGCCGGATCGAGATTGCTGATCCAGCCGCCGACCACGGACCCGATGCTGAACGCGGCGAGAAAGGTGGAGATCAGCCACGCCCACACGATGATCGACGAACCGAAGTGCGGATTCAGCAACCGCGACGCCAGCAGTTGAAAGCCCATGCTCAGGATGCCGAGGGTGACGACGACGGAATAGAACGCGAAAAGCATCGGGAGGGCGGAAAGTGCGAGGTGCCCGTGGCGATGTCACCTCGAAATTCCGGCGGCGGCGCACCTGTTCCCACGGCCGACGCTCCGGAATTGCGTGTCGCGTTGGCGCCCGCCAACACTCCTCCACCCCATGAAAACCCCGACGCACCTCGCCTTCATCTTCCTTGCCTGCGCCCCGCTCTTCGCCGCCGAGACGCCGCCGGCCAAAAAGGCCGGACCCACCCCCGCGGAGATTGCGGCGCGGCCGCGGGTCGGCACGACGATTTACAACTGGGACAAACTTGCGGTGCGGCCGAGCGCGGTCGGACTGCGTCGCGACATCGCCGAGAACCCCACCGCCACCCTGGAGGTTTTCGAGTCGCACATCAGCACGCTCAACGTTGGCAACGCCTCCCATCCGCCGCACCAGCACCCGCAGGAGGAGATCATCATCGTGAAGGAGGGCCAGCTGGAGGTGCACATCAATGGGAAGACGACGCCCGCCGGCCCGGGCTCGGTGCTGTTCTATGCGACGAACGACATGCACAACGTCCGCAACATCGGCACCGCGCCCGCCACTTATTGGGTCGTGAATCTCGCCAGCGAGGCCACGCACACGCCGGCCCTGCACCGGAAGGATCCGGCGATCCATTCGCAGGTCTTCAACTGGGAGAAACTCACCGAGACGCCGACCCCGCTCGGTTCGCGGCGCAATGTCCTCAGCGGCTCCACCGTCACGTTGAAGTCGCTCTCCGTGCACGTCACCACGATCAAGGCCGGCGCCACGAATCACGAGCCGCACCGGCATCCGGACGAGGAACTCGTGATCCTCAAGGAAGGCACCCTCGACATCAATTTGGACGGACGCAAAGAGCGCGTCGGCGCTGGCTCGATGTTCTTCTTCGGCTCGAACGACCGGCACAACATGACCAACGTCGGCACCACGCCCGCGACGTTCTACGTCATCCGGATGATTACCGCCAAGACCCCCGCCGCGCTCGCCCGGAACTAAGTCGGACACCACTCACTTCCGTTCCCGTAAGTGGTTCTCCAAACCCGGAGTGGTAACCACTAATTTTCACTCATCGGTCACTGATAATCCAATCCCCGGCCGAGTTGGTCCTTATCAGTGTCCCATCAGTGCCAATTAGTGGTTAGCCACCCTCCGAGCCCTGACGCATCGCTCCGGATTAGCGTCCATTAGCGTCAATTAGCGGTTCTCCTCTGCTCGGGCGTTAGTGTCCCGTTAGAGCCCGTTAGTGGTCCCCTCCGCTCGGGGAATAGTGTCCAATCGGTGCCAATCAGTGGTTAGCCGCCCCGGCCCCGGTCACTGCTTGAACTCGAGACCCTCGATCGCACCGAGCAATTGCTGGTACGCTTCGCCGCGGAAATCGTCGGCCATGATCGCGACATCCACGAGGACCTCGGCCGAAAGCCGAATTTTGCCCACGCTCATCACCTTGTAGTTGCCGGGCTCCGCGGGCTTACCCACGCGATCCGGATCCGTGAAGCTGCAATAGAAACCATATCCGGTCGTGAGCGAAAATTCCCTGGCGATCGCCTTGCGTTCGACTGACTGCGACGCCGCCCCATGCGAGTCCGCCTCGACGCGCAGCTTGAGCCGCGACTTGGTGTCGAAACGATCGGTCTCCGGGAACGACACGGCAATCGTGCAGCTCGCGTTAACTTCCGCGTTGGTCGGCGTGATCGTAATTGAGCCCTGATTCGCGAAATCGGACGTATCGATCTTCCAGTCGCCCGGGAGAAAGACCGTCAGCCGGCCATGCGGCCCAAGATTGAGGGTCGCCGATTGGGCGGAGAGCAGCGCGGCCGTGAGCAGGAAAAGCGCGAGGAACTTTTTCATGAGCAAAAAATGGGGAACGCGGCGAAATGTGACACAGGCCGGCGGAGCCGCAACCCATGAAGCGGAGATGACCGGGGCAGCTCACGCGGAGCCGCGGATAAATTTCTTCCAGCCCAATCCGTTTGAACAGGAAGCTCGGGAAGATCGGGAAGCGAAGGTCCGGCCTTCCTGATCTCCCCGGCCTTCCTGTTCCAATCCTCTGAAAATCACCGCCACGTTTTCGCGTTTGAAAACCATCACCCCGTCGCCGGCCCAGGCGACTCGTGAACCGGCGAAGCCGGTTCACCACCAGAATAGCTTTTGACCGTGCCTCCGCGATGTCCTTTGGTGGACCTTTCCACTCCATCATTCCCTCACACCATGCCCGCGGCCCCCACCATCATCTACACCAAAACTGACGAAGCGCCGGCGCTCGCGACCTATTCGCTCCTGCCCATCGTCCAGGCTTTCACGAAGCATTCGGGCATCGCGGTTGAAACCCGGGATATTTCCCTCGCCGGACGCATCCTGGCGAACTTCGCCGACCTGCTCCCGGCGGAACAGCGGACCTCCGACGCCCTGGCCGAACTCGGCGGGCTCACGCTCAAGCCCGAGGCCAACATCATCAAGCTGCCCAACATCAGCGCATCCGTCCCGCAGTTGAAGGAAGCGATCGCGGAACTCCAGGCTCACGGCTACAAGCTGCCGGATTTCCCGGAGACACCGAAGAACGACGCCGAGAAGGATATTCGCGTGCGTTACGGCAAGGTCATGGGTTCCGCCGTCAATCCGGTCCTCCGCGAGGGCAACTCAGACCGCCGCGCGCCGAAGGCCGTGAAGGATTACGCGAAGAAGCATCCGCACGCGATGGGCGCGTGGTCGGCGGACTCGAAGACGGCGGTCTCGACGATGGGTCACGATGACTTCTTCTCGAACGAAAAGTCCGTGACCGTCGCCGCGGCGACGACGGTGCGAATCGAGTTCGTACCCGCCCCGGCTCCGGCCGGCGCGACGCCCGAGGCGATCGCGAAGGCCGCGCAGACCGTCGTGTTGAAGGAAAAGACGCCGTTGAAAGCCGGCGAGATCCTCGATGCGACCTTCATGAACCGGAAGGCGCTCGGCGCGTTTTTCGCCCAGCAGATCAAGCGCGCCAAGAAAGACGGCATCCTCTTCTCGCTCCACCTGAAGGCGACGATGATGAAGGTGTCCGACCCGATCATGTTCGGCCTCGCGGTCCGCGTGTTCTTCAAGGACCTGTTTACGAAGCACAGCGCGACCCTCGCCTCCCTCGGCGTCGACCTGAACAACGGCTTCGGCGATCTCGTCGAAAAACTTTCGAAGCTCCCCGCCGATCAGCGCGCCGCCATCGAAGCTGACATCGCCGCGATCTTCGCCGCCCAGCCCGGCGTGGCCATGGTCAACTCCGACAAGGGCATCACGAACCTGCACGTCCCGAGCGACGTGATCGTCGACGCCTCGATGCCCGCGATGATTCGCGCCGGCGGCAAGATGTACGATCGTGAGGGGAAGCCGCAGGACGCGGTCTGTGTCATCCCGGACAGTTGCTACGCTGGCGTGTACCAGACGACGATCGACTTCTGCAAAAAGCACGGCGCCTTCGATCCGGCCAAGATGGGCACGGTCCCGAACGTCGGGCTCATGGCGCAGGCGGCCGAGGAATACGGCTCCCATAACAAGACCTTCCAGGCGCCCGGCAACGGCACCATTCAGGTCGTCAACGAGGCCGGCCAGATCATCCTCTCGCACGCCGTCGAGGCCGGCGACGTCTGGCGCGCCTGCCAGACGAAGGACGCCCCCGTGCAGGATTGGGTGAAGCTCGCCGTCAATCGCGCCCGGCTCAGCGCCACGCCCGCAATTTTCTGGCTCGATGAAAAGCGCGCCCACGACGGGCAGATCATTGCGAAGGTCAAAACCTACCTCGCGCAGCAGGACACCAAGGGACTCGAGATTCAGATTCTCGCGCCCGCGGCCGCGTGCCAGTTCACCCTCGAGCGGCTGAAGGCCGGTCAGGACACCATCTCAGTCACGGGCAATGTGCTTCGCGACTACCTCACGGACCTCTTCCCGATTCTCGAAGTCGGCACGAGCGCCAAGATGCTGTCGATCGTCCCGCTGATGAATGGCGGCGGCCTCTTCGAAACGGGTGCCGGCGGATCCGCGCCAAAGCACGTGCAGCAGTTCGTGGCGGAAAATTTTCTCCGCTGGGACAGCCTTGGTGAATTCTTCGCCCTCGCCGCGTCGTTCGAACACCTCGGCATCACGCAGAACCACGCCAAGGCCAAGGTGCTCGCCGAGACGCTCGACGAGGCGAACGGCAAGTTCCTCGAGTACGACAAGTCGCCCGCCCGCAAAGTCGGCGCCGGCATCGACAACCGCGGCAGCCATTTCTACCTCGCGCTTTACTGGGCGCAGGCGCTCGCCGCGCAGTCGAAGGACTCCGCGCTGAAGGCAATCTTCGCGCCGGTCGCCGAGAAACTGGCCGCCGGCGAAAAGCAGATCGTGGCGGAGTTGATCGCCGTCCAAGGCAAGCCCGCGGACATCGGCGGCTACTACCAGCCCGACGACAAGAAAGCGTCCGCCGCGCTGCGCCCCAGCGCGACGTTCAACGCGATCCTGGACGCCGTCTGAACGCGGCCGCAAAGGCCAAAGCCCCGGAGGGGATTGGCCGCAAAGAGGCCTAGCGCGGCGGAGCCGCAACCAAAGGGGACCAAGCCGGATTGAACAGGAAGGCCGGGAAGATCGGGGAGAGGTCCGTTTCGGCCGCTTCCCGAACTCCCCGATCTTCCTGTTCAAAATCCGCCCGGAAATGAGCGATTCGAAAGTACAGCAGTGCAGAGGCCGCAAAAAAAATCCCCGTTCCAACGGACGGGCGCGTACGAGGATCGCCGTCGGCCTTTCGTAGGGGCGCGGCTCGTCCGCGCCTGATTGCGATTCGTGACGCCCCGAGCCTCGGGCGCGCCCGGGTTGGCCCCGCTCGGACTGCGTCCGTTCGGTGGGTGGTCCGACCGGAGTTATTCATCCTCCGCGATCTCCGCGCCTCCGCCTGCCTCCCGGCTCGGTGACTTCAGCGTTCCGCGTTCAACGTTGGGCGTTGAGCGTTGGCTCGCTGCGCCCGGCCTCCCTCCCCAAAACACTCCGCACCCCCTTCCCAGCCCGCACGTCTGTACGACGAAATCCCCCAAACTTTGCGGTGGATTGTC
>CANJCM010000132.1 GCA_947472765.1 Opitutia bacterium
GGCAACTGGTGCCCGGAGAGGGGATCGAACCCACACGCCTTGCGGCGGCAGATTTTGAGTCTGCTGCGTCTGCCAATTCCGCCATCCGGGCGAACCAGTCCGCGAAACGTAGGTCGGCTCGGAGCCGTGTCCATGCAATTTTCGCTCGGCAGCGGACGGGCCACCCCGTTGAACGGCCCCACGACGGACCGGCCTCGCGCGCACCTTCGGCACTCAACCGGGAGTCTTGCCAAAAATCGGCTCCATCAGCCCCTTGATATAGCCAATCGCGAAGATGTTTCCATGGAGGCCGTATCCGTCGTTCTCCCCCTGTTCCGTCGCCAGCTGCGGCACGTGGTCCGAGCGGATTAATCCGCGATAACCGATGTCGCGATAAGCCCGGAAGACCGCCGCCATGTCCGTCGGCCCGTTGTCGGGAAACGTCTCCCGGAAATCGAGCGGGGTGCCGGCCACGTCGCGGCAATGCACGAAATGGATCCGGGGCCCGAACCGGCGGATCGTCGCCACGAGATCCTCGCCCATTTCCGCGAAGCAGCCCTGGCAGAACGTGAGTCCGTTGACCGGGCTCGGCGCGACGGAAATGAGGCGCTCGAAATTTTCCACGCTCCGCATGATGCGGGACAGATTCCACAGGGGCGACAGCGGCGGATCATCCGGATGCATCGCGAGGTTCACCTCCGCGGCCTCGGCCGCCGGCACAATCCGGCGCAGAAAGTACTCCAGGTTGTCCCACATCTGCGCATCGGTCGTACGGCCGTCGGCGGTCAACCGCTCGTTGTCGAAATCCGCCATCCGGAAGCTGCTGGTGTGCGCGCCGCCGCGCTCCGCCGTCGTGGTGGACGTCCGCATCACCATCGCATCAGCGGTAATCTGCGGCATGAAGTTATAGCACAGCGTCCGGATGCCCAGCCGTCCCATGTGATCCAGGGAACGCTTGTAGTTTTCGATCTGCTGGTCGCGACCCGCCTTGCCGAGCACGATGAGGTCGATCGGCGGACCTCCCTCCACGGCGCCGATCCGCAAGCCGCAACTCTCCGCGCGCCGCTGCTCGCGCCGCAGTTCGTCAAACTCCGCCGGCATGCCCTGCATGTTATAGTAAACGAGTTCTTCGACGCCCAGCTGGGCGACCAGGCGGAGATTTACCTCGGTGGGTGGATTGACGACGGCGGAGAGTTTCACGGGCGGCGGAGGAAGGCGGAGGGGCGGGACACGGACTGAACTCGGACATGGTCGATTCGGCGCGCGCAGGCAAATGAACACCGGCAGGAACCTCCATCTTACCGCGGGCCCTTGTGGGGATTACGTCACCCGGTTTCGCCGGCAGGCGGCCAGCCGGGATCGGCGGATTGGTCGTCCGGCAGCGGACTGCTTCGGCTTGACGGTGATTTTGCTGGGCAAAATTCCGCTTTGGTTTTCGCTCCGCGAAAACCATGCCTGACTTTCGCGCGTTTTGTACTCCCGCCACGGCTGAGCCGGCGGAGATCACCCTCTCCTTCGAGGAATCGCATCATCTGGTGATCGTGAACCGTGCGCCCCGCGGCGCCACGGTCGTGGCGTTCGACGGCAAGGGGCATGAGTGGATCTGCGAACTCGCGCAGGACAAGAAGAACGCGGCCGTCCTCAAGGTCCGCTTCAAGCAGCAGATCAAGCCGCTCGCCTACGAGATCACCCTCGGGCAGGCGCTGCCGAAAGGTCAGTACATGGAGTCGATCGTCCGCAAGGCCACCGAGATTGGCGCGATCCGGATCGTCCCGCTCGAGAGCGAGCGCACCCAGGTTCACCTCGAGGGCGATCGCTCCGAGCGCAAACTCGAGAAGTGGCAGACCGCCGCCCTCGAGGCCGCCAAGCAGTGCGGCAATGCCTACGTGCCCGAGCTCGTCGCCGCCCAAGATGCCGGCAACTTCATCTCCTCCGCCCGCGGCTACGACCTGAAGTTAATCGCGAGCCTGCAGACGGGCGCCAAGTCGCTGAAGAAGGTCCTGGCTTCCTTCCAGGCCGCCAACAACCGGGCACCGCGCAAGGTGCTCTGGCTGATCGGGCCCGAGGGTGATTTCACTCCCGCCGAAATGAGCCTCGCCCAGAGCGCCGGTTTCGAACCGATCACGCTCGGACCAATGGTGCTGCGTTGCGAAACCGCCGCGGTCTACGCGTTAAGTATTCTTAGTTACGAACTGCAAAACGCCTGACGCAGATCGGGCGCGCACGAGGCGCGCCCCTACGAAATCCGACGGAAGATAAGCCCGCATTTTGGCTCCGCCAAAATGCCCTCGGGTTTTCGCGCCGCGAAAACCCTACCAGTCGAGGAGGCCGCCGGCGAAGGTCAGGCCCGCGCCGACGCTGCAGAAGATGATTTTGTCGCCGGGGGTGAATATCCCCTCCTCTGCCGCCCAGCCGAGCGCCATCGAAACGCTCGCGGCACTCGTGTTGCCGTATTTCGCGATCGTGACGATGAACTTGTCGTAGGGAATGCCCACCCGCTTGCTCACGGCCTTCAGGATTCGCTCGTTCGCCTGATGCGGGACCACCCAGGAGATGTCCTCCGGCTTCAAGTTTTCGCGAGTGAGGGTCTGCTCAATTTGCTCCGCGAATCCGATCACCGCGTGCTTGAAGACCGCTGCCCCGTCCATCTGGAGATAAAATGAATTGAGGTCGGCGCCGATCGCATCCGGCCAGGGCATCCGCGCTCCGCCACCCGGCCGCTGAATCGACTCGAATTGGTTGGCATCGCCCGACAGCCCCATGCGGTGAAGGCGATGACCGCCGGATCCACCCGTGAGGATCGCTGCGCCGGCGCCGTCACCGAAGAGAAAAGCCGTGTCGTGGCATTCCGGATTCGTGATGCGGGAGAGCAGTTCCGCCGTCACGACGACGACGTTCTTGGCCGTGCCGCCGAGGATGAAGGTCCGACCCACCTCGAGGGCGTACAGCCAGCCCGAGCACGCGGCGTTCAGATCAAAGGCCAGCGCATGCGGCACACCGAGTTCCCGCGCGAGCGAACTGGCGGCGGACGGCACCGGCTGATCCGGCAGAATCGTGGCCATGATGATGCCGTCGACCTGACTGATGTGCATGCCCGACTGCACCAGGGCGTGCTGGACCGCGATGGCGGCCAAATCGGTCGCCGATTCATCCTCGGTCGCATACCGGCGCTCCTTGATCCCCGTGAGCCGCACCATCTCGTCCTCGGTGCGATTGGGGAATGCCTTCAGGATTTCGCTGTTGGCCCGGATATTGGCCGGAACTGCGAAGCCCACACCTGCGATGCAGACGGTATCAACAGTCGTGCTCAATGGAGGAAGCAAAGCCCGGGTACGCCCAGCCGTCCACTCAAGACTTCCGCGCCGCGAGGTACTTGGTCACGTCGTCGCCCGAAACCCGTCCGCCCGGTCCGGTCCCGGTGATGTCCGTTACCACCGCCGGATCGAGCCCCGCGTCCTGCGCCATCTTGGTGGCCTTCGGCGTCCAGATCAGCGCGGCCACCGGCTTCGCCGCCGCGGGGGCAGCGGCCACCGGAGCCGTTCCGTCGGTGCGCAGGTGCCGCAGCGATTCGTCCGCGGTCTCAATCTGCAAAAACGGCGCTCCGGATGCCTTCACATCGCCGGCCTGCACGAGCACGGCCCGGATCGTCCCGTCGCACGGGGATTCGAATTCGAAGACCGACTTGTCGCTCTCGAGTTCGGCGAGTTTCTGGCCGCGCGTCACGCGATCGCCGGCCTGGGTTTTCAGGCTGACGACTGTGAGTTCATTGACCGTGGCGCCCATGGAAGGCATGGGCACGTCGACGAGAAAGTTTTCCATCCAGAGAGGGTTTGCCGAAGTTTGTGCGCCACCCCCGCGCGGTCAAGGGGTGTGCGCGTCAGCGCCGCGTCAGACGCTGGTGATTGAGGCTCGGTCTATCAGGCACCAGTAAGGTTCGAGTCCCTGCCCTCACGGGCAGGGCCACATTTTAGTCGTGGCCCGCTGCGTGAGCAGCGGGAGGTTTGGCCTGCCGAAATACTTCCGTCTCGGACGCGACCGCCGTCAAATGGAGCTAACCGCGGGCCACGTCGCGCACGACCCGCCAGATCGCGAGGGCCGAGTCGAGCAGGCCTGCCATCTCCGACAGCGGAATCATGTTCGGGCCGTCACTGATCGCGACGGCCGGATTCGGATGCGTCTCGATAAAAAGTCCGTCGGCACCGGCTGCCAGGGCCGCGCGCGCCAGCGGCGGCACAAACTCGCGCTGACCGGCGCTCTTGCCCCCACCCGCTCCGGGCAACTGGACGGCATGGGTGGCGTCGAAGATCACCGGACACCGGTTCTGCCGCAGCAGCGGGAACGCGCGCATATCGACCACGAGATTCTGGTAGCCGAAGGTCGTCCCGCGCTCAGTCTGCCAGATTTCGCGGGCCTGGCCCTCGCGCAGCTTGCCCACGACATGCGTCATTTCGGGTGGCGATAGAAACTGCCCCTTCTTCACGTTCACAATTCTCCCGGTGGCAGCCGCCGCCAGGAGCAGATCGGTCTGCCGGCAAAGAAACGCGGGGATTTGCAGCACGTCACACACCGCCGCGACCGCGCTGACCTGGATCGTCTCGTGGATGTCAGTGAGGACCGGCAGCCCGTAGTCCTTCCGCACCATCGCGAGCAGGGCAAGGCCCGCCTCAAGGCCCGTGCCACGATCGCCCGCGATCGAGGTCCGGTTCGCCTTGTCGTAGGATCCCTTGAACACGACGTTCAGCTCGGGGCGGGTGCGGCGCAATTCGATCAAACCCTCCGCCACCTGCCGACAAACCGCCTCGTTCTCAAGCGAGCACGGTCCGGCGATGAGAAGGAGTTTTTGCGAGTCGAAAAGCACGGGCGAGGCGGCGGAGATCAACCCGCTCACTTGGAGCGGCGGACGGCTTTCCGGGACTTGGGCGCCGGTTTGGCCGCGGCCCGATGGTGTTTGATCGTCGCGGCGATGAAGGCCGCGAAGAGCGGATGCGCCTTGTTCGGCTTGGACTGGAATTCCGGGTGCGCCTGCGTGCCGAGAAACCACGGGTGATTCTTCAGCTCGATCACCTCGACGAGATTCCGCCGCGGATTGATGCCACTGATGACCATGCCCGCGCGCTGCAACTGGGCGACGTAGGCGTTGTTCACCTCGTAGCGGTGCCGATGCCGTTCGCGAACGTGGTCCACCCCGTAAGCCTTGTGCGCGAGCGTGCCGGGCGTCAGGGCGCACTCGTAGCTCCCGAGTCGCATGGTCGCGCCCTTGTCGATGACCTTCTTCTGCTCCTCCATCATGTTGATGACGGGATGCGCGGGCTTGGGATCGAACTCGGTGCTGTTGGCACCCTCGAGCTTGAGCACGTTGCGGGCAAATTCGATGACCGCGATCTGCAGGCCGAGGCAGAGTCCGTAGTACGGCAGCTTGTTTTCGCGGGCATACTTCGCCGCCGCGATCTTTCCCTCGGTCCCGCGATCGCCGAAGCCGCCGGGAACGAGGATGCCGTCGAGGCCGGATAGGAGATTGAGCCCGTTCTTCTTCTCGAGATTCTCGGCGTCGATCCGGCGGACCTTCACCTTGCAGTTGTTGGCGATGCCGGCGTGCGTGATCGACTCGTAGACGGATTTGTAGGCGTCCTGCAGCTCGATGTACTTTCCGACTACGCCGATCTCGACCTCGTGCTTCGGGTTGAGGATGCGGCGGACGATCTCCTCCCAGACATTGTGTTCGGGCGGCGCGTTCTTGAGCCCCAAAAGATCGAGCACCAGCTGGTCCATCCCTTCGCGCTGAAGCGCCAGCGGCAATTCATAGATCGAATGATCGACGTCGCGGCACTCGATTACGGCCTTCACCGGCACGTTGCAGAACATCGAGAGCTTGTCGCGGAGATCGTGATCGAGCGGATGGTCCGTGCGGCAGACCAGCACGTGGGGCTGGATGCCGATCTCGCGGAGCTTGGCGACCGACTGCTGGGTCGGCTTCGTCTTGAGTTCGCCGGCCGCCTTCAGGAAAGGCACGAGGGTGACGTGGATGAAAACCACGTCCCGGGGCCCGACTTCGAGCGCGAACTGCCGCATCGCCTCGAGAAACGGCAGGCCCTCGATGTCGCCCGTGGTGCCGCCGATCTCGGTGATGAGCACGTCGGCGTCCTTTCCGCCGGCGTAAATGCGCTCCTTGATCTCGTTCGTGACGTGCGGAATCACCTGCACCGTCTTGCCGAGATAGTCGCCGCGCCGCTCCTTCTGGATGACGCTTTCGTACACCTGACCCGAAGAGAGACTGTTCAACCGCGACAGCTTGCCGCTCGTGAAGCGTTCGTAGTGTCCGAGATCGAGATCGGTCTCGGCGCCGTCCTCGAGCACGTAGACTTCCCCGTGCTGAAACGGGCTCATGGTGCCGGGATCCACGTTGAGGTACGGGTCGAATTTCTGGATGCGGACGACGAGTCCACGCATCTCGAGCAATGCCCCCAATGCCGCCGCCGTGAGCCCCTTGCCCAGCGACGAAACGACGCCTCCCGTGACGAAAATGTATTTCACGGGGGGAAAGGCTGAGGCCGCGTGATTTGCCCGCGCAAGCCAAAGTTCGGCGCGCGGGCCGAATTAACCCCGATCCCGGAGCTGCAACCAAAGATGGACACGGATTTCGGCGAGCCACGCCTCCACGCGAGTCCGGAAGCCTGAAGCCAGTTTTCCCGGGATCTTAACGCAGAGCACTCAGAGGTGAACGGAGGTCGCTGAGGACGGGATGAGTTTGGAGTTTGGAGTTTGGAGTTTGGGGTTTGGGGTTTGGAGTTCCGAGATGCAGCGGTTTGAACCCACAAAACACCTCTGCGCCCTCCCTCCACCTCAGCGCCCTCTGCCTTCCACTCCCGCGCGGTGTTGCGGGGTCGCGGAACCGGTCACTTGGGTTTCAAATTGACCGGGCGCGTCAGCGAATCAGCAGCCAGCCGGCCCACGCGATGCCCCCGATCAGCAGGCCGAAGAACAGCAGCCAAAGCGTCCACTTGAGCACGGTGATGAGCAGCCACACCACCAGCGCCGCAATCAGCGTCCCGCCGAGGACGAGCAACCAGTCGGGATAACCACTCAGGTCAACGACCGTGACCGATTCATGCACGAGCGCAAAAATCACCCTGCCACGAAGCCGCACGGACCGATTTGGTCCAAGCCAAAACCACGGAGCGACCCGCGGCACCCTGGCCGAAGGTGGACGCGGCAAAATGATTTGCGCCGTTTTGCGCGCCCGGCCCTGCTCCACGCGTGCATTCCAAGCCGCAACTCCTCGCCTGGCTGACCTGTGACGGCGTCCACATCGATCCCGGCTCCGGCAAGCACACCATTCTCGGCATCTTTTCGCACATCCACTCGGATAAATTCCCGTTCGTGCATCCGTTCATGGTGTGGTTTCTCTCGATCGGCGACTGTGCGCCGGGACCGCACCGGATGCGCATTCAGATGGGATTGAACGCCGCCCAGCCCCGGCCGCTGCTCGAGCGACCGTTCGAATCGGCAAGCCCGCTCCACGCCATCAATTTGATCAATGAGATCCGCAATCTCACGTTCCCCCAGCCCGGCGACTACACGCTCGTAATCGAGATCGACGAAGAACCGCTGCTGGTCACCAACCTTTCCGTCACCCGCTAACGCTTTCTCCTGCATGTCCGCCCCACGTCCCTCGTTCGAAATCATTGGAGTCGGTTCGCCGATCATGGATCTGCTGGCCCGCGTGCCGGACACGTTCCTTCATCAGCATGTCGCGGGCGACAAGGGCGGCATGGTGCTCGTTGAGCACGACGAGATGGAGCGGATCGTCGGGCTCCTCGACGGCGACCCGGCCTACGCCACCGGCGGCTCCGCCGCCAACGCGACCTACACCACCGCCCGCCTCGGGCTGCGCGCCACCTTCCTCGGCAAACTCGGTAACGACGACCTCGCGCAAATCTATCGTCGGGCCTACGCCAAGGCAGGTGTCGACGGCAGCCGGTTCAAGCATGGTGCCGAGCCCAATGCCCGTTGCCTCGCGCTCGTCACCCCGGATGCCCAGCGCACGATGCGCACGCATCTCGGTGCCGCCATGACGCTCGCGCCGCAGGAAGTGTCCGCCGCCGACTTTCATGGCTGCCGTCACGCGCACATCGAGGGCTATCTCGCCTTCAATCGCGCCCTGGCCGACGCCGTGCTCACCAGTGCTCGGGCGGCCGGCTGCACCACCAGCCTCGATCTCTCTTCCTTCGAAGTGGTCAACGCGTCGCGCGACTGGCTGTTCAACCAGTTCCGCCACGGCATCGA
>CANJCM010000133.1 GCA_947472765.1 Opitutia bacterium
AATAAAGCCGCGTCTCCGCCAGGGCCGCCTCGGTCAACGAGTCATCGAGGTAATAATCGCTGTAGAGCGTGGTCGACGGCGTGGTGTCGTCCATCTTGCGGATGTCGATCCAGTAATCGAGGAACGCCGCGACGAAACGATCCGAGCGGGGATCGGCGAGCAGGCGATTTGTTTCCGCCTTCAACGCCGCCGGATCCTTCAATTCGCCGCGGGCGGCGCGGGCGCGCAGGATTTCGTCGGGCTCGGAGTTCCAGAGGAAGAGCGCCAGCCGCGTGGCGAGCGCGGTGTCGTCGAGGCGACCCGGCTGTTCATCCACAAAGAGAAATTCCGGCGAGGACAGCACGGCGGTGTAGCCCGCGAGCACGGCACCGGCAAAGCCGAGCCCGGCGTCGAGCCGCTGGCGAATCAAGCCGAGGAACATTTGCACATCGGCTTCCTTCGGCGGCCGCCGGTACGCGCGCTGCATGAAGCTGCGGAGGAGGCGCTCGGCGTCCGGCGCGGGATTCGCGGTCACCACCTCGACCTTGGCCTGGCTGAGGGAGGCGACGGCGCCGGAGCCACGGCTGCCGCGCCCGCGTCCACCGGCGGTCACGCTGTCGACCAGCACGCCCGGTTCGCCGGCTGCGGCCGCCCGCAGCGGGAGATCGCCGAAGAGCAAGGTGTAGCCCGCCGTGGTGCTGGCGTCATAGAGAGGGCCTTCCACCTCCATCCATCGAAACGCGACGCCCGGCTGGCCGTCCCGCTGGGCGAGGGGATTGGTGTAGCCGCCGGCGACGCTGCCGGTCGGGCGGGAACGGAGGAAACGCGTGGCGTCCGTCACGAGATACTCGTTGGCCAGCAGCCAGACCTCGTCGAGCTGGTTGACCTTGGGCTCGGGCGTGACGTCGAAGCCGCCGAGCCGGCGGTTCCTCACGCCGCCCTGGGCGTAAACCGTGATCGGCTCGTAGCGCCGGCCGGGCTGAACGTCGGCCATGTTCGGCTGGTACCAGTCCGGCGCGTAGGTGACGTTCTTGCGATTGGCGCCGGTGCCGATGTCGCCGATGCGCTGTCCGTTCGGGCCGACCCAGATCGAATAACCGCTGAAGCGAAGCCGGTAACGTCCGGCGACCGGCGCGCGGAACGTGCTCCAGTTCGAGGCAAAGCCAGTGACGTAGTTGCTCCCGACCCAGCCGATCGCCTCCTGCTCGCGGATGACCGGGTCTTCGGCGCCGACGGTCATCGGCGCTTTCCGGGAGCGCACGTCGTGCTGCACCGTCGTGCCAAGCAGTGGAACCTTGGTCCGCA
The DNA here is from genome assembly GCA_947472765.1 of Opitutia bacterium. Lineage (GTDB taxonomy): Bacteria > Verrucomicrobiota > Verrucomicrobiia > Opitutales > Opitutaceae > ER46. The sequence goes on from CANJCM010000133.1 coordinate 1,285, forward strand.
CGGGCTGGCCGGTGAAGCCGAGCATCGCGCCGTCCTCGCGCGCATAGTAGCGCTTCGTGGTCGTGGCGGGCTGAACGTATTTCACGCTCATCGCCTGTCGCATCGCGTACTCGGCGGCCGCCATGTAGCGCACCATGTGCACGTACGAGACATCGAGGGCGGTGCTGACCTTGTTGTAGCGGAAGGCTTCCCCGTCCTCGGGCAACTGATCGCTGATCAGCAGCCACGGGGCCTTGAGCAGATCGCGGAGCGCGTTTTCGTATTCGCTGCGGTTGAGCCGGCGGCGCATCGCACGTCCGTCGCGGGCCACCATCGCCCGCTCGGCGCTGATGAGGGAGGTGGAGAGACCGCCGAGGAACGTGGTTACCTCGGTGGCCGCGGGCCGCTTCTTCTCCTTCGGCGGCATCTCGCCGTTCTGCACCCGGTCGTGGACCTTGACCCAGGTGAGGAAATTCGCGGCGTCGTCGGGGGCGTAGGAGAGCGACGTCAGGTCGAGTCCGCCTTCCTTGTCCACATCGTTGTGACAGCTCGAGCAGTGACGATCCGTGAAGGCGGCGGCTTCATCCGCGCTGAAGGGTGCCGCGCCGGCGGCGAACGACGAGAGGGCAACAAAGACGCTCAGGCCACCGAGAGCACGCCGGGTACTGGCGCGTGGGAACGCCGACCGGGACGAGGACAAGAAGAGGGAGGAGCCGCAGGTCAGTGAGGGCATGGCAGGGCAGGGGTTGGACCGACGAAGAGCACCGGCTTCGCTCGGCGGATGAGAAAAAATGGTCGGCCCGCGCGGGCTTGGCAATCCTGCGTGCCGGGAATTCGCCTGCAGCGGGCCTCGAAAAATCTCCAGGGGAGCGCCGGAAATCTATCCGGGCGCGGGGCTTGATTTTCGCTTCCGAGGTAACCTATCTTTCTCGCACGGAGCCGCCCCACCCCCCGTCACTTTCTGCGGCGACTGCGTCCCTTTTCCCCTCGACCCATGCGTGCCTACTGTGCGTTAGCTTTTTCCGCGCTCTGCGTTGGTGTCGCAGCGCTGGTGCCTTCCCTGCGGGCCGCGTCGGAAATCGACAACGACGCACTGGCGTTTCTCGATCGCCATTGCTCGAGCTGCCACAACGACGTCGACAAGGAGGGCGGGCTGGATCTCACGAGCCTCAAATTTTCGCCGGCAGAACCGTCGAATTTCATGACCTGGGTGAAGGTCCACGACCGGGTGCAGAACGGCGAGATGCCGCCGAAGGAAAAGAAGCGCCCCGTGGCGTCCGACCAGAATGCGTTCCTCCGCGGCTTGTCGACGTCCCTCATCGCCGAAGAGCAGTCCCGGATGGCGGTCGAAGGCCGCGCCACCCAGCGTCGTCTGAATCGTTACGAATACGAGAACGTGCTTCGCGATCTGCTGCAGGCCCCGTGGTTGCAGGTGAAGGAGCGCCTGCCGGAGGACGGCGAAGCCTTCGGCTTCAATCGCATCGGCGACTCCCTCGACGTCTCCCATGTCCACATGGCGCGCTACATGTCTGCGGCGGATTATGCGCTGCGCCAGGTTCTCCTCGTCCACGCCGACCGCGTGCCGTCGAAGAAAGTTCGATACTACGCCCGCGAGGACGATGGTCTCTTCGGTGACCGGATGGTCCTGATCAATTATGCGGTGGGCAATAATTCGCCCGTGCGCCGCCACTTTCCCCTGCTGGACAACACGGCGCAGACGGATGTTCGCCTGCGGAAGGCTCCGGCCACGGTCGGCGCGGCCGATCCCGCGAAGCGCGAACTCGAGGCCGTGGGTTGGGTGTCGAGCAACTACGTGATCGGCTACTCGACGCACTGGCGGAGCTTCGTCGCTCCGGTGACGGGTCGGTACAAGTTTCGTTTCAGCGGCTACACCTCTTGGGTGGGCGGCGGCGGCATCAAGGTGGATTTCGGCGACGCTTCCGTGGAGAAACCCGAGGGCGTGCCCGAGCCGCCCAAGTGGTATCATCCCGACTTCGACCTCGTGAGTCCGGGTCGGAGCAAGGAGCCGATCCACATCTACTCGGCGGGCGGCGTCGCGCGGCCGCTGGGGACCTTCGATATCACGCCGGAACCGAACGTCTACGAACTCGAGCCGGCGTGGATGCTCGCGAACGAATGGATCATCACGGACGCGACCCGTTTCGTCCGGACGCGCACGACCCCGACCTATCGCGGCGTGCGTTACATCAATCCCCTCGCGCAGAAGGACGGCATGCCCGCCGTCGCGTTCCGCTGGATGGAAGTGGAAGGTCCGCTCCAGGACGAAGCCACCGAGAGCGGCTACCGGCTGCTTTTCGGCAATCTGCCGTTGAAGAAAATTGTGGCCGAGCCCGAGGGCGGCGCGCGCGGCCGCGGCCGCGGCCGGGGTCGCGAGGCGGCTGAGGTCCGGTTCGAGGTGGCCTCGTCGAATCCCAAGGCTGACGCGGAGCGGCTTCTGCGCACCTTCATCGCCCGCGCGTACCGCAATCCCGCGCAGGAGGAAGACGTCCAACTTTTCCTCCGGCTCTTCGACCAGCACCTGAACGGCCTCAAGTTCGGCTTCGCGGATGCGATGCTCGCGACTTACACCGCGGTACTGGCCTCGCCGAGCTATGTGTATGTCGACGAGAAGCCGGGCCGGCTTGACGACCATGCCCTCGCCACCCGGCTCGCTCTCTTCCTCTGGAACTCCGAGCCCGATGCCGCTCTTCGCGCCCGGGCGGACCGCGGCGAGTTGCGTCGTCCGGAAGTGCTCCGGGCGGAAGTCGAACGACTGCTCGCGGATTCGAAGTCGCAGCGTTTCGCCGATGCGTTTCTCGATTACTGGCTCGATCTGCGGAAGATGACCGAGACGACGCCGGACACCTCACTCTACAACGACTATTACCTCGACGATTCGCTCGCCGAGGCGGCGACGGCAGAGACGAAGCTCTATTTCAACGAACTCCTGCGGCGCGATCTGCCGGCCCGAAACATCGTCGACTCCAACTTCACCTATCTGAACGAACGACTCGCGGCCCACTACGGCATCGCGAACGTCGAGGGCGTCGCGATGCGGCGATTCGATCTCGCCAGGAATTCCCCTCGGGGCGGCTTCCTCACGCAGGCCAGCGTGCTCAAGGTCACGGCCAACGGCACCACCACCTCGCCGGTCATTCGCGGCAAATGGGTCATGGAGCGAATCGTGGGTTACGAGGTGCCGCCGCCGCCGGCCGCGGTGCCCGCCGTGGATCCAGATATCCGCGGGGCGGTGACGATCCGCCAGCAGCTCGACAAGCATCGGGCCGACGAGAGCTGCGCGATGTGTCACCGCAAAATCGATCCGCCCGGTCTCGCTCTCGAGAGCTTTGACGTGTTCGGCGGCTGGCGGGATCGCTACCGCGGGGTGTCACCCGGCAAGGTGCCCGAGTTCGGTTTCGGCAAGAACTGCTGGCCGTATGTGTTTCACCAGGCGTTGCCGGTGGAGTCCGAGGGACAGCTGGCCGACGGACGCGAGTTCAAGGACATCCGCGACCTCAAGGCCATCCTGCTGCAGGACGAAAACCAAATCGCCCGCAACTTCATCAAGCAGCTCACCACCTACGCCACGGGCGCGCCGATTCGCTTCAGCGATCGCAGCCGCCTCGAACAGATTTTGCAGACCACCAAGTCCAGCGACCATGGCGTGCGGTCCATTCTCAACGCCGTCATCCAAAGCGATTTTTTCCTGAACAAGTAAGTACGAGCAGCCCTCGGTCCCCACCCATGAAATCCACCCCTCCCGCCTACGGACCCTTCATCGCCACCCGCCAGCCGCTGTCGCGGCGGTCGTTCCTCAAGGGCACCGGCGTGGCCCTGTCCCTTCCGCTGCTCGACTGCATGCTGCCGGTCTTCTCCCGTGCGGCCGAGTCCTCCTCGACGCTGGCCCCGGGGGCGAAGCCGCGGCGGATGTTCGCGATCTGCAACAATCTCGGCCTGCTCGAGCGCAACTACCTGCCAAAGGGCGCGGGCCGCACCTACGTGCCGTCCATTTACCTGAATGAGCTGCAGGAACACCGCAACGACTTCACCGTCATGACGGGTGTCTCGCATCCCGCGGTCGACGGCGCCCACAAATCCGACGCGGTCTTCCTTACCGGCGCACAGCATCCGGGCAGCGGTTCCTTCCGCAATAGCGTTTCGCTCGATCAGCTTGTCGCCGAGAAGATCGGCATCGCGACCCGCTTCCCCTCGATCTCGCTCGGCGTCAACACGCAGACCCGCGGCCTCTCGTTTACCGATCGCGGGGTCGCCATTCCGCCGCAGGACAAGGCGTCCGAAGTGTTCAAGCAGCTCTTCCTCCAGGGTTCGCCGGCGCAGATTGAGGCGCAGGTGCGCCAGCTCGACAGCGGCCGCAGCATTCTCGATTCGCTCTCGGAGCAAGCGAAGAAGCTGCAGAACAAGGCGGGACCGCGTGATCGTGATCGGCTCGATCAATATTTCAGCAGCGTCCGCGATCTCGAACATCGCATGCAGGTTTCCCGCGGCTGGGAGTACAAGGCGAAGCCGGTGGTCAACGTCCCCGTGCCGGTGGATCCGAACAGCCCCGCCGAGTTCATGGGCAAGGTGAAGCTGATGTACCAGCTGGCCCAGCTCGCGTTCGAGACCGACTCGTCGCGCACGATTGCGCTCTTCCTGGACAGCGCGGCGTCGCCGGCGCTCGACATCCCGGGTGCCACGATCACGGAGGGTTATCACAACCTCTCCCACCACTCGAGTTCCCCGGATCGCCTCGGCCAGTTGAAGGCGATTGAGACCTGGCACATGAAGCTGCTGGCGAAGCTCTACACGGATCTGAAGGCCGTGCACGAGGGCGAGGACACGCTGCTCGATCGCACGATGGTCCTCTACGGTTCGAATTTCGGTGACTCCAACACCCACGTGACGGCGAACCTTCCACTCATCTTTGCGGGTGGCGGCTTCAAGCACGGCCAGCACCTGGAATTCGACAAGACGCGCAACACCCCGCTGGCGAATCTCTACGTCACGATGATGCACCGGATGGGTATCGATGCCGACAAGTTCTCGTCGTCCACCGGCACGCTCCGCGGCCTGGAAATGACCTGATGTCCGGCGTCGCGGCGCAGTGACGAGCGGGCGATGCCCGGGCGGCAAGCCGGGCCTCATCGGGCCCGTCTCGCTCGCGCCGCACGGGTTCCGTTCGCGCCTCAACTCCTTCCATGTCCTCGCTTCGACTCCTGATTTGCACGGCAATATTGTTACTCGGTGCGCTCCTTCCCGGGGTGGGCCTGGCGGCGGAGCCGCTGACGGAGGCGCAGGAAACCGGGTTCAAGGAACTCGAGAGTGAGTTCACCCGGCTTGATAAATTCCTCAGCACGCTTCCGCCGAGTCAGCCGCGCGACGAGACGCGTCGCGTGCTCGAGAACATGCGCGGCCGGGCCGCGGGCCTGCGGACCAGTTTCGATCCGACGCGCTTTGATGAGATCAAGTGGGAGGTGAATTTCGAGCATCAGCAGATGCTCCTCTGGCTGCAGGAGCCCCGCCTGCTGCCGCTGCCGGTCGATGGCTCGGTCCGCCCGGTCAACGAACTCACGCCGCTGGAAAAATCCTCAGGCTGGGAATTGCTTTTCGACGGCCGCTCGCTTCAGGGCTGGCGTGGCTATCGCAGGGGCGCCGCGGCGACGAACTGGCAGGTCAAGGACGGCGCGATCGTTCCGCTGGGTAAGGCGGCGACGGGCGTCGACCTCGTGACCGAACGCCGTTTCACGAACTTTGAATTGATGTGGGAGTGGCGGAGTGCCCCCGGCTCGAATGGCGGCGTGAAGTATTTCGTGAGCGAGGACCGGCCTTCCGCCCCTGGCCACGAGTATCAGATTCTCGACGATGCGGGTGAGCCGAATCGCGATCGCCGCACTCTCACGCAGAAGACGGGCGCCTTTTATGACGTCGTGGCGGCGGCGACCGAGAAGGCTGCGCGGCCCATCGGGAAGTGGAACCAGTCCCGGATCCTCGTGGCCGGCAATCGCGTCGAGCACTGGCTCAATGGCGTCAAGATTCTGACCTACGAACCCGGCAGTCCCGCCGTGAAAGAGGGCATCGCCCGCAGCAAGTTCAAGTCGGAGGCCGGCTTCGGCCAGAAGGTCACCGGTCCGATCCTCTTCACTTATCATCCGACCGAGACGGCGTATCGAAGCATCAAGATCCGCGAGCTGAAGTGACCCGGGGTCACGGAGCGGATTCGGGTGGCGCCGCCGTGGAGCGCCCGGTTTTTCCACTTACTTCGCCGGCGGAACCGGGGCGGGCGGCGGTACGACGCGGGGCTTGGCCGGGGTCAGTTTGGATCTGGCCAGCTGCTTCTCAAAACGCCGGTTGAACTTCATGTCCTTGTTGGTCGGAAGATATTTGGCGCCCATGGCTCCACGCCGCCGGGTTTTCCGCGGGGCCGCAACGGCAATCGTGCGGGATTCGATCAAGAGCTTGTTAACGGTATCGCTCCGCGATTGTTTGCCGCGATGCGCTTACAATTTCTGGCTCCGCTCGCCTTGGTGTTCCTGTCCGTCCGCGCCGCCGAGCCGGCCGCTGATCTCGAACACGGTCGGGTCTTGTTCTTGCAGTCCTGTGCACTCTGTCACGCCGCGGGTCCCGGCAC
>CANJCM010000134.1 GCA_947472765.1 Opitutia bacterium
AACCGCAGCGGCTGATCTCCAGTGGCGATCTCGACTTGAACGTAGCGGTAGGTCCGGAACCAGAGCGTCTGAAACCGGCGATGGTCGCCACCGTCGGGACGGAAGCGATCGCGCAGTCCCGTGATGGATTTGCCCTCGATCTCGTCGCGCTGCCCTTTCTTTCCAGCCGCATCCTTGAGTGACTCCGCATAGATCAACTCGATCGTACCGGTTGTCGCCGGAAACGTGCACGATGAATTTTTCGGGACGGCTCGGCAGCTCGATGACGCGACGAAAGTGCCAGACTCCGTACGCGTCTCCCGAATCGGTGGGATGGGCGATCCACTGAGCGGCCGGCGCGCCGGAGAAGACCAGCAGTGGTGGCGGTTGGGTTTGAGCGAACGAGGCTCCCAGGCCGCAGCCGAGGAGCCAGATGAGTCGAAGAAATTCCCCAAAGCGAAGGCGGAAGCTGTGAAGGGACATCGCAGGAATGGGGGTGGTCGTTGGGGTCGGAAGGAAAACGAGTCAGGGCGTGGACGAAATCCATTTCACTGCCGCAGCCGGGCCGCAACACCTCGATCGGCACTCGGGGGCGGAGGTTCGGAGCCCGAACTTGGGGCATCCTTGAATAGCCTTCTGCCTGGATTTCGAGGTTGCCGTCGTAGCCCGCGGCGTGAGCAGCCGACTTCAACCGAAGCACGCGAGAAGTCCCTGTCCTCACGGACAGGGCCACCGCAGCCCGCTTAACCTCGGAAGCCATGTTCTGAGCAACCGATTGACTCGCTCGGTCACGCTCCCATCGCCCCAAAGGGGCAGAAAACGAAAAGCCCCGGTCAACGCATTGGTTAACCGGGGCTTACCCTAAAATGGAGCGGGCGAAGAGACTCGAACTGCAAGCCGAGCTTCTGGAAACATTTGTATTTCATAGAGGTTGTGGAACCCATATGCACTCCAATGCAGCAGGGCATGCACTGAAAAAGTCCGGGGCATTTTCCGGGGGAAATGGCCGGCTTCACCGGACTACGGCCTTGCGCACCCGTGCCATGACTTCCTCGGGCGGTTCCTTCGGCGGGACGCGGGCGAGCTACGGGGTAAGGTCACAGTCCGCGCCTCGCCGTGGGTTACACGACCCAGCGCGGGTTTGATTTAACGTGCTATCCTCCATCTGCGCCGCGTTCTTGATCGTACCTTCGAGCGAATCCCCTTCGGTGCCGACCCATTCGTCCACCCATGCACCGTCGCAGTTTCCTGTTATTAATTCTCGCCACGGCCTCCGCCGCGTTTTCGCCAGGCTCCCAGTCCAAAACCGCCCCGATTGTTTTCAAGTACGAGGACTTCGGGCCCCCTGCGGAAGTCGTCAGCCGGGAGAGAATCGATGACCTCAATCTCACTCTCGTCACGTATTCCAACGGTGTACACCTGACCTTCCGGCCGTCGGCGAGCGAACCCGGAGTATTTCGCCTGCGGTTGGTCTTTCCGGTCAACGGAAGTCATGTCCGCAACACGGCCACCAGAGTAGCCATTGACTCCGACACCCGCCTCGTTCCCAACCCGTTCGTGGCAAAGGAAGCAGCGGAAATTCTTTTCCTCGGCAATCTTCGGCGCCACAGCCACGAGGAGATTCACGCCTTGCTTGTAAAGCGGCAGATCGAGCCGGAAATCAGCGTCGATAACGGCACGCCACAACTCACGCTGAAAGGTCCGGCAGCCGGTTTGCCTTTCGCCCTTCGGTTAGTCACCGCTTGGCTCTCTGACCCGTTAACGGAAGGACCGGAGCAACCTCCGCTAGTCACCGCATGGCTGTCGGACCCGACTGGACCGGAGCGCATTCCGCTAGATCCCAGCGGACTCAAATTCCGACTTTTGCCGATGAACCCAGCGCGCTTGTGCGTCCTCCAAGCACTCAGCGAAGCCGCCGGTCGGGATTCCCGCCTTGGCCGGATCGGAGCAGCAAGAACGTACATCACCGCATCGGACATCACGGACTGGCTGGACCAGCATTTATTGCGCTGTCCGCTTGAGGTTGGAATTGCTGGCGACATCGACATCGACGACGTGGTCAAGGACGCAGCGCGCAATCTGGGAGCACTCGCAAAGCGAGTTCCCCTCCCGCCTCAAGCGCCATTGATCGGACCTAAGAAAGCCACGCGAGCCCAGGCCACCTCGAATACTTTTCCCGAGACGTTATCGATGTCCTGTTTGCTTTGGCCCCTAAATAAGAACGAAACGCCCAAGGAAACCGCCGCGATCACAGTTGCCTCAGCAATCCTGCGCGACGCGCTAGTGCGAATTACAACTGACGCTTTCAAGAAGCCCATCGATCCGCAGACTTGGATTCACCGGGACGCCGTTCAGCGCGACTTTGGCTTCGTAGTTATGGTCAACTCGTTTGCTTCGCCCGTGGCCGGCCCGCTGACCGACGCCATCTTGCGGACTGCGGTAAAGTTTGCGGACGTTGGCGTGTCCGAAGCTGATTTCAATCGAGTGCGGGCAAACGTGCGACAAAGGCGCGTTACGGAGCTAACGGACAACAAATGGTGGCTGGAAAACGTGCTCTGGGCTGCGCACACCCACCCCCAGGTCATCGAGGAAGCGAGAGAGCACGTTTCCGCCATCGACGCGCTCACCGCGACTGACGTGAGCACTGCCGCGAAGCTATTCACGCCTAAGTTGGCGGCGGCCGTCATACTGACCGGCGGAATGGCCGATAGAAAATAGATTCTGCTGGGCAAGCACCTAGCCGGCAATAGATGGTCATCCGTGCCCCCCACGAGCGCAGCCCTTTGCGGGACCGTCTAACGATCAAATCTCTCGGGGTGGTGCAAAAATGCGACCGGATCTGTGATCGTCGGCTCCCCATCGCAGGTGATCACGCCAGCTGCCGCGTCACTTGTAGGTCAGGAGCAGACGGAGCGGGATCGACGGATGGTTGTGGACACATACGATGGCCGATGCCGATTCGCGGTTCGCCGGCCGGAACACCTCGCGCGGATGCGCCAGAGCCGCTGTCGCGGTACCCGAGGTAAGGGGCGCCGGCGGGGTACCCCTCGACGGCCACGACAGAATGGGAAAAACGCGCCGGGGAGGTTTCTTGCGCTGTGTCTCAACCGCGAAAAATCGGATAGAGATGAGTTCTCTGCTCGCGCCGTTCGGAAAGCCCCGCCCACCCCCGCAAATTCGATCGCCATGGAGAGCTTGATTATTCGCTATTCGCGAATAGCGTATTTCTGTGCAGACCAAGCCCCAAGACGTGGTTGTGGTGCTCCTGCTCGCGCTTGAGCGCGAGCGGGGAGTTCGGCGCACCTATGCCGAACTGGGGCAGCATCTAGGCATGAGCGCCTCCGAAGTCCATGCGGCGGTCCGCAGACTCCGCGAAGCTTACCTTCTGGATCCCGAGGACGGGGTTCAGCTAAAGGCACTGCGCAATTTTCTCGTGCATGGGGTGCCGCATGCGTTTCCGGCGCGGGCCAAAGAGGTCACCCGGGGAATGCCGACCGCGTGGGCGGCCCCTGCCCTTTCCGGAAAATTCAGCGCGGGTGAACAGTTGCCGCCGGTGTGGCCGGATCCGGACGGCAAGGTGCAGGGGACCGCGGTGGAACCGCTCTACGCGAGCGTGCCGGCGGCCGCACGCCGCAATGCGGCGCTCTACGATTTACTGGCGCTCGTCGATGCCCTGCGCATCGGCCGAGCCCGCGAGCGCAATCTCGCGGAAAAGGAACTCACCGTCCGGCTGACTCCGCATGGCACTGCCTAATATCGGCGCCATGCGCGCGGTGGCGGACCGGCTCGATGGCTTAGGCCTCGAATATGCGTTCGTCGGCGGTTCGATCGTTAACCTCTTGTTGGACGATCCGACGTTTGCGCCCGTCCGGCCGACGGACGATGTCGACGTGATCCTCGAGACCGTGACGTCACAGCGCTACTCGGATGTGGAGGCGAAGCTGCGCGGGCTCGGGTTCAGCCATGACGTGCGCGAGAAGGCCCCGAAATGTCGGTGGATGTTGCGCAACCTCACGGTGGACATCATGCCGACCGAGGGCGGCCAATTGGGGTTGAACACGGCGTGGTTCAAGGAGGCGCTCGCCACGGCGACCGTGCAAACCGTGGCGCACACGCCGTTGAGATTGATTTCGCCGGTCGCGTTCCTCGCGACCAAGCATGTGGCTTTCGTAGATCGCGGGGATGGCGACTACTACGGCAGCGCGGACCTGGAGGACTTCATCACGGTCGTCGACGGACGGGAGAACATCGCCAACGAAGTGGACCAGGCGCCGCGGGAACTGAGGCAATACGTGGGAGTATCGGTGCGCGGCATGCTGGATTCGCCGGCATTTGAGGAAGCGCTGGCCGGCCACCTGCCGGGGGATCAAGCGAGCCAGCGCCGGCTACCAATGCTGCGCATGAAATTGCGCGGTATCGCAGCACTCACCTAGATCCGGGGAATCCGCGGCCGATATCCGCGCTCAACAAAGTGATGCTCACTGCTGGTCAATGGCCGTTTGTCCTCGCCTCGCGGTTGCACGGTGAAGTCACAATCGGTATCGACGTGAAGGGCCACACTGCTGGTTTCACGGGGGTTTGTTCAATCAGCGAAAAAGTCTAGCGCGCCACTGCCGAAACGAAGCGAAAGGAGCGCATGAGCCGTCGGAAGTGCCGCGAGATGCCGGTTGAAGGTATCCTCCCTGCTGACCTCTGGTTTCGCGACTCTTGGTTTTCATTTATCTAGCGACCGGATTCCGCAATGAGGTCGAGGGTAATATCGACGCATCTGATGCTCAAAGCCAGTTTCATGGCAGGGGGCGTGGAGGTTTATCGCCCCGGAGGTATTCCGATAGTAACTGTCGAAAGACGGAATCGCGTTCGGAATGTGTGTCTGATCACGAAAGTGTGAGGCATGCGGGTGATTTGAGTGTCGGCATTGGAGCCCGATTACAAATCGCGGTCAGTCGACACGAACAGCGAACAGAAACCGGTAATAGAAGCAGAATATGAAAATCCAAACGCACACGAACTTCGTCCGCCGCGCGAGCCTCACCTTGGCCCTCGCCCTGGCACTTTTGGCTCCCGTCCAAGCCCAGTCGACCGCGCCTGCAAAGGGGATGATGATGAAGGGCAAAATGGCGGATCGTTGTGAGGAGATGATGGAACAGAAGCACAAGATGATGGCGGATATGAAGGCACAGGACACCGAACTCACTGCTCAGGTCGCGCGCATGAACAGTGCTTCGGACGACAAAAAAATAGAGTTGATGGCCGCGGTCGTGACTCAGATGGCGGAGCAGCGGACGGCGATATCAGCGCGTATGGAAAAGGGGCACGACGAGATGATGAAGCATATGTCGGAACACATGAATATGGGCGATGGCTCCATGTCACAATGTCCGATGATGAAGGATATGGGCGGTATGAACGAAAAATCGGCAAACGCGCACAAAGAGCATCCCGAAGAGAAGAAGTAAGGCGGGACGCCCTTATCCCCTGATGATGGTGACCGGGTGCGCCCACGTAGGACAGCGCCCGGTTGATCCCCTCCAGACTCCTAGCAACATCGCAACGGGCAGATATTACAAAAAGGAATTCAAAATGAATGCCAAAATGACCTCACAACCAACGCAACTTTCCGCGACCGCGCCGCAACCGTCTGAGGACGAGATTCGCGATTACGCCAATCATCTTTACGTGCAACACGGCTCATTAAATGGCCACGACTGCGACGACTGGCTGGAAGCCGAAGCGTGCCTCCGCGCCAGCATTCCGAAGGAATCCTCGCGCACCCGGATGCACCACCATACGCAGATTACCGAGCGCGCCGCTCTGCCTTTGGTGAAGCACGGCAGGTCCTGACGCGCCATCTCTCCGGGGGCGTTGCGGCTATCTGAGGACGCGCGAGCGGTGCAACGAGAGAGAGCGGTCAACAGCCCTTGCATCTGGCTCGGCGCGGACAGCGGCTTACCGTGCTTCTGGCGGTAATGGACGAGCCACCGCTGATACGACTGCCGTGACCGGTAAGCCCATGCGCGAACGACGGCGCTCGTGCGCCACGGTTCTCTGCCTTGTTCGATTGAGGCGCCTGTTCGGTGATTGTTGCCCGACACCTCGTCAGCGTCCGGCGGTCTGCAACGCGTGCGCCCAAATCGCGTTTTCGCCGCTCTCGCGCAGGCCTTCGTCCTCGACGTGGCGGCTTCGTGTCCCGCGTCGCGGAGCCAGCGAGCGAGCGCCGGCGGCAGTTGGGCATCGATCAAAAACTTCACTTGACCAGCGATAGCACCGCGTGATCGACCTGGCGCGCCGCGGCCTAAAGCGCCCCTCCCCCATCCGTTTCTCAGAAATCGAGCAAGCCCGAACCATCCGGATTGGCGGACGCCTGCCAGCCGCGTCTGGTGGACACTGGCTACAGGTCGAGTTCCTGCGCGCCGGACCGGAGGGGAGTCCGCCGTCCCTGCCACTCGCAAACGCCGTCGAGTCCCGGCGGCAGTGTGACTTTAAGCTTCAGACCCGTGGCGCCCGTACGCGTATATTGGACCACAATCTCGCCGAGCGGATGTGGCACGCTCCCGGAAGCGGTTTGCAAGGATCCGGGATGCGGCGCGATTAGCACCGAGTGAAAGCCGGGAGTGGCCGGACGCACGCCCAACACCGTGGCGAGCAGGCCGTAGTTCGGATGCGCACTCCACGCATGCGAGTCGGAGCGCGTGGGCTCAGGATTCTCCGGCGTCGTGGTCAGACCAAGCCGGAGCATTTCCTGCCACGGAGCCAGTTGCTCCATGTAACGATCGCCAAGACCCGCGTGACGCATCGCTTCGCGGACATAGAAACCAAAGTAGTAACTCGCCTGCGTGAGGGACTTGTCCGCGAGCACGCGTTCCATCAGTCCGGGTTGTTCGGCGGCGGGCGCGGTATCGGTCAGGACCGCGAGCGTATTGGTCTGCTGGCTGAAGGACGGAGCCCCCGGCGCGTCGAGGAAGAGTCCACGCGCGGCGTCCCAGCCTCGCGCCCGAATCGTTGCCTGGATGCGTTCGGCGAGGGCACGCTGGCGGGCCGCCTCAGCGGGCTGGCCGAGGGCCGCTTCGAGTTCGGCGGAGCGCTGAAGCGCATAGACCAGCTGGAGCGTAATCAGAGTCGACCCGCCCGTGTCGCCGCCGGGCGGGACCCCGCGCCGCCAGTCCGGCGACCAATCGGCAAAATTCCAGAACGGCATCGGACCAACCATGCCGGATGAATCGAGGGAACGCTCGTAATAGCCAAGGACCGCGCGGATGCCGGGGAGCAGATTGCGCACGAACCCGAGATCGTCCCGGTGCATCCAGTAATCGTGCACCATCGCGACCCAGATCAGCGAAAACGGTGGAATGATTTGGGTGAGGCTCGACGGATACCGGCTGCCGGTGAGGCCTTCGGGAATCCGCGACAGGTCGTAGTGCGTGATTGCCTGACGGACCAACCGATCGTCACCACTCATGTAGAGCGAGATCAGGGCCTGGATCCGCGTGTCACCGGCATACTGGAGCTGTTCGTAATACGGCGTGTCGAAGTAGGTTTCCCACGCGCAGAGCCGGGCCACGCGCCAGTTCATCTTCCACATTTCGCCGACCCACGGGAGTTCGGACGTGAACCGGGCTTTTTCTTCGAAAGGATAAGCCGTGAAAATTCCGTGGAGGTCGTGCAACCGCAGCGGCTGATCTCCAGTGGCGATCTCGACTTGAACGTAGCGGTAGGTCCGGAACCAGAGCGTCTGAAACCGGCGATGGTCGCCACCGTCGGGACGGAAGCGATCGCGCAGTCCCGTGATGGATTTGCCCTCGATCTCGTCGCG
>CANJCM010000135.1 GCA_947472765.1 Opitutia bacterium
ATTCCCGGCAAGGCCGCCGTCGGCGTCGAGGTCCCGAATCGCAATCCCACGGCCGTCGGGCTGCGCGAGATCCTCGAGAGCGAGGACTGGGCCGGCAGCAAGACCGAGCTGCCGATCGCGCTCGGCAAGGATGTGGCGGGCAAGCCGCTCGTGTCCGACCTGACCAAGATGCCGCACTTGCTGATCGCGGGTGCCACCGGCTCCGGCAAATCGGTCTGCATCAATTCCATCATCGCCTCGCTGGTGTATTCCCGCGGCCCGAAGGATCTGCGCCTCATCATGGTCGACCCGAAGGTCGTCGAGCTGAAGATCTTCAACTCGCTCCCGCACATGCTCATCCCGGTCGTGACGGAGCCGAAGAAGGTTCCGGGGGCGCTGAAGTGGCTCCTCGGGGAAATGGAGCAGCGCTACCAGATTTTCGCGAAGGTCAACGTCCGCAACATCGCGGGCTTCAACAACCGCAAGAAGGAAGCCCCCGATCCGCTGCCCGCCGCCCAAGGCGAACTCGCCGGCGTCGCCGCCGACGACATCGAGGTGCCGGAGCGGATGCCGTATATCGTCGCCATCATCGACGAGCTCGCCGACCTGATGATGATCGCGCCGGCCGAGATCGAGACGAGCATCGCCCGCCTCGCCCAGCTCGCCCGCGCCGCCGGCATCCATCTCATCATCGCGACACAGCGCCCCTCGGTGAATGTCATTACCGGCGTCATCAAGGCCAACCTGCCCGCGCGCATCGCGTTCCAGGTCGCCTCGCAGGTCGACTCGCGCACGATTCTCGACGGCAAGGGTGCGGAGACGCTGATTGGCCGCGGTGACATGCTCTTCACGCCGCCCGGCACGTCGAAGCTCGTTCGCGCCCAAGGTGCGTTTGTCGCCGACGAGGAAGTGTCCAACATCGTCGAATACCTGAAGAAGAACGGCCCGCCGCAATACGCCCAGGCCGTCCAGCAGCAGATCGATCGCGCGGCCCGTGAATCCGACGAGGAGGAAGGCGGTGAGGACGACGACTTGGGCGACGACGACGAGTTGTACCACCAGGCCCTCGATGTGCTGAAGTCCACCAAGCGCGCGAGCACATCGATGCTACAGCGCCGGCTCCGCATCGGTTACAACCGGGCGGCGCGCATCATGGAAATCATGGAGGAGAAGGGCATCGTCGGACCGGAGAACGGCTCGAGTCCGCGCGAGATTCTCCAGGATTTGGACGCCCTGTGATTTTCCGCGGTGAGCAATCCGGGCGGGCGCTGGCCGCCGGGTGCGAGAGCCCGACCGGTGGCAGATCGCGCCTAGTTCGGGTCCGGCCTGACTTCCGCCTTCCCACTCCCCTTTAATTACCCTAACTCACCCCTATGCAGACCATCGGCGAACGGCTTGAGGAAGCGCGCAAGAAAAAGGGCATCTCCATCCGTGAAGCCGCCGAGGCGACCAAGATTCGCGGCGATTATCTGCAGAAATTCGAGGCCAACACCTTCGACATCGGGCTGACCGAGATCTACACGCGGGGCTTCCTCCGCAACTACTCCAGTTTTCTCAAGCTCCCCGCGGATCGGATTCTCAACGATTACGCCGCGCTCGGCCGGAGCGAGGTGCGTCCGCGGCAGCCGAATCGCGAGGTTTACGGGCGGATGGATATTTCGGTCGCGAGCGCCGGTGAATCCGAGGATCGGGGCGCTGCGCCAGCCGAGACCTCCGGCGAGCCGAATCCGGCCCGGGGCGAGTCGAAGCCCCGCGTTTCCCGTGGCGGCACGGCACTGCCCACCGGCCCCGACCCGGCGGTGGTTTTCAAATACATCAAGTGGGGCAGTATCGGCGTGGTTGCGCTGATCGCCCTGTTCACGATCAAGTCGATCTTCACGAGCAGCGCACCCGCTCCGGCGCGTCCGGCGCCTGCCGCCAGCACGCCGGCACCCGCCGCACCCGCGGCCGCGAACCCGGCGCCGTCCGGAACGCCTTCGTACACGCTCATCGCCCTCGACACCGCCTTCGTGCGCGTGACGCACCGCATCGGGGCGGACGGCGACGGCGATGAAATCTTCAAGGGCACGCTGGCCAAGGGCCAGAGCCAGATCATTCCGTGGACGGGCCCCCAGAACGTCTGGGCCAGCGCCGGCGAGAACGTGCAGCTCGAGTTCAATGGCCGCCGCTTCCCCGTGGGCTTCACGGGCTACGGTCACGGCCACATGGAAAATCCGCCCGCGCGCAAGTAAGCACGGCCGGTCGAGAGACTGCAGTCGGAAGCACCTACAGGCCGACAGTCACCCCGCTCCGACCTCGCGAAAGCTGGCCTCGACGAGCGGTGCGGCCACGTCGCCTTGGGTGGCGGCCTCGCCGATCCGCCGCAGCACGACGAAACGCAGCGCGCCGGCGCGGACCTTCTTGTCGCGGGTCATGGCGTCGAGGAGCGCCTTGAAGTCCAAGGGTGACTTCAACCGCGTCGGCAGACCGTGGGCCGAGACGACCCGATCGATGCGGGCGACGTCGGCCGCGTTGATGTGACCGAGTTTCCCGGAGAGCCGGGCCGCCGCCGCGAGGCCGATGCCAACCGCCTCGCCGTGGAGGTAGTCGCCGTAGCCGGCGACGTTCTCGATCGCGTGGGCGAAGGTGTGGCCGAGATTCAGCAGCGCGCGACCGCCGTCCCTGGCGAGCTCGCGTTCATCGGCCTCCACGACCCGCGCCTTCAACGCGCAGCAACGCCGAATCACCTCGGGCAATTCCGCGCCGGTGACCCGCAGCGTCTTGCGCTCGAGGTCATCGAAGAGCGCGGCGTCACCGAGCAAGCCAGCCTTGATGATTTCCGCCGTGCCCGCCGCGAATTCACGGGCCGGGAGCGTCGTCAGCAGTCCGGTGGAAATGAAAACGCCCCTGGGCTGGTGAAACGCGCCGACGAGATTCTTGCCCGCAGTGAGATTGATGCCGGTCTTTCCACCCACCGAACTGTCGACCATCGAGAGGAGCGTCGTCGGCACCTGGAAGAAATCGATGCCGCGCAGCCACGACGCCGCGGCAAATCCGCCGAGGTCGCCGATGACGCCGCCGCCGACCGCGAAGAGTGCGCCGCCACGATCCACTTTATGGGCCGCCAAGAAATCGAGCACCTGGCCGAAGCCGGACAACGACTTCGTGCCCTCGCCCGGCGGAAGCGCCAACACGGGCGCCGCGCCGAACATCGCCCGCAACGCGGATCCCTGGGCCGCCTGAAAATTCGTGTCGGTCAGTACTGCGGACTTCCGTCCCTCGGCGGCACGCCGATCGACTTCCGCCCGCACCTCGGCCTCGAGTCCCGTCCCAAAGCGGATCGCATAGCTGCGTTCGCCCAGGTTCACGGTAAGATTTTCCGGCATACCCGGTTAAAGGAAGCTCTCCCGAGCGGGTCGAGGACAAGTTCGGTGCTGGGCTGACCGGCCTGTCTGCCTTGTGGCATTTCGGGTGGGAGTGGCATGGGCCTCCCGACCCATGATGCTGGAGAGTTTCACTTTCAGAACGGATTTCACGGGTCAGGAGACCCGTGCCACTTTCCAATACATTTCCCTTGATCCATCGCGACTAAGTCTCATTACCAAATGCCGTGCCTCAGTCGCCCTGTTGCTTCCGGTCGGTCCACTGCGCCGCGCTCATTGCGCTGGCGGCGGTGGCGGGCTTGAGCCGGTTGGCGACCACGGAGGCCACTCCAGAAATCGACAATTCGATTTCTAGCCGTTCTACTGCTGTTTCTTACGAATCTACGTTGGCCCGCTTCTTCGAGGTGTTTCACCCAAGGTTCTCCGAATATTTCGGATCAGCTAAGGCGAGCGCGGAGACGGGTCCGGCCGGTGAGAACCTCCGACCATCATCCCTATTTGAGTCAGCCGGTTTCCCGCTAGTTGTTGCGACCAGTTCGCAGACTGGGCAACCGGAAACCCCCGAAGGCGTCGCCGTCAGGTCGTGGCGCCGCCACGAAATTCCATACGCCGTCGGCCCTCCGGTGCGCGGTCGCTCATTCATTCCACTCATCGCGGTCGGCCTCTCAGGCGAGGGCGACATAGCGGGAGTTGAAAGCGCTGTCCGACTGGTTTCATCGCCTGCCCCGAGGATTTCGAGCGTCCGCGTCGACGCCGGTCCCAAAGAGGTGACACTCGTTCACCCCGGTTTGCCCAGCCCTGTTGTAGCTGAAGCGCCAAACCCACCCGACCTCGCCGGACTCGGCGAGCCGTCCCGTTCCCCGCCGTTGAGCACACGCTCCGAGCCGGCGCGGCCTCTTTTGTCATGAAGAACCAAGACCTCATCACGCGCCTGCTGCGCCCATTGCTTTTCGCTAGCCTGATCGCGCCAGCCCTCGTGCCGGCTCAGACCGACGCGACCCCGAGCTATCTGCCCGCGCGGGAAGAGCCGGTCCTCATGGACAAGTTCTCGGTCGATGCCACGCGCGAAAGCCAAACTTACTCCGTCCAGCGCAGTCTCGCCGCCACGAAGACCGACACACCGCTCGTCAACATACCGCAGTCCGTCACCGTGATCACGCGTGAGTTGATCGAGGATCAGGGCATGCAGGGCGTCGGCGACGTGACCCGGTACGTCCCGGGCGTCGGCATCGCCCAGGGAGAGGGTAATCGCGACACGCCGGTGCTGCGCGGCAACAGTTCGACCGCGGACTTCTTCATCGATGGCGTGCGCGACGACGTCCAATACTACCGGGACCTCTACAACGTCGATCGCGTCGAGGTGATGAAAGGGCCCAACGCGATGATCTTCGGACGCGGAGGCTCGGGCGGACTGATCAACCGCGTGACGAAGCAGGCCAGTGGGGCGAACTTCAACGAACTGATCCTGCAAGCCGGCTCGTGGTCCCAATTCCGCGCCACGTTGGACTCGAACCGAGCCTTGGACGGTGGCGGCGCCGTTCGCGTCACGGGTTTATTCGAGGACTCCGGAAGCTATCGGGACGATGTCACCGTCAAACGCCACGGGCTCAATCCGACGCTCAGGTGGAAAGTCGGGCCTAATTCGCTCCTGCGCGCGGGCTACGAATATTTTCATGACGAGCGGGTGGCCGACCGCGGAATCTCCTCCTTCGCCGGGAGGCCATTGCACACGTCCGCCTCGACGTTCTTCGGCGACCCGGCGCAAAGCCCAAGCCGCGCCACGGTGAACTCCGCCTTCGCGATTCTGGACCGGCGGTTCGCGCAGGGTGCCTCGCTGCGCAACCACACCCGCTTCGGCCGGTACGCGAAGTTCTACCAGAATGTTTTCCCGGGCGCGGTGAACGCCGCGGGCACGAGCGTCTCGCTGTCGGCGTACAACAACCGCACCGACCGCGACAATCTCTTCAACCAGACCGACCTCGTGCTGCCCGTCGCCACCGGCGCAATCCAGCACCAGCTGCTCGCGGGTCTCGAACTCGCCCGCCAGGAAACCGAGAATCTTCGTCTCACCGGCTTCTTCACGAACGTCAGCCCGACCGCGACCTCCATCTCCGTGCCGGTGGCGAATCCGCGTTTCCATGACGCGCTGACCTTCCGACCGAATGCCAGCGACGCGAGCAATCACGGCGTCGCCACCAGCGCCGCGGTATACGTCCAGGATCAGGTGGCGCTCGCAGCGCGCTGGCAGGCGATCGCGGGCGTTCGTTGGGAGCGCTTCGCCGTGGACTTCACGAACCGTCGGACGGCGGTGAATCTCGACAGCCGCGATGACCTCGTGTCGCCGCGCGCCGGACTGATCTACAAGCCCGCGGCCGGAATTTCCCTCTACGCGAGCTATAGTCTCTCCCATCTGCCGCGCGCCGGCGAGCAGCTCTCCTCACTGAGCCTCACCAATCGTGCGCTCGAGCCCGAGGAGTTTCGCAACCGGGAGATTGGGCTGAAGTGGGAGCCGCGTCCCGATCTCGCGTTGAGCGCCGCGGCCTACCGGCTGGATCGGCACAACGTGGTCATCGCCGATCCCGCGAACCCAACGCAGTCGATCCTCGTCGACGGGCAACGCACCACCGGGCTCGAACTCGGGGTCAACGGCCGGTTCACGCGACACTGGAGCCTCGCCGGAGGCTACGCCTATCAGGACGGAAACCTTCGCTCGACGCAGTCGGCCACGGCGGTGGCAGGCGCGCGACTGGCGCAGCTCCCGCGGCACACGCTGTCCTTGTGGCAGCGTTACGATCTCAATGCGACGTGGGGCCTCGGCGCCGGCGCGATCTATCGCGACGCGATCTTTGCCTCGACGGACCACGCCGTGACGCTGCCCGGTTTCGTCCGCTTCGACGCCGCGATCTTCTGGCGCCTCAACGCGAAGCTGCGCGTGCAGGTGAACGTGGAGAACGTGTTTGATCGCGATTACTATTCCGCCGCGCACAGCAACACGAACATCACACCGGGTTCGCCCCGCGCCCTGCGGCTCGCCGTAACAACCCGGTACTAAGGCCCGTCCTTCCTTCCATGGTCCGCAAATTTATTTTCTGGCTGCACCTCGTCTGCGGCGTCGTGGCCGGCATTTCCATCGGCATCATGTGCCTCACCGGCACGATCCTGGCCTTCGAGAAGGAGCTCGCCGCCTGGGACGAACGCGAGGCCCGCCAGATTGAGGCGCCGCCCGCGGGGGCAACCCGGATCACGATCGACGAAGCCCAGCGGAAGTTGCGCGAGGCGCACCCCGACGCGAAACCCGCGACGATGGTGGTGCTCAACGATCCGCAGGCGGCGTGGAGTTTCCCCGGCGCCCGGGGCGTCGCGGGGTACTACGTGAATCCGCACAGCGGCGAGGTCCGGCGTCCGGACGCCACCACGGTGGGCCAGTTCATGCAGACGATGCTGACGTGGCATCGCTACCTCGGGTTCAGCGGCACCGATTCGCGGCCACGCGGCAAATGGATCAACGGCACCTGCAATCTCGCGTTCTGCCTGCTCGCGATCACCGGCCTGTACCTCTGGATGCCGCGAAACTGGTCGGTGCGCAGCGTCAAAGCCGTCTCCCTCTTCAACTGGCGACTCACGGGCCGGGCGCGGGATTTCAACTGGCACAACTCGATCGGGCTGTGGACCGCGCCCATTCTGATCGTGCTCACGCTGACGGCCGTGCCGATCTCCTTTCAGTGGGGCGGGCGCTTGATCAACTCGCTCACGGGGACGCCCCCGGCCGCGGCACCGGGCGCCGCGGCGCCGCCGGCAGTTGAAATTTCCGCCCCGCCCGCCGGCACGCCGTTGCTGAGCCAGGATGCTTTGCTTGCCATCGTCCAAAGAGAGTTCCCGGCCTGGACGACCATTACGTTGCGACTCGATGTTCCCGCCGCCGGTGGTGGCACGGGTCTCCCGACCCGTGTGCCGTCGGGATTGTCGACCGCTTCGAGCGCCTCCCCAGCCACGGGCCGGGAGACCCGTGCCACGCGGCCCGTGACCTTCACCGTCCGCGAAGCCTCATCCTGGCCGCGCACCGCCAACACGACCGTCCTCGTCCATCCCCACACCGCGGAGATCCTTCAGCGCACCGGCTACGATGAGCTGCCCGCGGCCCAGCAGGTTCGCGCCTGGACGCGCTTCCTCCATACGGGCGAAGCGCTCGGTTGGGGCGGCCAGTTGATCGCGGGGCTCGCGTGCTTGGGAGGCTGCGTTCTCGTCTGGACCGGCTTCACGCTGGCGGCGCGACGATTCAGCGGGCTCGTTC
>CANJCM010000136.1 GCA_947472765.1 Opitutia bacterium
GAAGGTTTAAAATCGTTGGCCTTTGTAGCCCGCTGCGTGAGCAGCGGGACGACGTGAGGCGAAGCGTTGGAGAAGTCCCTGCCCTCACGGGCAGGGCTACATTCGGAACAGGTCACCGAAAGGTGGCCGGAGTTCCGACTGCGATGCCGCAGGGAGGCCATTCGCTTTCGGTACGTTATCGCGGCTATTCGCCGCTTTGACTGCATCGTTCCGGATCCAAAGGGGATCGTTTAGAACGTCTTTTCGAAGGTCCCCTCTGGAGAGGGGTGGCGCGGAGCGCCGGGGTGGGTTGACCGACGTCCGCCGTTTCCTTCTTCGCGCCGCGTCCGCTCTGGCCACGCGGTGCGGTGCGTGCTACGTGGAGACATGGCAATTATCGGCCGGCGCAATCGCCTTCCTGTGGTTCGTGAGGCAACGCCGGGTTTCTACCTGGATGGCGGGACGCATGGCGAAATTCTCCTGCCCGGCCGCTACGTGCCGCGTGGCTCGGCGCCGGCGGTCGTCGATGTTTTCGTTTACCGCGACTCCGAGGATCGACTCGTCGCCACCACGGAGACGCCGCTCGCGATGGTCGGCGAGTTCGCCTCGCTGAAAGTCATCAGCGTGAACCCGCGCGTCGGCGTGTTCCTCGACTGGGGGCTGTCGAAAGATCTCCTGTTGCCCCTCCGCGAACTGAAGGCGCCCGTACGGCCCGGCGAACATTGCATCGTGCGTGTCGCCCTCGACGCCCGAACCGACCGCATCATCGCCAGTGCGCGGCTCAACCGCTGGCTGAACCTCCAGCCCGCGAAGTACACCGAAGGCCAGCGGGTGCGCTGCCTGATTACCGGTGACTCACCGCTCGGCTACAACGCGATCATCGAGGACGCCCATCGCGGGCTCCTCTATCACTCCGACCTCGGTGCGCCGCTCGCGACCGGTCAGCGCGTCGAAGCCTACGTCCGCTCCGTGCGGCCCGACGGCAAGATCGACCTCGCGCTCGACCGCGCCGGCTTCCACCGGATTGCGCCGTTGACGGACCAGATTCTCTCGAAGCTCACCGCGGCGGGCGGACACCTCGCGTTGCACGACAACAGCGCTCCGGCGGAAATTCGCTCGGTTCTCGGCATCAGCAAGAAGGCCTTCAAGCAGGCGATTGGTTCGCTCTACAAGGAGCGTCGGATCCTGATTCAGCCGACCGGTATTCGCCTGGCGCCAGCGGCACCGGTCGCGCCGCCCCGCAAAAAATAACTGACCGATCGTGCCTCCGGTGAAGGGCGGATGTCCTCATCCGCCCGTGCCGTACCGGAGGACCCTTTGGCCGGTGGGGCACCGGCCCTCCATTTTGCTGGTTCGCTTCTCCGAAATCGAAAATCGAGAATCGAAAATCGCATTGGCCAGACGTACGCCGCGCTGCTTGGCTACGGCCACGGCGGTTCCGCCGGTGTCCGGCGAGTCGCCCCACCCACCATGACAATCCACGAAGGTCAGCCAGTCGTTTATGCAGGCACCGCTCTCGCCGAGGCGCAGGCGGTTGTCATCTTGCTCCACGGCCGCGGCGGCACGGCGGAGGATATTCTCCCGCTCGGGCATCAGCTCCACAAGGCGGTGCCGGGCCTGGCGCTCGTCGCACCGCAGGCGCGGGACGACAGCTGGTACCCGCAGCGCTTTCTCGCGCCGCTCGAACAGAACGAGCCGCACCTCAGCTCGGCGCTGTCGCTCGTCGCGGAGATCGTCGACGAACTCATCGGCCGGACGATCCCGCGGGAGAAAATCGTGATTGGTGGATTCTCCCAGGGCGCGTGCCTCTCGCTCGAGTTCGCCGTCCGCCATTCGCAACGGCTCGGCGGGGTGCTCGCGTTCAGCGGCGCTTTGATGGGACCCATCACCGGCCGGCACGAGCTGCACGGCTCGGTCCATGGTACGCCCTTCTTCCTCGGTTGCGGCGACCGCGACCACCACATCCCGGTGGAGAGCGTGGAGGCGTCCGCGAAAGTCATCGCGGGTGTCAGTGGCGCGGTCACGAAGCGCATCTACCCGGGCATGGGCCACGAGATCAACGCGGACGAGATTCACCACGCCGTCGAGTTGCTGAAGGTCGTGATTCGCGGGCGCTGAGGCCCGGCGCGGTGCGCCGGCCGAAGGGGACTTCCGGGTCCGCGCAAGGCCTGGCGTTCGTGGCGGTTCGCAACCCGTGGGCGCGGACGAGCCACGCCCCTACGATGCGTTTCGTTCTGGCCGACATCGTAGGGGCGCGCCTCGTGCGCGCCCGGTTCATGGTCGACGTCAGACACCGGTGATTCGACTCCACCCGTCCTGTCCTCACTTTGGACATCGCAGTACCGCTCGACACGACCGACCGGTCGTAGGCACATCGACCACCGCCACCCGGACCGGCGACGCCCCCGCCCCGCCCGCAATCGAAAATCGAGAATCGAAAATCCAAAGTTCCATGTCCCGCCGTCGATTTATCAAACAAGCCGGCACAGCCGCGATGGCGGCGCTGACTCCGCTCGCGGCGCCGGCGGCGGGCGTGCCCCCAGCAGGTACGCGGATCACGGAAGGGACCAACCACTGGCGCGAGGCCATGGTGTTGGATCAGAAGCGACAGGTCATCTCCGGCACCAACGAGGCGTTGGCGGCGGCGATCCGCCGTGGCGCGGACCTTCGCGTTTACACCGAGTTTCGGCACAACGAGCACGTCGACCCGAAGTCCACCAACCGCGAACTGATCCGCGAGGTCACCGACTTTCGCGTCACTTACCTGCTCGACGATCGCTGGGTGGCGGGCGTGATCAACCTGCGCCAGCCCATTTCGCTCCCCGATGGTTTCGGGCCGCGGCCGTCCATGTCGTTCTTTCTCTACAACCAGAACGGCGATCAGGCGATCGCGCGGCCGTTTCTCGATGGAGGACCAACACCGGGAAAGATGGGGCCGGCGCCGCTCGATGACCATGCGGACATGCCGAAGTACCACCAGCTCGACGCCTGGGACACCGGCACGAACGCGCCAAGCAGCAACTTCGTCTACGAGTTTGAGACGTACCGCTTCATGGTCTGCGACGACTGGCAGGAAGTCTGCGCGCATGATGCCGGCGGCCGGGTGGTTTCCGGTTCGGTCGAAGCGCTCGCGGACGAATTTTCCCGCGGTCGCGAGGTCAAGGTGGCGATCGGCGGACTCTGCGACGATGTCGCCCCCGGAGGCGCCGCAGCGCCGGCCCACGAGGTCTTTGTCCACTGTGGTTCGTGTTATTACTACACCGAGCAGAAGCGGTTCATGGCCGCCTCGCATCCGGCGGTGCGGGTGCGGCCGGCGATTCCGCTGCGTTACGAGAGCAAGGGCTGGGATTTTGGCTGGCTGATGCCGCGATCGGACGGCCACGTCGCACGCTGGCTGCTTGATCCTTACACGTTGAAATTCAACCGCAGTGATCGCCGCCACGCGATGCGGTGGTTCGTGCGGTAGTGGTTCAAAACCTCCGGAGCTTGCGAACCACTCATTGACACTCATCGGACACTAATCCGATCCGCTGCTTGGTAGTCCGGAGTTAGTGTCTAGTTAGTGAAAGTTAGTGGTTAGATACTCCCCATGAAACTTCCCTTCCTCGCGACCACGCTCGCCATCCTCGTTCCCTCATTCGCCTTCAGCGCCCCGTTGCTCACGCAGGTGGACTTGTATCGATCCGGCACGGACGGCTACCATACCTTCCGCATTCCGGTCGTGGAGACCGCCGCCGACGGCTCGCTGATCGCGTTCGCCGAGGCCCGGAAGCACACGGCGGAGGATCCGGGGCTGGGCGATCAGGACATCGATCTCGTCTACAAGCGGAGCACCGATCAAGGCGCCACGTGGTCACCGATGGTGGTCCTGGAGGATCCCGGCGAGAAATGGTCCGCGGCGAATCCCGCGACCCTGCTCGATCGGAGCAACGGCCGGCTTTGGGTTTTCTACATCCGCGGTCGGCCGCAGCGGAGCGCCTGGAACTCCCGGCCGGGCACCGATGACATGCGCAACCTCGCCCGTTGGAGCGACGATCACGGCCGGACCTGGTCGGAACCGATGGATCTCACCGCCGTGGCCCGCGACATGAACGATGCGACGTGGCGGGTGAGCTGGCCCGGGCCGGGCGGGGCGATCCAGACGAGCAAGGGCCGGTTCGTGGTCGCCCTCGGCAAATTTCCTTACGAGTCACTCGCGATTTACTCCGACGACCACGGCAAGACCTGGCAGCGCGGGCAGAAAGTGCCCGGTCCGGATGTGCGCAATGAGTGCCAGGTGGTCGAGTTGAACGACGGCCGGATCCTGATCGACATGCGGCAGGAGTCCGAGGGACCGCGTTGGATCGCCGAGAGCAAGGATGGCGGAGCGACCTGGGGCACGCCCCGTCCGGGAGTCGTCGCGACGCCCGTTGCCTGCGCGATCGAGCGTTACACGCCCGCCGGAGCTGCGCGCAGTCGGCTGCTCTGGACCGGCCCCAAGGGTCCCGGGCGGAAGGAGCTTGTCGTGCGTACGAGCACGGATGACGGCGTGACTTTTCCGCAGATGAAGACGATTTCGACGGACCTGGCCGCGTACTCGGAGATCACTGTGCTGAAGGACAACTCGGTCGGCGTGATCTGGGAGCGCGGCACGAGTCAGAATTACGAGTTCATCACCTTTACGCGGATGAATCAGGAGTGGTTGGAGGGGCGGTAGGCGGGGGAAAATTGCCTTGCGCGGGTGGGGTCGCGCCGTAGGGTGCCCGGCTCTGTGCTAGTCCCCATCGTCTAGCCTGGTCCAGGACACTACCCTTTCACGGTAAGAACCGGGGTTCGAATCCCCGTGGGGACGCCAGAATGGCCACCGTTTTGGTGGCCTTTTTTGTGTCCCCACGGGGATGAGAATCGCCGCGTTAGCGGCGACAGGTGCGAAGCGCCTGCCCTTGGGTTCGACGGAGGCCCGCCTCGCGGGCCGGAGAAGGGACGACGCGCAGCGTCGGTCGCGGAGCGATTGGCCCAGCGGGCCAACCAATCCCCGTGGGGACGCCAGCCTTCGCTTGAGCGGAGCGAACGCGAAGGCTGTCACGCCGAAGCCTTGGGCGAGGGGAGGCAATTCCGCAGGGGTCAGGGCGCTACACGTTAATTCACGACCTCAATTCTGAGGTTCGTTGGGCATCCGCACGCCGAGCACGCCGAAGATCTCAAATCGCCGAGTGTGCACGTCGGACCGCCACATCGACGGCAACCGCTCGATCCGCAGTTCCATCGCCAGAGAATTAACATGTAGCGCCCTGACCCCGTGGGGTTGGCCGCAGGTAGGGTTACACCCCATAGCGTTCCCAATTGGGAGCCCCAGACTGGGAGGTTGCAAGTCGTGGCCTGAGACGCGGCTCAAATCCAATCCATCTGCCACCATGATTATCCCCTTTCGCCGAGTTGCCAGCCGCTCTGTCTACGCCTTGGCCTTGGTCTTGATCGCGGCCGCCACCGGCGACCAGGTTGCCGCCCAAGTGATCGTCCTGGGCGCCGCCGAGAGCTTCGTCGTACTCGGCGGCAGCACGGTGACCAACGTGGGGACGACTCACCTGGTGGGCGATCTGGGCGTGAGTCCGGGAACGGCCATCACCGGCTTCGGAGGCGCGAGCACGGTGACGGGTGGGTCAATCCATGCCGACGATGCCCTCGCCATGCAGGCCCACGACGACACCGCCACCGCCTACACCCAACTCGCCGGACTTTCGTCCGTTCAGGACTTGACGGGCCAGGATCTCGGCGGCCTCACGCTCACCCCGGGCGTAAGGAACTTCTCCTCGTCGGCCGGCCTGACCGGAACCCTGATCCTCGACGGGTTCGGGCAGCTCAATCCCCTTTTTGTCTTCCAGATCGGGAGCACGCTCACGACCGCCACGTCGGCCTCCATCAGCCTGATTAACGGCGCCAACGCCTCCAATGTCTGGTTCCAGGTTGGCAGCTCGACCACCCTCGCGACCGGTACCTTTTTTCAAGGATCCATCATCGCCTTAACGAGCAACACCCTCGCCACCAGCGTCACGATGGATGGCCGAATCCTCGCCATTAATGGAGCTGTCACCCTGGATACCGCCAGCATCGAAGTCCCCGTGGCCGCGATTCCCGAACCGGCCGAGGCGTCCGTGGTGTTGGCTGGTTTAGCCGCCATCGGTGTCTGCCTTCGGCGGTTTCGTATGCGTCGCCGTGCCGCCGCCTGCTAGCCGCCGGGACGTCCCGACGGATGAACTCCGACGGGGTCAGGGCGCTACAAGTTAATTCACGACCTCAATTCTGAGGTCCGTTGGGCATCTGCACGCCGAGCACGCCAAAAATCTCGAGTCGTTGAGTGGGCAAGTCGGACTGCAACATCGGCGGCAACCGCTCGATCCGCAGTTCCATCGCAGAAAATTAACATCTAGCGCCCTGACCCCGTCCCTCCGACTGACCCCGTCCCTCCGACTCCCCAACGTTCGCCGCCGCCGGTTGCCAGCCGCTTCTCCGACTCGGCATTCGGCGCCCGGCACTTGGCACTTCGTAAAACTCAGCACTCGGCAATCACGCCGGCTGGCCCCAGCGTGTCGGCCGCATGAGCACCCCTCGCCCCCGGATTACCGGCGTTGCCGGCATTGGCTTTTTTGTCAGCGACGTCGCGGCTTCGCGCGTCTTCTACAAGGATTTCCTCGGCTACGAGGAGCCGTATCAGGTGAGGCACGCGGACGGTTCGCTCGCGACGGCGATCATCAAGATCACGGACCGCCAATTCGTGGAGCTTTATCCCGGGCTGACGCCGGGACAGGACCGGCTGCACCACATCGCGTTCTACGTCGATGACGCGGAGGCGATGCGCGCCTACCTCGCTTCGCGCGGTGTGACGGTGCCGGACCGGGTCACGCCGGGGCGGATGGGCACAGTGTCGATCACGGTGAAGGATCCGGAGAACCACCTCGTCGAATTTGTCCAGCGGGTGCCGGGCAACTGGGCGGAGCGCGATGCCGGCAAGTTTCTCCCGGCGGACCCGATCTCCCGGCGGATGTCGCACGTCGGCGTGCTGGCGGGCGACTACGCGGAGTTCATGAAGTTCTACGGCGATATCCTCGGCTTCACCGAATTCTGGCGGGGCGCGTCGCGCACGAGCGAGACGGTGTCGTGGACGAACCTGCGGCTGCCCGACAGCAACGACTACATCGAGCCGATGCTCTACAGCGAGATTCCCGGTCCGGATCATCGCGGCGAGGAGCATCATTTCTGTCTCGAGGTCGCGGATCTCCCGGCCGCCCATGCGTGGCTCGAGCGCCGCGCGGCGCGTCCGACCTATCCGCGCGAACTCGCGCCCCGCACCGGCGTGAACCGCAAGCGTCAGCTCAATCTCTACGGCCCGGACGGCTCGCGTGTGGAAGTCATGGAGGCGAACACCGTCGACGGCGTGCCGGCGCCGCCTTCGACGTTTCCGCTGCCGCGGATCGGGCTGAA
>CANJCM010000137.1 GCA_947472765.1 Opitutia bacterium
CCATGTCCCTTTTCATTGGCATCGATTCCGGCACCCAGAGCGTCAAGGCGGTCGTCCTCGACCTCGAGTCCCGCCGCGTCATCGCCGAGGCGCGCGCGCCCCACCGGCTGATCGAGGGGCTGCCCGTCGGGCACATGGAGCAGCATCCGGAGGAGTGGGTCACGGCGCTTGATGCCGTCATCCGCGAGGTGGTGGCGAAGATCGATCCTTCGAAAGTACGCGGCATCGGTGTTTCGGGACAACAGCACGGGTTCGTTCCGCTCGATGAAAAGGGTGCCGTGATCCGCCCGGCGAAACTCTGGTGCGATACGAGCACGACGGAGGAATGTGCGATCATCACGAAGAAGCTCGGCGGACCGAAGGCCGCGCTGCGGCACACGGGCAATCTCATCCTCCCCGGTTTCACCGCCCCGAAGATTCTCTGGTTGAAGCGGCACGAGCCGGCGAACTACCGCCGGCTGCGTCATGTGCTGCTGCCGCACGATTATCTCAATTTCCACCTGACGGGGAATTATTTCATGGAGCCCGGTGACGCGTCCGGCACCGCGCTGCTCGACGTGCGGAAGCGGCAGTGGTCGGCGCAAGCCATCGCGGCCGTCGATCCCCGTCTCGCCGACTGGCTGCCGGTGCTGGGCAAATCGGACGAGGCGGCCGGCACGCTCCGGCCTGAGCTCGCGGCGGCCTACGGCTTGTCGACTGACGTGGTCGTGAGCGCGGGCGGCGGCGACAACATGATGGGCGCCATCGGCACCGGGAACGTCACACCGGGGGTGATTTCCGCGAGCTTCGGCACGAGCGGAACGATCTATGCCTTCGCCAGCCAGCCCGTGATCGATCCGCAGGGTGAAATCGCGGCCTTCTGTTCCTCGACCGGCGGCTGGCTGCCGCTGCTCTGCACCATGAACGTCACGACGGTGACGGAGCATTTTCGAAACCTGTTTGGCTGGGACCATGCGGCGCTCGAGGCGGCGGTCGCGGGAACGCCGGCCGGGGCGAACGGTTTGGTTTTGTTGCCCTATCTGGCGGGCGAGCGGACGCCGAATGTGCCGGATGGATCCGGCGCCATGGTCGGGCTCAATGCCCGCACGCTCAACGCCCCGCATCTGGCGCGAGCCGCGATGGAGGGCGCGACGCTCGGCATGAATTACGGGCTGCGCCGGCTCGGTGAACTCGGCGTGAAAGCGAAGGAGATACGCGTCACCGGCGGCGGGGCGAAGTCAGCAGTTTGGCGACAGATGATGGCCGACATCTTTGGCGTTCCGGTGGTCGGCATGGTCGAGGAGGAAGGCGCGGCGCTCGGTGGTGCGCTGCAGGCGGCGTGGTGTGTGGCGCGGCGGAACGGCCAGCGCGCGGCGAAGATTAGCGATTTTACGCGTGAAGTCGTCGCCGTGAAGGAAGAGACGCGCTGCGTGCCGAATCGCGCAAATGTGGCGCTCTATCGGAAACTGCAGGCGCTGCACGACCGGTTCAGTCGCGATCTGCGAGACGTTTTCCCGGAGCAGCGGGCGGTGTGATTTTCGATTTTCGAATCTCGATGTGCGAATGGGGCCGGCGCGCCCGACCGCGTCGTTGGAGAGCTGAGAACCGATCGTGCGCGGCAGCGCTGGACGGTGAGGGCACCGTCCCTCCATGGATTGCTCGGCGAGCTGCTGGGCAGACGCTTTTGCCAGACGACGGGCCGAAATGTAGAGCCGGCGCTGGCGCCGCGCCCAATCGAAAACCGAGATTCGGAAATCGCAAATACCCCGGCCCGGCAGCGAGCGCCGGCCCTACATTCATGTGAGTCGTGGCGCCGCGATCAGCGCAGGAATGAGCGGGCCGCGGCTTCGCCGATGATTTTCCAGAGCTGGCTCGAGTCGGGCTTCGCGGGCGTGCCGCCGATCGAGAAGGTGTAGGTCATGAGCATGTAGCCCTTGTCGTCCAGTTTGTCGCTCAGCAGTCCGGCCTTGTTGAGCAGCAGCGCGAGCTGATCCTTGGTGCCGAGCTGGAGATCGAAACGCATGGGCTGGTTCTGCACCGGTTCGTTGCCCTGTTTGGTGATGCCGCCGGTGCCGGTGGTCCGCATCAGCGGAGAGATGAACTCGAGGGCGCTGACCTTCAGGTTCAGGTCTGCCCCGCGTTCCACGTGCATCTTGAAGCTGTCGAACTTCAGCTCGTTGAGCGCCGCGGTGAGCTCCGAAAGCGCCATCGTGGTGTCGGACCCGCGGAGCGCCCCGACAATGCCGATGATCGAGGAGACGGCGCCCACGGTCTGACCCTTCTTGCCGAGCGCCCGCAACGTCCCCTGGCCGCCGGTGAGATCGAACTTCCCATAGGTGCCCTGGATGAGGTCGGGGAGAGTGGCGCCCGTGCCGCTCAATTGGGAGGTGATGGTGACCTTCGATTCGATGGCGGGGCGTTCGTTCGGATTCGCCGCACGGAGGATCTCTCCGAGATCGAGATTCGTCACATCGATCGCCCCGGCGAGCGTGTAGGGCTTCGGTAATTTCCCATCGAACTTCACCTCGGCGCCGAGCTTGAACGGATTGTCCTTCAACTGGCCCTGCAGGCCATCGAGGGCGAGGCGGCTGTCGGTCAGAGTGACGGTCCCGCGCACGCTGCGCACGGGATAGTCCTTACCGTAGACGACGTTCTTCAGATCGATGTCGAGTTTGCCGTTCACGCCCTGCCAGAAGGGATTCGCGTCCTTCTTCGGCCGCGGAGTCGCGGGCGTTGGCGTCGACGAGGTTGGCGCCAGGCCTGCGAGCACCTGGAAATCGTCCGTGAAGATCTGCTGGCTCGTCAGCTTGCCCGTGAACAGCAGCGCGGTGGGCGAGCGACCGAAGGTCCCATCAATCAAGACGTCGGATTTCCGTCCCGCGTTGGTGAGCGTCAACGGCACCGAAAGCGTGCCGCTGCCGTCGGGCTTGAGATTGGCGCTGGCGGTGACGTCGAGATCGCCCAGCGCCTGACCATTCTGGCGGGCGACGAAGCCGCGGCCCGCGACGACGGCCTTCAGTTGCACCGTGTCGCCGACCGTGCCGTCGAAAACGGCTGTGACCTTGCCGCGGGAAAGTGACGCGAACGGCGCGAGGGCGGGTTGCGCCATGAGAGCGCCGATATCGGCGTCCAGCCGGCCCTTGGCGGTCACGCCCGGTTTCTGGCCGAGCCGCGCCTCGCCCGAAGTGACGAAGCCCATCAGCGCCAGTTCCCCCTGCCGCACGTCGAGGCGCTTCACGTCGAAGGTAATCGCATTGGCCCGCCGTTGGGCGGTGAACTCGGTGCTGAGGTCGACGCCCTGCAATTGCGGTTTGCCCGCGAGCGTCGCGCCGACGCCGCGCAGCACAAGCGGCTCGACGGTGACCAAACCGAGTTGATCGGCCGACTGGAACGACACATCCCAAGCCCCGCCGACGAGGACGCCCGCGAACTTCGCGTCCGCGACAAATTTCTCGGCCCACGCCAGCGGCACTTCGCCAAGCCGCAGCCGCGCAGCCACGGCGTCCGGCTTCGCGACGGCGAAGGTCATCTTCGCCAGATCCGCGGTGAGCGGCTGCTGCAGTTCGAGGCTGGCGAGCAGTCCGCCGTTCGCGCGGTTTGCGGTCAGGGACGCCTTGGCGAGTCGCAGCGACGATCCTTCCAGGTTGCCTTCGAGCGCCGCAACCACGCTGAGCGGGCCGGGGTCGACGGGAAGGTAGGCCTTCAAGGCGGCCACGGTTCGGGCCTGGATCTGGACGTTGAACGCGATGGCGGGCGTGGTCGCGAGATTCGTGATCTCAGAGGTGATCCGGCCCGTCACTGCGTCGCCCGCAGGCAGCGTGAGATTGAGATCGGCGACCTCGAGCGCGACGCGGGTCGCCGAGTAATCGATGCTCGGCTTCAGCGTGAGCGTCGCTTGTTCGAGGAGCACTTGCTGACCTTGACGCAGGGTGACGCCGCGCAAGGCCAGCGGCTCAATGGCTCGGGCGAGAATGCGGCTGCCGTTGTCCTCAGCCTCGACCGCGAAGGTGAGGGAGAGGTCGCCGCCGGCGATTGTGACCGCGCTGACGAACGGCTGCGCCCAGGCGAGAGGCAGATTCTCCACCGTGATGCGTCCGAGTTGGGCCTTTGGATCGGAGAGGGTCGCGCGTTTGTCCATCAGGTGGTACGAAACCGGTTGCAGGCTCGCGATCTCGGCGAGCTTGCGGCCGTCCGCGCCGGTGAGCGTCAGGTCGAAGCGCTCGAGCCGCGCAACCTGTCCGGCCACGGCCCCGTTGAAGTTGGTGGCAAACTGGACGGAGCCGACGACGCCGAGTTGCGGTGAGATTTTTTCGAGATTGGCGACCCGGCCCTGGAGATTGCCCGTGGTCGACAGGGCGTGGGTGTCGGGTTGGAGGGTGAACTTGCCCGTCCCGGTGGCCGCGACGCCGGGGAGATTCAGCCCGGCCAGCAGGGCCGAAACCTGCTCGGGGCGAACCGAGAGCTCCCACGTCCCGGCGATCTCCCGGCTGGCGGCGGCGAATGCGGCACTCACGCCCAAAAGCGGTTCGACGGCGGCACCACGAACCAGTCCGAGCCGGACGGAGTAGACCTCGTTTCCAACGGTCGCGGGCTGCTCCGCCCGGGCCTGGAGCTTGAGCTGATTGGTGGGCAGGGAGGGTCCAGTGGCAGACGCGGTCGTTTCGATCTCGACGCGGGTGATGCGACGATCCGCGCCGATCTGAACGGCCGCCGTGCCGGTTGCCCGCAAGGTCTGCAACGCCGCACCTTGGGCGGCGTCGGCGAACCCGAGGGTCCATTCGAGCTTTCCCTGCTGACCGGTGCCGAGGTTCGTTCCGCGGAAGTCGAAGGTGGCGGTCTGCCCGCCGGGGAGCAGGGCGCGACCCTTGGCCGAGAAGGACCCGATGAGAAGGTCCACCGGAAGCTGGGCCTCGTGAAGAATTCCCGCGAACGACGGCGGCGGGGTGGTGGTGCCGCCAGGCGCAGGAGCCGGCGGCGGGGTGCCCGGGCTGGGACGGGGCGTGCCGACGTTGGGCGCCCCGGAAGGAACCGGACTGCGGCCCGGTGCCGCGGGCGGGCGGAGATCCACGACGACGTCCTCCACCGTCACCTGTTCGGCGTTGATCTTCCGGCCGGAGAGAAAGTCGCCCAACGAGTAGCGCGCCTTCGCCAGGCGCGCGGTGATGATGGTGCCAGGTTGCGCGACCCGGAGGTCGTTCAACTCCGCTTCGCTCCAGCCAGCGGCCACCCGACCAACTTCGATCGTGATGCCCGGTGTGTCAGCGAGGGCCTTCCGGACCGCCCAAGTCTGGACCGAGGGCGTCAACGCGAGGACGACGACCAAAATTCCGAGGAGTGCGAGCGCGCCCAGGCTGAGCGCGACAATCTTTAGGCCTTTCATGATGAGAGGCTACACGCACCAGCCGAAATTTCCGACCGCAAGACGATTTTCTTTCGATGACGCATCGCGCTGGTTGATGCACGGCGCCAAGGAAATGTTCCGGGGCGAGGGACAGAAATCGGGTAGGGATCAAATGAGTCGGGATGATTACGCGCTTGGACCGGGGCGAGTGATCCTTAGCGTGCGGCGACCCCATGAATAATCCCTCTCTCTCCCGCCGTGGTTTCATCGGTGCGGTGGCGGCGGCTGCGGCCGGCTCCACTGCAACCCGGGGACTGGCGGCCTCCGCTTCCCCTGCGATGAACGACATCCCGATAATCGATACGCACATTCACCTCTTTGATCCCACGCGGCCCCAGGGCATCCCGTGGCCGCCGAAGAACAACGCCAAGCTCTACCGCCCGGCACTGCCGCCCCGTTACAAGAGCCTCGCGGTGCCGCTTGGCATCAAGGGCGCGATCGAGGTCGAGTGCAGCGCGTGGCTCGAGGACAACCAATGGGTCCTCGACGTCGCGGCCAGCGACCCGATCATGGTGGGCACCATTGGCAGCCTTGAGGTCGGCACGCCCGAGTTTCGCGGTCAGCTCGAGCGCTTCGCGCGCAATCCGCTCTTCCGCGGCATTCGTCACGGCAATCTCTGGGGCCGCAACCTGGCCGCCTCCGTCGGCAAGCCCGAGTTCATCTCCGATCTGAAGGCCCTGGCGCAGGCGGGACTTGTCCTCGACACTGCGAACCCCGACCTCGCGCTGATTGAGGCGATCGTGAAGCTCAGCGACAAGGTGCCGTCGCTGCGGATCGTGATCGATCACCTGCCGAAAATCACGCTGCCGCCGGCCGGGCCGGCCCTCGACGCCTATCGCGCAAACCTCCGGGAGATTCACCAACGGCCGCAGATTTACGTGAAGATGTCCGCGGTGCTGCGAGAGGACAACGGACGCATCCCGCAGGACCTCGCGTTCTACCGGCCCCGGCTCGACGAAATCTGGGAAATCTTTGGCGAGGATCGGATCGTGTACGGCAGCGACTGGCCGAATAGCGATCAGGTCGGCGAATACCACGAGGTGCTCGCGATCGTGCGGGCCTATTTCGCCACCAAGACCCGGGCTCAGGCCGAGAAATATTTCTGGAAGAACTCGGTCGCGGCCTATCGCTGGGTGAAACGCGATCCCAGCCAGCCGTCCTGATCGCCAGGGTGGCACGGGTCTCCTGACCCGTGAATGCCTTCACGGCCTTTCGCACGACAGACACGGGTCGGGAGACCCGTGCCACGCTGGACCACGGTGGCACAAAAAAGGCGCACCTCGAAAGGTGCGCCTTGAAAGTGAACCGCGACGTCGCGGCGGTTAGATGCGGGGCAGACCGAAGCTGGTCACCTTGCCATCCTTGATCGCCACCTTGGCGAGCAGGTCGTCACCGGTCTTGAACGCGATCCGCCAGAGGGCCACCTGTGAGCCACCCTGCTTGATTTCGCCGAGGTAGGAGAGGGTGTAGCCGCCCTTGAGGCGCGGACCGATGCCATTCACCAGGTTGTCGAACGAGGCCTTCGGGATCTTCTTCCAACCCGCGTCGCCGTCGGCGACGAAGTCATCGAACTTGGCGTTCTCGAGGGCGGTCACCATCTTCTTCGAGATGGCTTCAACTTC
Source organism: Opitutia bacterium (assembly GCA_947472765.1). Taxonomy (GTDB): domain Bacteria; phylum Verrucomicrobiota; class Verrucomicrobiia; order Opitutales; family Opitutaceae; genus ER46. The sequence goes on from CANJCM010000137.1 coordinate 7,003, forward strand.
CTTGCTGGCGTCGGCCGCAAACGCGGAGGTCATCGTGCCGGCGAACAGTGCGGTCGCGACAAAAGTGGAGCGGATGAATTTCAGGTTCATGGGCTAAAAGGGCGTTATTCCTCCTCGCAAAGACAAGCCTGTTTTTTGGTCGCCGCGCCGGGTTGGAAAGGGGGAGGGCGGATTCCAGTCGAGTA
>CANJCM010000138.1 GCA_947472765.1 Opitutia bacterium
TCGCCGCATCTCAAGTGGACCACGGGAGCGGGTCAGGTGACGCAGGCGGCCGCGACGCAGCGCCAGTTGCTCGAACAGCACTGCGGCTTCGTCCGTCCCGGCGGGTGGCTCGTCTATGCCACGTGCTCGTTGAGCCGGTTCGAGAACGAGGATGTCGTCTCCGCATTTCTCGCCTCCCACCCGGACTTTGCTCTGGCCGCTCCGGCGCAGCCGTTCGGCTTTGCGACCACCGCCGCTGGTCTTTCCATCAGCCCGGCCCGCCATAACACGGACTGGTTTTTCGTCGCCGCCCTGCGCCGGAGCTGACCTCCCGACGCCCGGCCGGTTTTCCCCTTGCGGCGCCGACCCGGCGGCCAACCATCGGCGCAACGTGATTCCTGATTCCGATTATCGCATCAAGCTGCAGGTGTTCGAAGGCCCGCTCGACCTCCTGCTTTTTCTGATCCGGAAGAACGAACTCGATATCTACGACATCCCGATCGAGTCGGTCACGCGGCAGTACATCGACGCGTTGAAGGCGATGCAGCAGCTCGATCTCGAGGTGGCCGGGGAGTTTTTCGTCATGGCCGCCACGCTGATGGAGATCAAAAGCCGGCTGCTCCTGCCCAAGGGCCTGCACGCGATCGACCCCAACGCCGACGATGACGAGGTCGATCCCCGCTGGGAGCTCGTGCACCAGCTGCTCCAGTACAAGAAATTCAAGGACGCCGCCGCCGAGATCGCCGCCCTGGTCGAGACCCGCCAGAACCTGCTCGAGCGGCATGTCTCCTCGCTTTCGGATCGCGAGGATCGCCCGCTCAAGTCGGTCGATCGGATCGAGCTCTGGAACACGTTCAACATCGTCCTCCGCCGCCTCGCCGAGAAGCTGGTGGTCGGCGAAATCCACGATGAGCTCGTGACCGTCGCCGATCAGATGGAGTGGCTGCTCGAACGGACCCGCACGGAACGCAGTTTCGTCTTCTCCCAGCTCTTCCCGGAGGGCGTCACGCTCCGCCGGCTGGTGGCAACGTTTCTGGCGGTGCTGGAACTGACGCGGCTGCGGAAGCTCCGCCTGCAGCAGAACGAGGCGTTCACCGATATTGTGTGCAGCGCGGTGGAGGAAAACCCGCTTGAAACCGCGCCAGACCCTTCCACGGTGACCGCGTGAAAAACGATTCGTCCAAGGCAAAGCGCAAGCGGCGGCCGAAGATCGAGGGAATCATCGGACTCGGCCTCGACCACGATGACGGTCACAAGCGCGTCACGACCGGCGAGAAGTTCGTGCTCGTCGGCGGCTCGGACGAAACCCATGGCCGGATGACCGAGACCATGATGAAAACCTTCGAGGAGTTGAAGCGGCGCCACAAGCGGCTCGAGCAATGCGAGCCGCAGGAAATCGCCGATATCATCGACCACGCGCGGCCCCGTTGAGGCCATCGCCCGGCGGCGGGTTTTCTGTCATCCCCTGTCCGCGCAGTTGCATCCCGGGCATTTTCCCTTCTGTTCTTCCTCACTCATCATTCCCATGTCCGAAAAGATCACCGACCTGACCACCGATACATTCAAGTCCACCGTCGCCGCTGCCACCACGCCGGTGCTCGTCGACTTCTGGGCTCCCTGGTGCGGGCCGTGCAAGGCGATCGCCCCGGTTCTCGAGGAGCTCGCGGTTGAATTCGATGGCAAGCTGCAGATTGCGAAGCTCAACATCGACGAGCATGACACGGTCGCGGCGGAGTACGGTGTCCGGGCGATTCCGACGATGATTCTCTTCAAGGGCGGCAAGGCCGCGGAGACGCTGGTCGGCATGATGCCGAAAGCGGCGCTGCGGGCGAAGCTCGCCGGCCACGTCGCCTGAGGGCGGTTACGCGATCAACCCGATCGCGAGCAGCAGGGCAAAGACGGCCTCGTACCGGCCGGTGTCGCCGAGCAGGGCAATCAATTCCTGCGGCGCGCTGGCGCGGCGCAGGCGGTTGATTTGACGCCCCGCCCACGGGAGGAGAACGAGCGGGAGCAGAATCCACGTCCCCTCACCCCGCCACCACAGCAGGGCCGGAACCGCGAAGGCGGCGGCATGGGCGAGCGTGAACTGCCAGCGCGCGGCCGGGCGTCCCCAACGCACGACCAGCGTGCGCTTGTGGGCGGCCGCATCCGTCTCGACGTCGCGATAATTGTTCACGACGAGAATATTCGCCGCCAGCACGCCGATGGCGGACGCCGCGAGGAAGGCGTCGCCGGTGACGTGGCCCGCCTGGACAAAGTAAGTCACCGTCACGGCGACGAGACCGAAGAAGACAAAAACGAAAACGTCACCGAGGCCGTGATAGGCCAGCGGCCACGGGCCTCCCGTATAGGCGATCCCGGAGGCGATGCTCGCCACGCCGACGAGCAGGAGCCAGGGCCCGCCCCAAAAGATGAGGCCGAGGCCGGCAAGGAAGGCCGTGGCGAAGACCGCGATCATCGCGGCCTTCATCGTGCCCGGCGCAATCAGGCCCGAAGCCACGGCTCGTCGCGGACCAACCCGGGCGGCGGTGTCGGCACCGTGGACGAAGTCGTAGTAGTCGTTGGCAAAGTTCGTACCGATCTGGATCAGCAAGGCGAACGCGAGGCACAGGCCGGCCGCGGCGCCATCGAAGGCGCCATCCCGCCAGGCGAGGGCCGACCCGACCAGCACGGGAGCCAGCGCCGCCGGCAACGTGCGTGGTCGCGCCGCTGCCAGCCAGATCTGCCCGGTCGAAGTCACGCCGCACCCGACGGCGAGGATGCCTTGCGGGTCATAATCACCAGCGGCCGGCGGGCGAGCAGGCTGATGAGCACCGGCAGGAAGCCCAAACCGAAGGCCACAACCGGCAGTTCACGGGCCACGCCGTGGAAAAGCACACCGAGTCCGAGCTGCGCCAGCGCATAGAGCGTGAGGAACGCCTGCGGTCCGGTGAACATCGGATTCACTCCCCAGATGAGAACGAACGCGAACAGCGCCGCCCACCCGCCGCAGAGACTGACGGAAAGTCCCGCGAGAAAAAAGATCGGTGCGTAGAAAGAGATGTGTCGCCGCTCATACCGGATCACTTGGATGAGCGTACCGACGAGCAAAATGCCGTACTGGAGCGCCATCACGAGCAGCGGATGCACCACCGCATTCGCACTGGCGGGCTGCAGGCTGCTTTGGATGTCGAAACCGCCCACGATCGCGAGCCCGCCCGCCGCGGCGCGCAACAGGTCAAAATAGTTGCGCAGCTTCCCAAATTCTCGCCGGGCGTTGATCCGGGGGTCACCGGCATCACGCTGCTCCCAGGGCTGTACGCCTCCCACGGGACCTCCACTCGGGCGCCGGCGACGACCGCCGACACTCACCCCCAGGCGCATCCACTGGCGTGGAAACCACAGGAGGAGCAGGCCGAACAAAAGCAGCGGAAGATCGACAGTCATGGAAACAGGGAAAGTTGAAACCGTCCGAGCCGCCGGTGACGAGGAGGATTCGAACCTTTCTCCTCACCGGCGAAGTGGGGAGCGTCTTCCCTTGAGTGCCGCAAGCTCGCGTTCGAGCTCATCGATTCGCACTCGAACCATCGCAATCTCGGCGACCCCACCGTTCGCGGCCAGATAACGGCGGAGTTGATGAAGGCCCGCCAGCGCCTCCTCGCGCCGACCGATCCGTCGCAGAAGCTGGGCCTGCAGCCGGGCGGCAAAAGTCAGGCTCGGATCCAATTCCCAGGCGCGTCGATAACTGGACGCCGCTGCGGCCGGGTCTTCTTCGCCCTGGAGCTCGATGCCGGCCCGCTCGAGCCAGAGGGTCGCCATCCGTGGGTTCGCCTCCAGCGCCTCATTCAAAAGCCGGAGCGCGGCTGCGGCCTGTTCCCGTCGAATGGCCCGTTGCCGGGTCGCGGGCATTGAATCCCATCCCCCGCTCTCTGCGATTCGCCAGAGCGGGATATCGAACGCGATCATGCGCGCGCCGTTCTTCCAAAAGTAGGCCGAAGCCGGATCCAACAAGGTCGCGGTCCGAATCAATTTCTCGCTCGCCGGCTGATCGCGTCGCTCCCAGGCGCCCTGCAAGGCAATCCACGCAAGGTCGGCGGCGAGTGGCCGGAATCCACCCAGCACGGCGAAGGCGCTGGCGGCGGAGAGCTTTGCGACCCGCGGCATGGCCGGCAGCTCGTTCGCGCGATTCCGTGCGACGACGGGACCGATCATCCCGTTCAGCAGCCAGCCAGCCGTCACCAGCACAACCGCCACTGTTGAGCACAAGCCGGCCCTAGAGTTCACGATGCCAAAAACAAATCGCCGTCAGGCCACAAGCCACCAGCACGTAGCCGCCAGCGTAGAGGGAAAGAAAGCCGAGCGACATGGGATCGGCACCCGTGCTGCCGCCGGGTGGCGCGGCGAAGAGATTGAAGTTCGGCAGCCAACCGGTGGTGACGAAGCCGATCGCTTTCACCAGCATGGAAGCGCTGCGGGCATAGGCGTCGTGCGCCACGGATTGCAGATGTCCCGCGAGCAGGAGCACAATTCCCGCCACCACGACGAAGAGCTGGGTGCGAGCGTAGCTCGCCACGAGTAGAACCAACGCCGCGAGGATGATCAGCTTGAGCCACTGCAGATAACCTCCCACGGCGAGTTCCCGCAGGGCGACCGCGGGTCGATCCCCGGACGCCCACTCGATCGGTGCGGCCGGCGGAACTGCCACCAGGAGCGTCAGCAGGACCGTGATGAAGGCGCAGAATGCGGCCAGCAGACCCGCGAGACCGAGGAACTTACCCACGACGAATTCGGCGCGCGTGACGGGTTTCGCGAAGAGCGTGTCCACGGTCCGGGACTCCACTTCGACCAGCACCAGTTGCGCGGTCAGCGAGATGGCGAGGGCGGAACCGATGACGGCCATCACCCCGAAACCGCAGTCGGCGACAAAGGCCGACAACGAACCGCCAAAGTTCAAATCCCGCAGGGCGTGGACGCCCGCGACGAGCGCCAGTGCCAGCAACAGGAACGCCGCCACGAGTCGCTGCCGCATCGCTTCCCTCACCGTCAGGACCGCGATCGCGCGAGTCCGTCGCCAGGTTAAAATTTCCGTCGTCATGGCCTTCAATTCCGGCCCACGGCGGCGCGGTAGACGCGCTCCAGCGTCACGGCCCGACTGAGCGGCCGAACGATGCCGCCGTGTTGCCGGACCCATTCCTGCAAGGCGGGAGCTGCGTCCGGGGCCAGATCTTCCACGGCGAAATCCGCGCCGCCACCCGGCGTCGCCACCGGTCCCCCGCCGACGAGCCGGCCCTTGTGGAGGATCGCCACGTCATCGCAGAGTTCGGCCAAATCCGAAAACAAATGCGACGTGAGCAGCACGGTGCGCCCCTCCTGCTTCAGTTCGAGCAGGAGGCGCTTCATCAGATCGACCCCGACGGGATCCACGCCCGACGTGGGTTCGTCGAGAATCAGCACGCGGGGATCGTGCACCAGTGCCTGGGCGAGTCCGACGCGCTGCAGCATGCCGCGCGAATAGCTGCCGAGGCGGCGATCCGCGGCGGCGGCGAGGCCGAGGCGGTCGAGCCAGGATCGGACCCGCGCCGTCCGCCCCTCCCGCGGACAGCCGCACACCTCCGCCGCGAACTCGACGAGTTCAAAACCGGTGAGCGAACGGTAGAATTGCGGCGACTCCGGCAGATAGCCGACGACACCGCGCGCCGCCGTTTCCGTGCTGGGTCGCCCGAGGATGCGACACGCGCCCGCGGTCGGCTTGAGCAAACCCAGGGCGACCTTGATGGCCGTGCTCTTGCCGCCGCCATTGGGACCGAGCAGGCCCACGATGCGACCTTGTGGCACGCGAAGCGTGAGCGAGGTGAGCGCAGGGACCCACGTGTCCCGCGGGCCGGCGCCAAATTCCTTGCTCACTCCGTCCCACTCCAACGCCGGAACGTCCGCTGGCGACCCGCCGGTCATGGGGACTATCGGATGACGAAACCGGAGAACTGGCCGGCGCGCCGCTTGGTCGAGCGGTCCAGTTTGCGGACGTAGCCGTGCATTTTCTCCTGCACCGCGTCGATGAAAGCGGCGACATCCTGCTCCCGTCCCTCCACTTCCACGTGCACTCTCCCGTCGGGCAGATTGCTCACAAACCCGGCCACATCGAATTCACGCGCCACCTGCAGGACGGAGAAACGGAAGCCTACGCCCTGGACGTGGCCGGAGAAGAAAACGATTTCATGATGAACGTCCGCCATTTGTCGCAAAATGAGCCGGGCCCACTGGTCATTCAACCTGCAAACCACCCCAATTCCGGAGGGATTGGGAGCTGGCCAGCGCCGGGTTTTTATTTGCGTTTCACTGGCGCCCATTCTCAGTTCCCCGCACCGAATGAGCAACGAATCTGACGGTGCGGCAGACGAATGGGATGATCGCGGCGAGCTGGCTTGGAGCGAATTCGATTGGGAGCGTTACCTCCGGGAACAGGACGAGGCCGTGTTGCGCTATCTCCGTTTTTACGAGGCGTGCCTGGACGCGCCCGACCGGATCGATGCGGTGGCCGAGAAGATGAACTGGGGCGAAGGCGCCTGGCGCGACGAAGCCGACGAATCCGACGATGACGAACCGGAGAGCGACGCGGCGTTCGAGGCCGACGAAGGCGTCTACACGCTCCACAAGAACCCGATTTTCATCGCGACGAAGGCTATTTACCTCGGTCTGAATCGTTCGTGGCAGCCGCTGGCGTCGGATGCGACCCGCGTGCCCCAGCCCCTGGCAGTCGCGTTGCTTTCCTCGCTGCAGCGCGGCGAGGAGCAGGCGGTGCAGGCGATTCACGCGCTCGATTTCGGCGACTACGCGATGGCGGTCAGCCTGTTCAAGCGAGCGCTGAGCGCGCTGAACGGGACCCTCGCGCTGCTCAACGACGATTCCATCGCGCGCCAGCGCCACGTGCTGGCCTGGCGGCTCGGGGCCCTGCCCCGGCTGTTCGACCTCCGCGAAATCTGGCTCCGGGTCATCACCGAATGCCGCGAGGAGCTCGACCGGCCGGTGGATGACGAGAGTTGACGCGGACGCGGTGGCGCGGGATGGGCGGCGGGCCGAAATCCGCCTTGCACTTTCCCCGGCCGGCGTTTGCCTCCGAATTCCTGTTCTGGAGAGGTGGCCGAGTGGTCTAAGGCGGCGGTTTGCTAAACCGCTGTAGGGGTTTAAATCCC
>CANJCM010000139.1 GCA_947472765.1 Opitutia bacterium
CAACGCCCAGGTCGAGGGTCGCCTGCAAACCAATCTCGATGGCGCCGTCCAGGAAATGCGCGCCGGTCTGCCGGACTCCGTTCCGGTCGCCGCGGCCCCCGCGACGCAGGTTACCCCGCGGTTCCGGGGTAAGGGGATGGCGATGCGCCCTCGTCGCGGGAACTAAGCCGGGGAAACGTTTACTCTCCTTCGCCTTTCGATTCGGATTTGTCCGCCCCACGGTGACAAGGGTCGCCCGCCTGCCCCGCCACGTCCGATGTCCCGCCTCGTCGTCCTTTGCCGCCGCTTCGGCCGCGCCCAGTTTGCGGGTCTGCTGCTGGGATTCACGCCAGCCGCGCACGCCCATCGGCTGGACGAGCTGCTGCAGCGCAGCTTTATCGCCGTCGAACCCGCGCGAATCTCGATCGAGATCACCCTGACTCCCGGAGTCGGAAGAGCGGATGAGTTCGTCGCGTCACTCGACCCAAACCACGATGGGAAGATCTCCTCCTCCGAGGGCGAGACGTTTGCCGCCACCGTGGGCGGGCAACTCGCGCTGTTCATCGACGGGCAAAGGCTGGCACTGACCGTGGGTGACGTGAGCGTTCCAGACCTGGATGCGGTCCGCACGGGAGTGGGCGATTTGCAGATTCAGTTCACCGCGGCCCTGCCGGATAGTCCGCGGGGCGCCCGCGCGTTGCGTTTCTCCAACAACTATCTCCCCGCGGGCAGTGTCTACCTTGCCACCGCCTTCGCTCCGGCCGGACCCAACATCCGGATCGGACCCCTGCGGCGCGATGAAGCACAGCAGTCACTTGCCTTCGATTTCACAATCCAGGCCAGACCGACTCCGGCGCCGACCCGGCCCCCCTCGTCGGCGGCCCTGCGTCCCTAAGGACAAAAATTTTATGATCCCCACCCCTCGAACGCTCTTCACGCTGCGACTTCTGCTCGCGCTTGGCCTGAGCTCTGCCGTCCGGCTGCCGGCCGCCCAATCCGACGCGAAGCCGGCCGCTGCCACCGACCGCATTGTCGCCGCCGCCAACGCCTTTCTGGCGACCCTCGATTCGGAAGCCCGCGCAAAGGTCGCTTTCGCCGGCGATGACCGCGCGCAACGGACCCGATGGTCGAACCTTCCGACCGGGATCTTCGAGCGCCGCGGCCTCCGCCTCGCCGACCTGACGCCACCCCAGCAGGCCGCCGTCGATGCGCTCCTCGCGACGGCGCTGAGTCCCGAGGGCTACCGCCGGACCCACGAGATCATGGAAGGCGATGAAGTGCTGCGGACCACGGAGAAACCCGGCCGGCTCATCTTTGGCAGCAGCGAATACTTCGTGGCGTTCGTGGGCGCTCCTTCCGCCACGGATCCCTGGACGCTGCAATTCGGCGGCCATCATCTCGCGCTCAACCTGACAATCATCGGGAGCCGCAACACCATCGCGCCGAGCTTTGTCGGGGCCCAGCCCGCGGTGTATACCATCAGAGGCGAACGCAAGCGCCCGCTCGGCGTCGCCACCGACCTGTCGTTCGAACTCATCAATGCCTTGGACGAATCACAGCGGGGACGAGCCGTCCTCGGCGCCCGTTTTCGCGACCTGGTCCTCGGCCCGGGCCAGGACGGTCGCGCCATCGTGCCAGAAGGCGTGCGGGCGGACTCCTTCACTCCCGCCCAGCGCCAACGGCTGCTCGATCTGATTCGCCAATGGGTCGGCGTCGTCCACGCGGAAGCCACGGACGCGAAGATGCGGGAGGTCGAAGCGTCGTTGGCGGAAACCTACTTCATGTGGAGCGGGCCCCTCACGCCGGGATCGCCAGCCTACTTTCGGATTCAAGGTCCCGCGGTGTTGATCGAGTACGCGCCGCAGGCGATGGGCGGAGATGCGACGATGCATCTCCACACGATCTATCGCGACCCAGCCGGAGACTATGATACCCGGCGCGCGGGCGGCTGAATCGAACGGCTCTCGATGCGGGCGAGAAGGCGTCAGCGCGACGGCGCCACCCAATCGATCTCACAGAAGGCGATCCAAGGACAACCCAAGTGGCCGGCCAGATCGATCACCGAAACACTTCAATTTTTCACCGCCCCACCGACAACCCCTCGCCGCGCAGCTCTCGTCCCGCCGTCTCCACCACTTCCATCGGCACGAGCAGCCGCCAGCCGCCGGGCGCCCAGCGGAGCCGCAGCGCGACGACTTTCTCCTCCCCGGTGCGGCTCCGCAGCGCCACGTACTCCACGGCTTCATCGAAGCCCTTGAACTGCTCCGCGAGCACTTGCACAGCCTCGACGGGCGCGCGCTGCTTCAGCGCGGTCGTCACGAGCAGTTCGGGTTCCCCGAGCCCGTCGCGCTTTGACTCCGGCAACGCTCGCAGGATGGCCTCCGCCCGCGCGCGCACGGCCGGCTCGACCGCCAGCAGTTCCCGCAGCGCGGCACTCTGTCCGGCGTTGGCCGCCCAAAACGCAGTCTGCAGCAGCGCGTGCGGCGTGCCGCGCCCCAAATCCTTCATCTGCTTCGTCGGCAGCCAGAGCGCCGTGGGCAGCACCTCGCGACCGAGCGCCGCCTGCACCCGTTGGACCTCCGGCCCCGAGCTCGTCTGGCGGTTCACGAGCTCGCGCCTCAAATTCATAACCTCCGCCCGATCACGCCGCAGGCTGTCGATCTCACCCACGAAGGGCTGAACGCGGACGAGTCGCTCATGCTCGGCCTGCACGCGGCCGAGGGCGCGCGTGTTGGCCCGCATGACATCGATCCGCTTCGTCAACCGTTCGCGGTTCGTGGTCTCCACGATCCACGCCGCCACGGCCGCCACCAGCAGAAGCATGAGCATCGTGCGGTTCATGGCGTCAGAACAACCAGCCTCCACCGCCGCCCTCGAATCGCGCCTCACCCTCGATCTGGATTCGGACGATCTCCGCCCGGCGCGCCGCCTCGAGCACGGCGAGCACCTCTGCGGCCGCGACCCCGTTGGCGCGAATCACGATCACGGACTCCGGCGCCGGATAGCGCTGGCGAAATTCCCGCAGGCGCCCGCCGAGCGCGTCCGCCGGCAGGTCCTCATTATCCCAGCGAAATTGATTCGTGCCTGCAATCGTCAGGACCGCCTGCCCCATGGCCGCCTGCGGCCCGCCGGGGAAAACCGTCGCGCGCAGCGCCGGCAACTCCGCCGCCTCGCGCCGCAACTCCTCCGCTTCCGCCACGAGCCGCGCCAGCCGGCGGTTGTCGCGCTGCAACGACGCCAGCGTCTGGTTGTCGCCGTGCAGCCGGCTAATCTCAGCTTCGAGCCGCGTGTTCGTGCGATAGCCCCAGACGAGCGTCGTACCCGCCACCACCAGCGCCGCCACGCCGAGGGCCAGACCGGAATTGATCATGCCAACGAGCGAGCCGAAGAACGTCGACGCCTCGGCATCGGGCTCCGCCAGCCGGCTCGCCACCGCCACCCGTGACACGTGTTCCATCCGCCCGGGCGCCGCGGACGCTTCCGCGGGCTCCGAGAGCAGTTCGCGCAAGGCGGACACGCCGGGACGAGTGCCGCGTCCGGCCAGAATCGCCCGCAGCTTGTCGAGCGCCCGGCTCACCCGCAGCGCCGCGGCCTCGGCGCTGAGGTCGAGGGCCACGCCGACTTCAGGCAGCCCACGCGCCTCGGCATAATGCAACAGGAGCGCCGCGCGATCCTCCTCCGGCAGTTCGACCAGCGCGCAGTCCAGGGCAAGGTCCCATCCGGCCGGTGCGATCTGGCTCTGCAGGTTATGGTACGGAAGAGACGGAGAGGATGAGAGAGCCTCCTGGTCGAGCGCCGCGAGGTGCAGCCAGGCGACAACGAGGCCCTGCCGGCGCAGCGATGCGGCCTCGGGTGCGAGTCGCGAGAACACGTTCTGCACGATCGCGTCGGCGGCCGGCTTATCTCCGGCGGTTCGACGGAGCGCCACCGCGTGCACGAGATCGAAGTGCCGCCGCACCACCTCGGTGAACGCGCTCTCGTCACGTTCATCAACGTAACGGCGGAGCAGCGCAGCGTCATCGTTCATCGGGGCGGGCGACACGCCCGCAACGAAAGCCGGTGGCCTCGCGAGGTCCAGCGGCTTCGCGCTCCACGCGAAGCCTGAGGGACGGCAGGCCGGCGCGCCTACATTCAACTGCACCTTCCCGCTTAAGCCGGAACGCTGCATTAGAAAGTCGCGAAGAACGCGAAGGTTGGAAGCTGTTGGCTGTTGTAGCCCGCTACGTGAGCAGCGGGACGACGTGATGCGTAGCCTTCGAGAAGTCCCTGCCCTCACGGGCAGGGCTACACCCGGATCGCGCCTACCTTCGGGTGACCAAAATTCCGACTGCCATGCAGTGGAGTTCTAACTCTGCATCCGCATGTTATCGGAGCGTTCCACCGCTCCACGGCATCGTTCCGGCTTAAGACGCCCGCAGCGCAATCATCGGACTGATGCCCGTCGCGCGGCGGGCGGGCAGCAGACACGCACTTGCGGCGACGAGCAGCAGCACGGAGCCGACACCGGCGAAGGTCACAAAATCTGTCGGCGGCACGCCGTAGAGGATGCCGCCCATCAACCGGGCGAGGAAGAACGCCGCCAGCGTGCCGACCGCGAGTCCGATGACGACGAGGCCCAGGCCCTGCCGCAGCACCAGCCAGAGCACATCCGCCCGGCTCGCGCCGAGCGCCATCCGAATGCCGATTTCCTGCGTGCGCTGGCTCACCGTGAAGGCGAGCACGCCGCCGATGCCGGCCGCCGTGATGACGAGTGCCAGCACGGCAAACAAAGCGAGCAGGCTCGCGATCAGGCGGGGCGCAATCAGCGAGCTTTCCCGCACCTGTTCGAGCGTCTCGATCTTCGTCACGGGCTGCAGCGGGTCGACGCGACGGATGGCCTCGCGGAGTTCGCGGATCACCAATGCCGGGGCGCCCCGCGTACGCAAAAGAACGGTTCCGGTGATGATTCCCGCGCCGGTCCGCAGCGGCACATGAATCTCGTCCGTCGGCTCCGCGTTGAGCCGGCGACGCGCACTGGCCACCACGCCCACGATCGTCGTCCAGTTTACCCCGTTGTCGAAAGTGATTCGCTGCCCCACGGCATCGACGTTCGGCCAGTAGCGGGCCGCCATGGTTTGGTTCACCACCGCCACGCGCGGCGCATCCCGGTGGTCACCCGGCGTGAAGGCCCGACCGCGCAGGAGCGGCTGCCCAATCGTCGCAAAATAATCCTCGCTCACCGTCTGCACGATCGCCCGCGGCGCCGGCGCCCCCGGTTCGAGCGGCCGGCCGTCCAGCGCGAAGGCCGTCGGGAAACTGACGAGTCCGTTCAACGGCTCGGAGCCCGACACCGCGACCGACTGCACCGCCGACAACTGCGACGCCTCAATCATCATCCGCTCCCAAAACGCATAGCGCTTCGGGAAGTCGTCGTAGCGCGTCCAGTTGAGGTTGAGATTGGCGGCGAGCACCTGGGTCGTCTCGAGGCCAGGGTCGACCTGCTGCAACTTGAGCAGGCTGCGCGTCGCGAGGCCGGCGCCGATCAGCAGCGGCACAGACACGGCGACCTGTGACACGACGAGCAGCGCGCGCAACCGGTTGCCCGCCCCACCCGTCCCGCGCGAACCATCTTTCAAAGTTTCCGCCAGTCGATCGCCCGCCGGCAGTGTCGGCCGCGAGCCAAACAGCAGGCCCGTCAGCACGGACACCACCGCGGTGAACGCGAGCACCGCACCGTTGAGGCCGATCGTGTCGGCCCGCGGCAAAAATTGCCCGGCGTAACGCGTGAGCACATGCAAGCCGCCGGCCGCGAGCGCGAGTCCCACCACGCCGCCGATGCTGGCGAGGAGCAGGTTCTCGGTCACGAGCTGTTGAATGATGCGTCCGCGCCCCGCGCCCATCGCCACGCGCACCGCGAGTTCGCGATCGCGACGGACGAGCCGGGCGAGCGTGAGGTTGGCGACATTGGCGCAGGCAATGAGCAGGACGAATCCGGAAGTCGCGAGCAGCACGAGCAGAGGCGTGCGCGCCGTGCCCGTGAAGGCATCGATCACGCTGCGGAGCTGGACGGTGTAGCCGTCGGCGACGGGATAATTCTGCGGGTAAATGCCACAGAGCTCGACGCCGACGCGGCGCGCATCATCGGCGGCCTGGACCGGCGTCACGCCCGGGTTCATCCGCGCGATGACATTACTGATGATCCGGCCGTTGCGGTTCGTGAGCGTGCGCTCGGCGCCGCGAAACGGACACGCCGACGCCGGCATGTAGACGTGATCCGCGTTGGGGAACGCCGGCAGCGGCGGGAGGACACCCACAACCGTGTGCGGCTTGTTGTTCAGCTCGAAGACCTGTCCGACCACACCGGGATCACCGCCGAAATTGCGCTGCCAGTAGTCGTGGCTGAGCACGAGGACAGCGGGCGCGCCCGGGCGATCCTCACCCGGCAGAAACGTGCGGCCGAGCAGCGGCTTCACGCCGAGCACGTCGAAGAAATTATCAGAGACGACACCCGTCTGCACGCGCTCCGGCTCGGCGCGGCCGAGCAGGATGAACCACATCGAGTGGTACTCAGACATGCCGGCGAAGGCACGATTGCGCTCCCGGAAATCGGTGAAGTCCGGCACCGAGAATCCCAAGGCCGCCTGGCCCGCCTTGGGTGCGGCCTGACTTACGGCCACCAGCCGATCGGATTCCTGGTACGGCAGGTCGCGCAGCAACACGCCGTGAACGACCGAGAAGATCGCGGTGTTGGCGCCGATGCCGAGGGCGAGCGTGAGAATCACGACGGCCGCGAAGCCCGGATTCCGCCGCAGCCCCCGCCAGCCGTACGCGAGATCCTGCTTCAGGTGGTCGAGGAATTGTCCGCCCCGACCCGGGGCATCGACTGAGGAGGAGGCCGACATGGGGTCAGAAAAGAGACGGGCCCGTGACCGGTGAGTCAA
>CANJCM010000140.1 GCA_947472765.1 Opitutia bacterium
ACCGTGATCGTGGCGAAGTCGGGATGCCCGGTAATCGGACACATCGAAGTGAACTCGTGATGCGAGTGCTCAATCACGTAATCCCGGTGCGGCGCCGGGTTGGGAAAGGATTCGAGGATCTTCGGATCGGCCATGGAGGAGATTGAAGAGTGCCGAGTGCCGAATTCCGAGTGTGGAATTCCTGCTTCATCACCGGAGCGCAGAACTCAAAAACTCCTGACGACAGCCCAACGCCCTTCCGCCATTCGGCAATTGGCACTCGGCAATCGCCATTACCACCGCGCGGCACTCGGCCCCGCCGTTACGTCGTTCCTCAAGTCGCCGTCTCCGTGAAACGGCTCTCGCGGATCACCGTGATCTTGATCGTGCTCGGATACTGCAGCTCGGACTCGATCCGGTGGCGGAGTTCCTTGGCGATTTCCTGCGCACGTTCGTCGGTGACATCACGCGGCGAGACCACGACGCGGATTTCGCGGCCGGCCTGAATCGCGAACGCCTGCTGCACGCCCTCGAGCGACATCGCGAGTTTCTCGAGCCGGCCGAGCCGCTGGATGTAACTCGTCATCGACTCGGCCCGCGCGCCGGGCCGCACCGCGGAAATCGTGTCGGCCAGAATCAAGAGCCCCGCGTAAACCGTCTCGGGCTTCACTTCCTCGTGATGGGCCGCCACCGCATTGACCACGATCGGCGTCTCGCCGAAGCGTTTGATAAACTCCGCGCCAATCAGCGCGTGGCTGCCCTCGAGTTCGGCCGGGACGGCCTTGCCGATGTCGTGCAGCAGCCCGGCCCGCTTCGCCACGCCCGGATCGAGCCCGACCTCGCTCGCAATAATCGAAGCGAGGAAGGCGGTCTCGACCGAGTGATCGAGCACGTTCTGGTTGTACGAAAAGCGATACTTCAGCCGGCCGAGCAGCTTGATGATCTCGGGATGGAGTCCGTTGATGTTGAGCTTCGCGACGGCTTCCTCCCCGGCCTGGGTCGTCACGAGATCGATCTCGTCCTGCGCCCGCTTGACGAACTCCTCGATCGACGCCGGGTGAATCCGTCCGTCCTTCACGAGGGCATCGAGTGCGCTGCGGGCCACCTCGCGACGGACCGGATCGAACGACGAAAGCAGCACCATCTGCGGCGACTCGTCGATCAGCAGCGTGACGCCGGTGGCGGACTCGAAGGATTTGATGTTCCGACCCTCGCGGCCGATGATCCGGCCCTTCATTTCCTCGCTCGGGAGCTGGATGATGGTCGCGGTGAGATCGTTGTTCGGCTTGCTCGCGATCCGCTGCATCGAGGAGATGAGGATCCGGCGCGCCTCGTTCTGCAGTTCCTGTTCGGACTTCTCGAGCGTCGCGCGACGCAGGGCGCGAATCTCGTCCTGGCACTCGAGCAGCACTTCCTCGCGCAGCTGTTTGCGGATTTCCTCGGCATCCATCTGGGACACGCCCTCGAGCCGCTTGCGCACGCTCTTCGACAACGCCCGGATGGCGTCGCGGGCCTGCTTTACCGCCGCGCCTTCGCGGTTCAGCCGCTCCTGCCGCTGCTCCAAATGGTAGTCGAGCAACGCGAGCGATTCCTCGTGCGCCCGGATTTCGCGGAGGCGGACATCGCTCTCGATTTCGCGGCGGTCGAACTCGCGCGTGAGCTCGGTACGCTTCTCCTGAATCTCGGCTTCTGCCTTCTGCTTGATTTCCTCGGCGCCGACGGCGGCCTCGCGCCGGGCAACCTCCTGAAGCTCGGAGGCCTGCTCGTGGGCGACGCGCCGGGTGTGGCGGGTGAACGCCCACACCACGAGGAAGCCCATGCCTCCCCCCATGACCAAGGCCGCCGGGATCGACCACTCAAAGGTGTCGAGCTCGGCGATCAGAAACGCGAAATCGGCTGCGCTCACTGACGTCAAGTGGCCGCAGAACGTAGGACGGGAGGCTGAAACCTCAAGTCCGGGTTTTGGCTCCGCCAAAACTTAGGGTCTCCGCGGAGCGGAAACCCGTTGGAACGTCGGCAGCGTCGCATCCAGAACCTGCTGCATCCGCTGGAGGGCGGCGGTCGCACCATCGCCCGCGTCCGTCTGGAGCAGCACATAAGCCCAGCGATCCGCCCGGGCCCGGGTGAGCCGGTTCCACGCGTCGCGGGCCAGCCGCTCCCAGTGCGAGGCCACGACCGTCTCGCTGTCCACGAACCAATACACCGCGAGCTGCGGCACCTTGATGGTCCCGCGCGGCGACGCCACCTCGCGCTGGATTTGCAGGACCGTCGCGGGAAAACTTCCCCCGCCCGGCCGGTTGAACCGGTGCGTCTGCGCCCCGTCGATCGTCCAGCCCTGGCCGACGAGACAGAGTTCGGGCCGGTGAATCGAGGTGCGATCGCGGCCGCTCAGCACGAGCGAAAGTAGCACCTCGCGACTCGGCGCACCGAGCGAAACGTAGACTTTGCGCGAATAGCCCGTGTCCGGCGGGAGGATCTCGCGCTCAATCGGCGTCACCTCGGCGCGACGTCCGATCCACTCGGTGCCAATGAAAGCCGGCAACTCCACCGGATTGAGCCCATCCGTCGCGAGGGCCACGCCGGCCGCGCCGCGCTCGGGCGCATTGGCGAGGTGGTGGAGAAACACCGACTCCGCCCCAACGAGTCCAGCGACGGAGGCTGCCACGATCCAGCGGCGCGCCCACTCCCGTTCCGGCAATTTGGAACAGGAAGATCGGGGAGTTCGGGAAGCCAAGGCGGCGAGTCCTTCCCGATCTCCCCGGCCTTCCTGTTCAAGTCCCGGCTCTTCCGGCCAGCGCCGCTGCAGCAAAGTCACCGCGGCCAGCACACCCCCGAGCACGATCACGAACACACCGAAGCCCATCAATTCATGGACGCGATCACCCCACTTCGTCCCGCCGATCTGCGCGGCGAAAATAATCGCGGCAATTCGGGCGACGTTGCCGACATAAACGAGCGGGAAGCAGAGCAGAACCACGAACGCGCGCCGCGGCCACGAGCGGAAGTTGAGGTAGCCCACGAGCAGCGAGAGCGCCACCAGCGCCGTGAGCGAGCGCACGCCGGAGCACGCGGCGGCGACGTCGTAGTGATAACGGCCATCCGGCGCGACGAGTTGCGTGCCGCTCCGCAAGACGCCGATGCCGGCCCCGTGCGCGAGGGCGGCGCTCGCCTCGATCACCCACATCCGCAGCCAGAAGCCGAGCGAATCGAGGACGTTGATCGGGATCGCGAAGACGAGAAACGCCAGCGGGAAGCGGGCCGCGTCGCCCACACGCCGGCCGCCGCCAAGATCGATCGCACCCCACGCAAAAAGCAGCAGCCCCAGAATCGAAACGCGCGCCTGCTGCGCCGCAAAACCGGCCGCGTGGATCAGCAAGCCGCCCAGCATCGCCGCGACCGCGCGACCGTTGCTCCAACCCGCTCGCTCGACCGACGTGATCGCTGCGGATTTTTCGGACGAAAGATTCCGCCACCAGAGCCAGCCGGCCAGCCCTAGAATCAGCCACCCGTGTTCGGACTCCGACGCGGGGTTCAGCCACTGCGCAACCCACCAATGAAACAGCGAGGACGTGTCGATGTAGCCGCGGGTCGAGTTGCCGAGGAACTGGAAGAGCATCAGTCCGGCGACCCCGCACACCACCGCCGGGAGCAGCGCGCTCCCCGGGGCAGCTTGGCGGCTTGCGGCAGTCGGACCCATGACCTATCGCTGCACCGTTCCGTCCCTTCGCCAAGCCTTACCGCTCATGCAGCTTCTGGTATTCGCCCACACGCCGCCGCCACTCCACGGCCAAAGCGTGATGGTGGAGGCCTTCCTCTCCGGGCTGGCGAACGACCCGGAGCTGCGACTTTTCCAAGTCAATCCGCGGCTCTCACGCGATGCATCGGACATCGGCCGCTGGCGGCCGGGAAAAGTCCTCGCGCTGCTGGGCGCCTGCCTCCACGCGCTGCAGCTGCGCTGGCGTCACGGACCGATGTATTTCTACCACGTCCCGGCCCCGGCCAAACGCGCCGCGCTCTACCGCGACTGGCTCACGCTGCTGATTTGCCGGCCGTTCTTCTTGGGCGTGATCTCGCATTGGCATGCCGCGGGATTGGGCGCCTGGCTGGAGAATGAGGCCACCGGTTTCGAGCGCGCCGTGAGCCGCTGGCTGCTCGGTCGCGCCACGCTCGCGATCGTCCTGGGCGAAGCGTTGCGCGCCGACGTCACGATCCTAGAGCCACGCCGCGTCGCCGTCGTCCGCAACGGCATCGCGGATCCGTGTCCGGACTTCCAGCCGTCCGTTCGCAACCCAGCCAAGCCGCTGCACGCCCTCTTCGTCGGCCTGTGCATTCCGGAGAAGGGACTTTTTGATGCCCTCGCCGGCGTCGCCCAGGCCAGCCGGGAACGAAGCCGCGACGGAGCGCCCGGCGTCCGGCTTTCCGTGGCCGGCTCATTTCCTTCGCCGACGGCCGAGGCGACGTTCATGGCGGCAGCAAAAGCCGCGGACGTGCCCGTGAATTTTCTGGGCTTCGTTGCCGGCGACGCGAAGCGCTCCCTGCTGTCGTCCGCCGAGGTACTGCTGTTTCCGACGAAGTATCCGCACGAGACGCAGGGCCTCGTTGTGGCCGAAGCGCTGGCGTACGACCTGCCCGTAATTGCGACCCGCTGGCGCGCCGTGGCCGAAACCCTGCCCACCCCCGACGAAGGCGCGTTCGTTGTTGAACCGAATCGGCCGGACCAAATCGCCAGCGCGTTGGTTCAGTTCGCCCGAGCGGATCAGCCCGCCGGCCGCCGCCGCCAGTTTTTTCTATCGCACCTCACGCTCGATCGACACCTCGCCGCACTGAGAGCGGCGTTGCTGGCCATCGCCCCGTAATGGGAACGCACAGGTCATTCGACTGTAGGGCCGGCGCTCGCCGCCGGGCCGCTTCGCGAATGAAACCGTGGCCTGCCGACGAGCGGCAGCCCTACACCCTATGGTGTTCGTCCTCGCTCTCGCAAATGGACGTTCGACTGAATGGTTTCAGATTCATAGGGCTGCGTTGCGTCAACCCGCCGCCAGCAGGCCGGCGTAAATTTCCCTCCACTGCCGCGCGACCTCCTCCGCGCGAAACCGCGCCAACTGCTGCGGCTCGATTCGCACGCGGGCCAACGCATCGGTCGTCACCAAGTCGCCGAGCACCCGCGCCAGCCCCGCCACGTCGCCCGGTTCAAACAGCCAGCCATTCACGTCCGGCACGATCACGTCCGCCGGCCCGCCGGCCGCGCTCGCGATCACCGGCACGCCCGCGGCCAGCGACTCGAGCATGATCATAGAGAAGGGCTCGCGATCCGAAAGCACCGCCACGCAATCCACCTCCTGCAACAGCCCTTCCGACGAGGCGCGTTCACCGCGCCACTCCACGAGCTCCTCGAGGCCGAGGGCGACGGTCCGCGACAGCAGCTCCGCCGCATAGCGATCCGAGTCCGCGAATTCCGCCGCGCTGCCGATGTGAACGAACCGCAGTTGTCCGCGCACCTCCGGCGGCAACTGCGCCAGCGCGTCGAGCACCAGATGCCACCCCTTCCACCGCACGAGCAGGCCCGCCCCGCCGATGCGGACCGGCCGCCGGGCACGATCGCGCGGCGCGGCCATCCGCGCCAGTTGTGACGAGGGCAGCGCCCCCGGCATGCATTGCGCCCAGCTGGATCCATCGCCGACGCCGTAGTAGCGCTTCATCGCCGGCGTGAGCCAGAAGAGGCGGGCGCCAAGTTGCCGCGCCGCCCAGCGATAGAACCACCACCGCCTGCCATACGCGTGCACCGTCACGAAGACGCGGCGTTCCCCCCGGCGATGCAACCACAGCGCCACCGCCAGCCCGGCACGCGAGTGACCGTGAAAGACGCGGCCCGGGGCCGCGTTGAGCCATGCCTGCACCTGCTGCGCGACACGCCGGGCGCGCCACAGGTTTCGCAGATTGAGATTTTCTCCTTCCAGCGGCGGCAGTTCGAGCGTCGCCAGCCGCGGCGCCGGCCGGTGCGCCTCGAAGCCGGGATTCACGCCGAGCACGCAGGCGAATTCCCCAGTGGCCGCCATCGCCCGCACGACCGAAACGATCCCGCCGCGATCGTCGTCCGCTCCCAGGTAGTGGAGCACGGTCAGTGGCGCGGACGTGGTCATCGCGGGCGAGGCAAGCGGACCCGCGCGGAGTTGCGAACTCGAATCGCCGTCCGCCGGGCTCATGGCCTCCAGGGACCCAGCCGATCGAGGAGCGCGTGACCGAACCCGTACGCGATCGCACGGAACTTCGGGCCGCGATCGCTGCCGACAAGGATGAGTCTGATCAGGTCGCTCGTGTACTCCCGCGCATCGTACGCGACCCACGCCGGATCAAAAAACGCGAATTCGAAGTAAACGAGCAGGCGGTTGCGCGCCTGATAGTAGCGGCGCACCGCGGGATAATCGTTCACGCCGACCGTGCGCCAGAGCAGCGGTCGCCTTTCCCAGCGCCCCTGCCGGTGATCGAGAATGACATTCCGCACCTCGAGCACCCGCCAGCCCTGCCGCCGCAGCCGCAGGCAGAATTCGTGGTCCACGGCATCGATGAAAAAATCATCTCGGAAGCCGCCGACCGCCCGCAGCGCTGCCGCCGACACCAGGTTGCCCGAGGTCGCGGCGACACTCACGTCCACGACGGCCGGCGCGGATCGATCCACGGGACCCGCGGCGGAGTAGAGCGTGCCGCCTTCCGCGTCGCGATAGAGCGGGGTC
>CANJCM010000141.1 GCA_947472765.1 Opitutia bacterium
GCCGTGGTGTTCGTCTTCGGCCTCGTCCATGGCCTCGGCTTTGCCGGCGCGCTGCAGGAGTTGAATCTTCCTGCGGCCTCGCTCGTGGTCGGTCTCCTCGGGTTCAACCTCGGAGTCGAGTTTGGCCAGATCGCCGTCATCAGCGTCGCCTGGCTCGCGACCCGCTGGCTGCGCCGCGAAGACCTCTACCGGAAGTGGGTCGCCGTGCCGGCCTCGGTCGCGATTGCCGGGTTCGGCCTCTGGTGGACGGTGCAGCGAATCGCGGGCTGAGCGGCGGCTGGCCTCCTCGGAAGGGGTCATGCCGGGAATCGGGACAAATGGGTGAAGGCACACGTTTCGGGGGTTCGCGGGCATTGGGGTGTGCGCGGGTCTGGATCTGGATTCTGGCACCATGCCTCGACGTCTCCGCCTCGAATTTTCCGGCGCCTGCTACCATGTCACGAATCGCGGTAACTACCGGCAGCCGATCTTCGGCTCCGGCGGTGCGGCGCGTTCCTTCCAAATCTGCCTCGACGAGGCCTGCACGAGCCATGCGTGGCGGGTGCATGCGTACTCGATTATGAGTAACCACTTTCACCTCGTGCTCGAGACGCCGGAGCCGAACTTGAGCGACGGTATGCAATGGCTGCAGAGCACGTGGGCGCAGCGCTTCAACCGCTACCGCGGAGTGACCGGCCGTCCGTTTCAAGGCCGGTTTTTTGCCAAGCCGATCGAGCCGGGGCACGTGGTCGCGCAAGTGGCCCATTACGTTCACCTCAATCCCGTGGAGGCTGGCCTCGTGCCAGTCGAGCGGGTGGGGGAGTATCGATGGAGTAGTCTCGCGCACTTCCCGCGGCGGGACCGCCCTGGGTGGCTGGAATCGGCGACGGTGCTCGCGGAGAGCGGAGGACTCGCCGACACGGCCGGCGGCTGGCGCAGCTACCGATCTTATCTCGCCGGGCTCTGGGAAACGGAGCCGTTGATGCGGGAGAAGCGGTTTGCCGAATTCACGCGGTCGTGGGCGGTGGGTTCGACGGCATTTCGCGCGGAGGTGCGGGAACGGCTGGATCGCGCGGAGGAGCGCAGGGAACGCTTCCGCCTGCTGGGGGCCGACCGCGAAGCCGTGCTCGCGGCGCGCAGCGAGTTATGGGAGGAGCAACTGCGGGCGCTGGCGCGCGCCCTCGGTGTCCAGCTCGCCCGGCTGCCCACGAAGAAATCAGCCGAGGAAAAACTCCTGCTCGCAACGGCGATGAAACGCACCACGTCCGTGTCGCGCAGCTGGCTCGCGCAACGTCTGCAAATGGGGGCGGCGAGCAGCCTTGGCTCGCTGCTGCATCGCTACCGCGCGAGCGGCGCCCTCGAGCGACCGGAGCTTCGGGCGGTTTTGTCCCGATTCCCGGCATGACCCCTTGGACCGGGCTCCACAGTCCGTTGAAGGATTTGCGCATGTCCACGGGCTGCACCGCCACGTAGATTCGAATCGCGGCCGGGAACGCGAGCATCGTTACGCGCGCAACGCCCGCACCAACGCGACCAGCTCCGTCACGCGTGTCCCTCGCAACGTGGTGCCATCCGGGAAACGCACTTCGAGCCGCTCATCCGCGCCGGCACCCGGCACGACGAAGGGCATCCGTACCTCCGCAAACTGGACTGGTCGCCTGGCCACCGCTCCGCGATCGGCCTTCGACACCCAGCCCGCGAACGTCGCGTAGTTGATCCGTTCCCGCCGCGCGAAAGCGGCCATGGTCATCCCGCTCTCGCGATACCCTTGCACCGCCTGGGCCCGTCGTTCGGCCGGCGTCATCCGCCGGCCGCGTGCATCGCGCTTCTCGCCCGTGTCCACCACCTCCGTTGTGATCGCTCCCATTCGCGGGAGCTTACACCACCAGCCTTCAACCCGCTACGAGGCACTCGGTCGGACGCTTACACACCACCAGCCTTCAACCCGCTACGAGGCACTCGGTCGGACGCTTACGATGAAACGCATCACGTCCGTGTCGCGCAGCTGGCTCGCGCAACGTCTGCAAATGGGGGCGACGAGCAGCCTGGGCTCGCTGCTGCATCGCTACCGCGCCAGCGGCGCGCTCGAGCGACCGGAGATTCGGGCGGTTTTGTCCCGATTCCCGGCATGACCCCTTGGACCGGGCCGATCGTGATCTGGAATATCGGGGCCACGGCACTCGCCGACGTTCGTGTGGTGCTCGAGGAATAGCCGACGCCGCGGCGCCGGATCAACTCGCGGCGCCCCGCGTCAGACCATTGCCGCGCGCCAGGGTGTTCGCGGCTTCGACTAGCTCCCGGGCGAACCAGAAAGCCCATGACTCGATCTCCTTGGCCGCTGCGGGCGCGTCTAGGGCGAAGACAACCGGAACGTCAAACCGGACTTCGATTGCCCGCAGGGTGGACAGGATGGACGCTGGCGATGTGCGGGCGCGGTATGCCCCGGCCTCGATCTCGGCGCGGGTGCCGACGACTAGGAGACGCTTGAAACGATAGCCGCGGAGGCGATGCAGTTCGCGGAAAAACCTTTCCCGGCTCTCGCCGACACAGCACGCCACAAGGTCCGCGATGGTCTTCCGCTCCACGGCAAACAATTCCTCGCCACCGGCAAACGAGTAGTCGCCTGAGGTCAGCGTGCCCGGCCTCGAGGCCAGCCGGGTAAATTCGAGCGGGGTCTGTTCGCGGGTGTCGGCGATGATGGTGGGGCGAACCTCGGAGAGCCGGTGAAGGCATCGAAGTGCGGGGAGGGTTGGGATTTGGTCGGTGCTCATGCGATCGGCTTCTCTGCTCCCTGTCGTCGTACTGACTTTGGCTCTGGTCTGGTCCGGTATTCCTTTATACCGGACCGGACCAAAGTCCGACGGTCCGAAATGGTGAAATCGGACCAAATCGGACCATCGGACTAACTCGCTTTTTGGAACCATAGCCCGCCCTTCATTTGCGCCAGTGCTTTGGCCTGGGGTGCGTAGTCGTAGAAGGTACTCCCGGCCATTCCTAGCTTCTCCTTGGCCCGGGATTTCCACGCTGACACGCGGATGCCCTCGGCGGGAATGATGGCCGCCAATTGCGCCGGATCGTACTTTCGAGCCTTTGCGCCGGGATCGTGGAGGTTGGCCGGGTTCAGGCTATCGTCTCGGACCATCAGCGGATGCTCGCGGCGAACCGCGAACCGATCCACCGGGGCGAACTCCCGCAAAGTCACGTCGACCGCGAATGAGTTGTCGGCCTCCTGCTCGCTCAGACGAGTCATAGAAACCAAGCAGTCTGGATCTCGGGAGAACACGCCGGATCCGCTGGACCGATCAATCGAATCCTTGGCCGATGCGTTACCCTTGGCGAAGTGATGCGCGTACACAATTGCTGCGCCCGTCTCCGTCGCCACGCGGTCAAACAACGCCATCAGGGTTGCCATGTCGCCAGCGGATGACTCGTTGCGGTCGCCAAACAGCTTATAGATCGGGTCCAGCACTATCACGCCGGCCTGAATCTTGAGCGCCCGTTTGATCAGCTCTTCCGCGTCGTTGTCCATGCTGAAGCCTCGGCCTCGAAGATTCCAGACGGCGAAGTCTGCGGACTTGTCCAAACCTAGGGCGCGGCGAACTCGAAACACGCGCTTCCAGAAATTGATCGGCTTGATCTCGAAGTTCAGGAAAAGGACGCGGGTCTTCGTCGTCTCGAATCCAAGCCATGACGTGCCGGTGTTAATGGCGTAGGCGAGTTGGATCAGGCTCCACGTTTTGAAACTCTTCGAACCGCTCGACAGGCTCATCTTGTCCCCCGGCTCTAGTAGTCCCGCAACAATCGGGAACGGAGACGCGAGCACGTCGCGCTCTTCCGGTTCGGTTTCGATTTCAGGGAAGCGCCGGCCTCCGACCTTGCCGAGCCTCCGAAACCTGTCTTCAGCCGTGGCCAAGGTTGCCGCGATGTCAGCGGACAAATCCCGCGCATCTTCGGCCATTGCTTCCGAAGCGCGGATCGCGCTGCGCCGCATCGCAAGCGAGCGAACTTGCTCAATGAAGTAATTCGCCTGTGCGGTCGTCGGGATTCGACTGCTTACCTGGGCCAGGAACGGATAGCCGCCGACGGCATCCAATTGGCTCCGCGCCTTCAGTTCCTCGGCAACGACTGAGAGTTCGACCGGCAGTCCCTTTTTCAACAGAGACGAGCAGCAGTCGAAAATCACGACGTGCTTGGGGTCGTAGAAAGAGACGGACGCGATGCCAGCAGCGGCGGCGCGGTTGAGCGTGTCGGCGCCGTCGATGAAGATGCAGGACAGTAGATGCTCTTCGGCCTCGAGACTGTGCGGAAGCTCGCGTGGGAGGGTCGTGCTCAACGCGCACCCCGCTTCTGGCGCAGACGGCTCTTCCGTGCCCAAATCTTAGCCGATTTGGCGGCGGCATGATTCGAGACGCCTTTGAAACGTTGGGTGCGCTTGTTCACTTCACACCTCCCGTGTTGGACCGGGCCGCGAGCCAGTCGTTTAGGGCGATCTCGGGAAACACGATGTGCCGTGCATTGAGCCGGATACAGGGGACCGATTCCCGCCAGACGAAACCCCAAAAAGAGGAGCGATCGCGGAAGCCTAGCATTTGGGAAACGCTCTTTGACGAGAGCAGGTTCGCCAGGGCGTTAGGGGAGGTGAGGTTATTAGTTGGCATTCGTAGTTGCGCCCTGCGTCAACCTAGGCCAATAATGTTCCGTTTACCTAGCTTCAAAACATGAATGTTCCTATTTCAGAGCGCCGCGAATGGATCCCCGCGGGCGAGGTTGCCCGCAAGCTCGGTTACACCCGCCAGCACTTCGCGCGGCTATGCCGAGGCGGCGGCGTGCCGAGCGTGCGGCGCACGAAGGGCGGACACTGGCGGATCAATCCGACGAAGGAGTTTGCCGCATGGTTCGACACTCAACCGCGAAACCTTGTGGCGAAATTTAGAGCCACTGCCACGCGGGGTCAAAAAAGGGCTCTGCTCGATCAATCCTGGGCGGAGTTACGCAAACTAAACTCCCAGCGGGAGTCTCTGCGACTCGAGATCCAACGGCTCGCGAAAGCTCAGGATCAGATGATCGATCACTGGCGCGCCGGCATCGCCGCAAACCACGCCTTGCCGTCGGCCTCGGTGACTAGCTCGCGGTAATGCCGATTGATCTCCTTCGGCGAATTGCCGGCGTCGAGTGAGACGCGCGGAATGTCGCCCGTGCCGGCGACGGCGTGCGAAATATAGGAGTGGCGAAAGCAATTTTCTGGGAGCGCGGGAAACTTCGGCTTGCCGTCGTCGTTCAGCGCCTCGCGCGCAAGTAGCCGCACGCGATCCATCGCCAAGTCATAGCAAATCTCCGCCTTGTGTTCACCCTCGCAGAGGTCGAGCCAAGCCACTGCGGCGGCGCAGAGGGGCACCATGCGGCGGGCGGGCGTCCCACGCTTGGCCGCGGTCACGCGGAGGTTTTTGCGATCCAGGGAAATGTCCTCCCACGTCTGCGCGTGGATTTCACCGCGGCGAAGTCCGCAGAAGCCCGCCACTACCAACGGGGCGAGATATTCCGGGAATTTGTCGCGAAAGTAGGTCAGCAAGCCCGCCCATGTCTCAGCGTCGATTATTCCGATGGTTGGCGCGGGTTCGTGCGCTCGATCCGTCATCTCGGCCTCGGTGCGGGCATCGCGCGGAAGGTAGCCTTTGCGCTGCGCCCAGCGCCAAACCGCCACTAGTCGCTTGCGGTGCGTGTTCCGGCTCACCGGGTTTTCCTTCTGCGCGAGCCATGCGTCGAGTTGCCGCGCGGAAACTGAGCCGATCGAAAACGCGCCGAGGTCCGTCGTGATGCGGTGAAACGTGTGCTTGTGGTCGCTGGCAACGTTCTTCCCTGCCGCCGTTTTTACTTTGAGAAACTCGGCCACTACGTCGGCGACGTTCACGCGCTGTTCAACTTTGCCTTGCTTCGCCGCCCACGCCTTCGCCGCCAGCAAGACATTGCCGACGGTGAGATCGCGCGCCTGCGCCCACTCTGCCAGCGCGGCCATCGGCGGCACCTCGCCCGCGAGCTTCCGCAAGGCAAGCAGTTCGTCCCGGTCAGCTCTACTCATGCCGGCGCCAGCGGTGCGCCCGGATGCGATCTGCGAAGCCTTCACCCGCGCTTCTTTGAGCGCGGCGCTTTCGTCGGCGAACGCGGCCTCGCGGCGCACCGGGCCGTCGTACCAGGTGATGCGATAAAGGAAGCGTTCAACCGTCGTTCCGTCGCCCAGCTTGTAAGGCTTCCGCACGCGATAAACCTTTGCCGATGCGCTGCCGACCGTGATCTCTTTCGGATAGGCCTTTTTCATGGTCCACAAATGTCCCCAAACAACGCCCGACAAAGCAAGATTTAACGTTTCTCTCCTCCTATGACGCGAGGAGCAATGAAACCCCGTGGGGGCACCAATTTCAGAGGAAAGTCTGAATTGGGAGGGAAGAGTTAAGAGCTGCTGAATGCCCAGGCTTGGGCGACGCAGGAAGCGGGCGAAGCCCGCCGCGCGAGGACAGCGCGAACAAGGCAGAAGGAAGAATCGGAAAC
>CANJCM010000142.1 GCA_947472765.1 Opitutia bacterium
CCACTCCTTGGTTGCGGCGGAGGCGCGCGATGTGCCTTTGTGACTGGACCCTTACGTCCGATGCCGGTGGAAAAAATCTCCAGTCTCCAGAACCCTCGCGTGAAGCAGCTCGTAAAGCTGCGCGATCGCCGGCCCCGCGACGAAGCGGGTGTGTTTCTCGTCGAGGGTTATCGCGAGATTCGCCGCGCGCTCGAGAAACGGGTCGCGCTGCGTGAGCTCTATTACTCACCCGAGTGGTTTCTGGGGGAGAACGAACCCGCCCTGCTCCGCGAAGCCGAGACCGCGGGAGCGCAGTTGTTCGAACTGACGAAGGACGCCTTTGCCAAGGTCGCGTATCGCGAACGTCCCGACGGCCTGCTGGCCGTGGCCCCGCAGTGGCGGACGCAACTCGCCGACTTGAAGCTGGGCGGCGGCGCCGGACGTGACCCATTCCTCCTCGTCGTCGAGGCGATCGAGAAGCCGGGAAATCTGGGCACCATCCTCCGGAGTGCGGACGCGGCCGGTTGCGATGCCGTGATCGTGTGCGATCCGGTGACCGACATTTTCAACCCCAACGTCGTCCGGGCCTCCACCGGCGTGCTGTTCTCGGTCCCGCTCGTCGTGAGCGAAAGCGCCGAGGTGCTCGCCTGGCTGCGGGAGCGGAAGGTTCGCACCGTGGCAACGACCCCGGCCGGACAAACGCTTTATACGTCCGCGGACCTGCGCGGACCGCTCGCGGTGATCATGGGCAGCGAACAGTACGGTCTCAGCGAATTCTGGCTGAAGAACGCGGATCTGCCCGTGCGCATCCCGATGGCCGGCCAGGCCGACTCGCTGAACGTCGCGATGGCCACGATCATCACGCTGTTCGAGGCTGTGCGCCAGCGGACAGGATAGTGAGGCTTGGACAGGATGACAGGATGGGGCCGGATTCGATCGGTAGATGAGTCGGGTTCATCATACCTTCATGCTGTCATTCTGAGCGCAGCGAAGAATCCACCCCGCGCAGATGGGCGATCAGCTCCTCGGTGCCTTGGGCCATGCTGATTCGGGGTTCGTAACCCAGGTCGCGCCGCGCGGCCGTCAGATCGAACCAGTGATCCTTGGCCAGCTCGGCGGCCACGAAACGCGTCATCGGCGGCTCGCCGGCAAGAGAAACCGTGCGCCACAGAAACTCGGCCGCACCACCGACCGCCAGCGCGGCTCGCAGCGAAATGTTTTTCGTCACCGGCGGCTCGCCGAGTCCGCGCAGAAGCTCGTTGATCCAGTCCCACAAGACCACGGGCTCGCCATTGGTGATAAAAAACGCGCGCCCATCAGCCCGGCGGCTCAGACCCCGTTTGTCATCTATTAGATGACAACATCTCAGGGCCTCCTCGGCGCCAAGCTGCGCGTCGACGGCGTTTTCGACATGCACCATGTCGACGCGATTGCGGCCGTCGCCGACGATTCGGAGGCGGCCCGCCCGCGCCCGCGCGAGAATCCGCGGCACGAGGTGCGGATCGCCGACGCCCCAAATCAGATGCGGGCGCAAGGCCACGGTGCGAAAATCCGGGATGTTCGCGGCCAGGACTTCCCGTTCCGCGACGGCCTTGGTCGTCGGATACGGGCTCGGACACGCGGTCGTCAGCGGCAGCGACTCATCTGCGCTGGCGAGATCGCGGCCATTATAAACAACACTCGGGGTGCTCGTGTGAATGAAGCGTTTCACGCCGGCGGCGCGCGCGGCTTCGAGCAGTCCGCGGGTGCCGAGCACATTGGTCCGGAAGAAATCCTCCTCCCGGCCCCACACGCCGACCTTCGCGGCGACGTGAAAAACCGATTCGACCCCCGCGCAGGCCGCTTTCACCGCCGCCGGATCCTCGATTGATCCACGAACAAAACGCACGCCCCGCGCCACGAGGTCCGGCGCCGGGGTGCGTCCGAGAATCGTGACGGTCCGCCCGCCGGCCAGCAGCCGTTCCACGAGGCGTCGCCCGAGAAAGCCCGTGCCCCCCGTCACGAGAACGGGTCCGGAGTTCGCGACTGGGGAAGGCGGCGACACGATCAGCGCTTGGGATCCGACTTGAAGCCGCGGCTCGTCGAGGCCCAACGCGCCAGCGTGAGCCGGTGAATCTTCGCGTTGTGCCGCACATCGACCGGAAACCGGGGATGGAAATAGAAGATTTCGATCTCCGCGGTTTGCGCATGCTGCAGCGCCAGCGCACGGAGTTCGCGGGTCAGACCGCGCGCCTCGGCCGAGTTGCGCACCTCGGCCTCGACCACGAGGGCGGCCTGCGGCCGGCCGTGAAACTCGATCCCGATCAGAGCACAGCGTGCGGCCCGGGGATGGGCCCGGAAGACCCTCTCGCACGGCTCGGTGTGAAACGTGCCTTTCGGAGTCACCACGCGCTCCGCCTTCCGCCCACAGAACCAGATGCGGCCGACTTCATCGATCCAGCCGCAGTCGCCCATCCGGTGCCACACCTCGCCTGGCGCAACGTCCGCGATCTTGGCCAGTCGCGTCGCTTCGGGCAGGGCGTCGTAGGATTTCGTGACCACGGACCCGCGCACGATCAGTTCGCCCACCTCGCCCGGGGCGCAGGATCCGGCGGCGGCGATTCCGGCGATCGGTCCATCCGTGATCGGAATCACGCGAACTTCGATCCCAGGCAGAGCCCGGCCCACACAGGCCCCGCGGAGGTCGTCCGGCTGGGCCTCCGCCGCGGAAATCGTCGCCACCGGCAGCGCCTCGGTCGCGCCGTACGGGCTGTGTAATTGTCCGGACGGAAGAAATTCCTCCGAGCGACGCCACAACGCGGCCGGCACCGGCGCTCCGGCGCAGAGCACGCGGCGCAACGTCGGCAGCGTGACCCCCGTGGCCCGGCAGTGCTCGCTGATCTTGTGCCAGAGCGTTGGCGATCCGAAGGAGTTGGTCACTTGCTCCTGCTGGATCGCCTGGACGATCCGCGCGGGATCGACCTGCGCCGGCCGCCGCGGATCCATTTCGGGTACGATCGTGGTCATGCCGAGCGCGGGATTGAAGAGCGCGAAGATCGGCAGCATCGGCAGGTCGATCTCGCCCGGCTGGATGCCGTAGGTTTCGCGGATCAGCCGGACCTGCGCTTCGAACATGCCATGCTCGTAGCACACGCCTTTGGGCGCGCCGGTCGAACCCGAGGTGAAAAGAACCGCCGCGAGATCGGTGGCCGCATTCTGTGACTCCGCGGGGACAACGCCCCGCGCCTCGGAAGGGGCGAGTCGCGCAGTCAGCGATCCACTGGCGCCCACCCGTACTTTGACGGACGCAAACGGGCGCCGAAAAATCCGGCTGATGAGCCGCGCGAGCGGAATTCCGACCAGCGCGCGGGGCTGCGATCGCGAAACGCAGGCGAGGAAGCTTTTCAAACCCATGCCCGGATCGATGATCACCGGCACGGCGCCGATCCGGAACAGCGCGAAGGCGGCGGCGATCAGCGGCAAACCCTGGCGGACCATGAGCAGCGTGCGGTCGCCGCGGGAAACGCCGGACGCGGTGAGCTGGGCCGCCCAGAGGTTCACCTCGGCATCGAGCTCCGCGAAACTGAGCGTGAGATAATCGATTTCTCCGCGGGAGGTCCGGCCGCGGGGAATTTTCAGCGCCGGCCGATCCGGCTGCGCCTGCGCCATCAGCCCCAGGTGACGCGAGATGTTCGCGTTCGCCGGGTTGGAGACGAGGACGGGAGCGGAGGGCATCGATCCCAGTGATGCACAGCCGAACGGCGGCCGGCTCAGGCTTCCCTCAACGCCGGTTCGTCCTTGAGCAGGCCCGCCTGCCACGGGAGCAGGATCTCGTCGATCTTCGAGGGCGCACGCGCAATCTGGGCGAGCTGGGATCGGTTCGCGATCAAGGTGGCCTCGAACCCGAGAGCGGTGGCGATGCGGTCGCGATCGGCGCGAATCCGCTCCTGCAGCTCGATCTCGGACTGAGTCAGCGAAACATGATTTGGATCGCGGCCGGGTCGGCGCGGCAGGGTCTTGGGATCGCGGGCGAGCCCCGCCCGAACGGCGGCCGCGAGCGACGGGAAGATTCGATCGTGACGCTTCCCGAGGTGAACCTGCGCCAGGATTTCCGTTTCGGTGGCGCCCGAATCGGCGGTCTCGGCGATTTTCAGGACCAGAGCGTTGCCGCAAACCTTGAAGGGCGGCGTGTCGAGCCGCTGCGCCTGCGCCTCGCGCCAATGCCACACGGCGTGGAGCACGCCGAGTCCGGGCCCGCGCAACCGCTCGCTGCGTCCGATGCGCCAGTCGTTCTCGGTCGCGGGAGCAAAGCCCTCGAAGCCGTTTTGGATTTGCGCGCGGCATTGCTGGTCGAGCCAGTCCGTCCGGCCGCGCTTCTCGATTTCCTTGGCGAGAATGTCCCGCAGCGCCGGCAGGTGCCACACGTCGAGCGAGGCGTAATCGAGCAGCTTCGGCGTAATCGGCCGCCTCGACCAGTTGGCCTTCTGGCCGTTCTTATCGAGTTCGACGCCGAAATTCTCCTCCAGCAGCGAGGCGAGACCGATCCGCGACCGGCCGAGCAGCTGCGCCGCGAGCATCGTATCGAACAAGCTTTGGGGCTGAAACCGGCAGAGATCGTGGAGCAGCCGCAGATCGAAATCGCTCCCGTGCATGATCAGGTGCTTTTTCGCCAGCACCTTCCATAGCGGATCGAGCTTCAGATTCGGCGCGAGCAGATCGAGCAGGAAGACTTCCTCACCCACCAGGAACTGCATCAGGCAGACCCGCGTGCGGTAGTGGAACATGTTGTCCGCCTCCGTATCGAGGGACACTTCCTTCACGCGTTCTAGCGCCGCCAGCAGGGGCTCGAGGGAGCCGGGCTGATCGAGAAGCTGATAGGAAGGCGGGCGCGTGGTCACGGTCTTGCCGAGAAAACGGCGGAGCCCGGACAGAAGGAAGCGCGAAATCATGCGGTACGAGGGCCGACCTTCTCCCATGCGGAGAGAAAGGCATCAATCAACAAAGGCAGATCTTCGCTATACCCGCCCTCCAGGACGGCCGCCGCCGGCCTCCCGGTCTCGCCGAGCCAGCGTCCCAATGTTGCAAAGTCCTCCAGTGCAAGGGTCATGGAGGTTATCGGGTCACCCTCGTAAGCATCGAATCCGGCCGAAACCAGGATCAGGTCAGGTTCAAACGCCACGACCGCGTCCAAGGAGGCCCGAAGTGACGCCATGTGACCGGCCCGCGGCGTGTGCGGCATAACCGGCCAGTTTCGGATAAAAGGACCGTGATCCTGGGTTCCGGTGCCGGGATAGCCGGGATATTGGTGAACCGACGCGAAAAACACCCCCGTCTGGCCCCGCAGAATGGCTTCGGTGCCATTGCCGTGGTGCGCGTCGAAGTCCCACACCGCGATCCGGCGAACCGGGGAGAGTCGCGGCTGTTCCGGGTGGAAGTCGCGTTGGGCCGCCACCGCGGCGATGGCGATCTGGTTGAGATAACAAAACCCCATCGCGCGATCCGGGGTCGCGTGATGGCCGGGTGGACGCATCAAGGCAAAGGCCGGCTCCCGGGTCGTAAGGGCATGCCGCGCCGCCACGACCGCCGCCGCGACCGCCTGTCGCGCGTGTTGGGCAATTCCGGGAAGCGCCGGCGTATCCGCATCGAAGTCCCGCTCGACCTCGATTCGCCGGCAGTGCTCCGGGGTGTGCGCGAGTCCCAGCAGTTGGTCCGTCACTGGGAAATCCGGCACCTGCCACCGCCACTCCGGATGTGCCGCCCGCAAGTGCGGGACCGAGTGCCGCACCCGATTTGGTTGTTCGGGTCGCATCGAGGAGCCGTATTCCGCGCAACGGGGATCGTGGAGGATCAGCATGGGTTTTCGCGGTGCGAAAAACCTAGGCGCGGCGCCTCGCCGCGCAAGGGGGCAAGGCAGGTCTCAAGACCCTTGCCCGGGTTGACCCCCTCCCCAAGGTTTTCGCACAGCGAAAACCTATGAATGTCGTCGTGCTTTGCTCGGGTGGAATGGACTCGGTCGCCGCGCTCCACTGGGCGCGCCACGAGCACGTCGTGAAAGCGGCGGTCAGCTTCAATTATGGGGCCAAGCACAACCACCGGGAGATTCCCTTCGCCGCCGAGCACGCGACCCGACTCGGTGTGCGGCACGAGGTCATCGCCCTCGACTTCGTCAACCGGCTCTTCGCGTCGGACTTGCTCCAGAGCGGCGGCGCCGTGCCCGACGGACACTACGAGGCGGCCAACATGAAGCAGACCGTGGTTCCGTTCCGAAACGCGATCATGCTCTCAATCGCGGCGGGATTCGCCGAGAGCGCGG
>CANJCM010000143.1 GCA_947472765.1 Opitutia bacterium
TCCTGAAGAATCTCCGCCATCATCCGGTGGTTTTCCGACGTGTTGTGGAGCAACTCGAGCGTGGGAAAACCCTTCCCGCCCGGATAACCGGCGGCGGCGAGCTGCTCCCGGGCCGCGGCGAGGTTGGTGTCAATCCCGGCCGGCGGCGTGTAGCCGGGGAGTCCGGGAGGCGTGAAGGAAGCCGCCGGCTGCTGCCCGCCGCGCATCACGTTCTGCACGATGGCGGCGCGGTCGACGGCGAGCGCGAGCGCGCGGCGGACGTTTTCCTGATTGAGCGGAGAGCGCCGCGTGTTGAGGCGCACGAAGTAGGTGTTGAGGTACGGATCGGTCCGCAGGAATTGCGGCGCGGTGCGGCGGTAGGTGTCGACCTTGCCGAAGGGCAGCACGTAGGTGAGGTGCAACTGGCCGCTGCGAAAGGCGCGCTCCTCGGTGTCGACGCTGTCGCTCGGATAGAAGCGAATCCCATTCAGCTTCACCTTCGCGGCGTCCCAGTAGGTCGGAGACTTTTCGACTTCGATGACCTTGTTTGGCTCCCAGAGCTTCAGCTTGAACGGGCCGTTGCCCACCAATCGGCCGGGACGCGTCCAGGGATTGCCCCGCGAGTACGCGGAGCCATTCGCGCTCACCGTCGCGAGCGGCACCGGCCACCAGACCGGATGCGTCAGCAGCGAAAGGAAATGCGGCGCCGGATGATCGAGCGTGACGCTGAGCGTGTGGGCGTCCGGCGCGCTCACGCCGACTTGCGCGAAATTCGCCGCGGCCTGCTTGTGAAACGCCTCCGCCCCCTGGATGAGGTAGAGCATGCCGGCATTTTCCGAGCCGAGTGACGCCGTGAGTACGCGGCGCCATGAGGTCAGGAAGTCCATCGCCGTCACCGGCTGACCGTCCGACCAGCGCGCGGTGGTCCGCAGGTGGAACGTGTAATTCAAACCATCCGCCGAAATCTCCCAACGCTCCGCCACGCCGGGCACCGGGTGCAGGTCGACGGGATCCTCGGCCACGAGGCCCTCGAACAACACCGACGCGAGATCGATCTCCGCGATGTTGGTGGCGAGGTGCGGATCGAGATCCGAGACGTCACCGCCAATCCCGCGATGGAGGACCTGCGTGCGATTGCCGCTGACGACGGCGGATTCCCGGGGGCGGCAGCCGGAGCCGGCGGTGAGAACGGCGAGGGCGCCGACCAGGCAGAACCAGAAAGTGCGGGGTTGGGAGCGGGTGAGGGGACGCATCACGCGGGCCTTAAGTCTTCGCAATGAGCACCACGGCGTGGGCGGCGATCGCCTGCCCGGCGCCGAGACTGCCAATCCCCTCGTTGGTGGTGGCCTTGAGACCGATGTTCGTGATCGGCACGTGCGTGGTCTTCGCCAGCGCGGCCTTCATCTCGGCGAGTCGCGGGAAAATCTTCGGCTTCTCCGCGATGACCGTGGCATCGAGGTTCGAGATCGCGAACCCGCGCCGCCCCAACTCGGCGCAGACGCGGCCGAGCAGGATTTGCGAGTCGATGTTCTTGTAGACGGGATCCGTGTTTGGGAAGAAGTGTCCGATATCCGGCAGCCCGGCCGCCCCGAGCAGCGCGTCGCAGATGGCGTGGGTCACGCAGTCGGCGTCACTGTGTCCGTCGAGTCCGAAGTCCGTGTCGAACTTCACCCCAGCGAGCACAAGCGGCCGGCCCGGGACAATGGGATGGATGTCGTAGCCATGACCGATCCGGAAATTCATGCGGCGGGAGAAAGCCTAAACGACGCCAGCGCCGGCGCGCCAGTGGCGAATTCGCGGAGTTCGATGGAAGGCAGGCCTGGATGGCAGGGGGATGAGTTTGAGCCGGAAGCCAGGAAGGCGGGGAATCGGCAAAGGGAAACGTAGCGGGCCGGGATGGCTTTGGCGGATTAACCTCTCATCCCTTGTCATTCTGAGCGCAGCGAAGAATCCACGCGATCTGCACGAGGTAAGACTGGATTCTTCGCTGCGCTCAGAATGACAGGAGAGAGACCGCGGGTTAATTCGGGAGCCGGCTTCCGCGAGCTGGTTAAATTTTTTAACGCAGAGGACGCAGAGGTGAATGGAGGGCGCGGAGGAGTCTGGGCTCGGAGTTCCCCGGTCGCTTGCAAGATGCCTCTGCTGTTAGACGAAATCCAAATCCGTCCGAATCCTGCTCCATCCTGTCATCCTGTCCAAAGCCTTGGTCCGAATCCTGTCAGGTCACCGTGTGGCTCAGCAGGAATTCGAGGTACGGCAAATCCGCCGGCGTCGTGAGCTTCGGATTCGGATGCGGATTCGCGAGCAGCGCGATCGGGTGTCCCAGTTCCTCGACCGCTTGGGCATCATCCGTGACCCGCCGGCCCTTGGCGAAAACTCGATCGTAGGCCCGCACGATCAAATCCCGATCAAACACCTGGGGCGTCTCCATCGCCCAAAGCCGCGAGCGATCAAGCGTGCGGAGACGGGCGTTGTCGCGGTGCTCCTTGATCGTGTCGGTGACCTGATGGGCGAGGACGACCGCGTGTTCGCGACGCACGATCTTGTGGAGTGCGACGAGTTGCTCCGGCTGAATCAGTGGCCGGGCGCAATCGTGGATGAAAACGTGTTCGA
This sequence comes from Opitutia bacterium, assembly GCA_947472765.1. Lineage (GTDB taxonomy): Bacteria > Verrucomicrobiota > Verrucomicrobiia > Opitutales > Opitutaceae > ER46. The sequence goes on from CANJCM010000143.1 coordinate 2,593, forward strand.
TGTCCGAGGGCAGGGCGGCGAGCCCGAGGCGGACCGAGTCCTGACGTTCGCGGCCGCCGCGCACCAGGACCGACGGCGTGGGCGCGTACGCGGAGAGTTCCATCATCTGCCGCTGATCGCGGTACACGACGACGTAGAGGTCCGCGATGGAGCTCTGCATGAACGCCGCGACGGAGTAGGAAATGACCGGGCGTCCGGCGAGTGGAGTCAGCACCTTGTCCACGACCACGCCATTCATCCGGGAACCGGATCCGGCGGCGAGGAGGATGGCGGCGGTGCGGGGCACAGGGGAGACCGGGACGATCGGAGTTGCGAAGGACGCGCGAAGGATCGGCTTAGCGAGCTTGGGCCCCGGATGCGGCGGCAAGTTCCGCCAAAATCGCCTGGGCCGCCACCACCGGATTGGGGGCCTTGAAGATCGGGCGACCCACCACGATGAAATTGGCGCCCGCCTGCGCCGCCTCGCCGGGAGTCATGACCCGGGATTGGTCGTCCGCCTTGGCGTCACGAGGACGGATGCCGGGCGTGACGAGCGTGACGCCCGGCGGGAGCACGGCGCGGAGCGAAGTGATTTCGAGCGGGGAGCAGACGAGTCCGCCGATGCCAGAGGCCGCGGCGAGCTGGCCGAGGCGAACGACCTGCTTCTCGGGACTGTCCGACACGCCGGTTTCCGCCAGACCGGCGGCGCTAAACGAGGTGAGTACGGTGACGCCCAGCAGCAGGAGGTCGGGCTTGTGTTCGCGCTGGGCCTTCGCGGCCCACTGCATCATCTCGCGGCCGCCGCCCGTGTGGAGCGTGAGCATGCCGATCGGGAGTTTGGCCGCGGATTCGACGGCCTTCGCCACCGTGTTGGGGATGTCGTGGAGCTTGAGGTCGAGGAAGACCTTGAACCCGAGATCCGCGATCTCGCGCACGCAGTCGGGACCGCAGGCCGTGTACATTTCCAAGCCGACCTTGACCCAGCTCACCGTGCCCTGGAGCTGGCGCAGCGAGGGCAGGACTTCACGGGGCGAGGGCGCGTCGAGGACGAGGATAAGATCGCAGGCCATGGGAGCTCACTAAGGATTGGGAACGCGCGGGATTGAAGCACAAAGCAGTGCCTGCGGGGAACCACGCAGTCCGTTCCGCCCAATCCTGTCATCCGGTCCAAACTCCGCCTCCTGTCCTCCGGCTGCAGCCGTGGTTTGCCTTTGGCCCGCAGGCTGGCGGAGTAGGTCGTCGTATCCGTGAGACCGATCTCCCTCTTTGCTCCCGCCAAGCTGAACCTCTTTCTTGCTGTCACCGGCCGGCGCGCCGACGGCTTTCATGATTTGGTGTCGCTGGTGGCCCCGCTCGATTTCGGGGACACCCTGGAACTGGAGCCGAATGAACAATACTCGCTGACGTGCAGCGACCCAACCCTCGCCGCCGACGACACCAATCTCGTGGCGAAGGCGGCGCAGGCCTTCGCCGAGGCCACGGGCCGGCCACGCGCCGGATCGTGGCGGCTCAACAAGCGCGTGCCGGTCGGGGCGGGACTGGGTGGCGGCAGCAGTGATGCGGTGGCCGCCCTGAAGGCGCTCAACGAGTGGCGTGGCCGGCCATTGGCCCCGGCGAAGCTGCATGAACTCGCGGCGGGTTTGGGCTCCGATTGCCCGCTTTTCCTTCATGAGGGCCCCGTGATCATCCGCGGTCGCGGTGAACGCGTGACGCCGCTCGAAGTCGAGGCGGCGCAGCGACTGCGCGGGCGGCGCGTGCTGATCTTCAAGCCCGACTTTCCGGTGCCGACCGCCTGGGCTTACGGGCAATTTGCCCGGGATGCCTTTCAGGATGCCGGTTCGTCCGGCCGGCCCCGGCCGTACTTGAGCGAAGCGGACGCCGAGGCCCGGCTCGCGGCGTGGCTGGCCGACACCGCGGCGCCCGCGGAGGCGCTGGCGTTGAATAATTTCGAACGCGTCGTCTTCGCGAAATATCTGGCGCTGCCGGCCATGCTCGCCGAATTGCGCGATGAGTTTGGGCTCGCCGGCCGGCTCAGTGGGAGTGGGAGCGCGTGCTTCGCGCTGATTGACGATTCGACGCCGGTCGACGCCATCGCGGGGCACATTCGGCGCGGGTGGGGAAGCTCGGCCTTGGTGACGACGGCGCGGCTGGCGTAAATCCGCATTGACCCATTTTGCGGGCAACCCGTTATTGCCAGCACCGTCGGCGTGCCCCTCGCCCGCGGCCTTGTAACCTCCTGATGGATTCCGGCGCGAAGAATGAAATCAAGGTGCCAGGCATCGCCGCCTCGCAGGGCATCGCCTATGGCCAGATTTTTGTCTATCTGCAGAGCGAGGTCGAGGTGCCGGGGTATCAGGTGGAGCCCGAAAAACACATCGACGAAGTCGCCCGCTTCGACCGGGCCCTCGTGGTCACCCGCCAGCAGATTTCCAAGATCAAGAACGAGGTGGAGAAGAACATCGGACCCGAGGAGGCAGCGATCTTCGACGCCCACCTCATGGTGCTCGAGGACGAGGCCCTGATCGGCGAGACGATCCGCGAGTTCGAGGCGACGGGCCGCAACATCGAGACCTGCTTTCACAAGATTTCGTCGCGCTACGTGCAGGCGTTTTCCGAGATCGACGACGAATACCTTCGCGAGCGCGCCGGCGATCTTCGCGACGTCGCCCAGCGCGTCCTGCAGAACCTGCTCGGCCAGGCCGAGAATGCCCTCAGCCGGCTCGCCGATCAGCGCATCGTCGTCGCGAGTGACATCACGCCTTCCGAGTCCGCCACCCTCGACCGCAGCGCCGCGCTCGCACTCGTGATGGATTCGGGCAGCAAGACGAGCCACGCGGTCATCGTCGCGCGCTCGATGAAGATCCCCGCCGTCGTCGGCATGCGCAACCTGACCCAGCGCGTGACGAACGGCGACTGGGCGATCGTCGATGGTTACGACGGCGTGATCATACTGAATCCGTCGGAAAGCACGCTCTTCCGCTACGGCAAGATCCAGGAGCGCAAGAATTCCTTCGAGGCGAGGTTGATGGAGAGCAACCGCCAGCCGGCGGTCACCCTCGACGGCACGCGCGTCACGCTGCTGGCCAACATCGAGAAGGCCGAGGAGGTCGTGAAGGCCCAGGCGTTCGCGGCCGATGGCATCGGGCTTTACCGGACCGAGTTTCTGTTTCTCAACGCGGCGCGCTTCCCCACGGAGCAGGAGCAGTTCGTCGCTTACAAGTCGGTCGTCGAGGCGATGGCGCCCTTGCCCGTGACGATCCGCACGCTCGACCTCGGCGGCGACAA
>CANJCM010000144.1 GCA_947472765.1 Opitutia bacterium
CTCGCGAACAGCCGGTTGAGCGACTGGAGCTGATTCGAGGTCACGGTGTGCGTGTCCGCGGGCGGGAGTTCCGCCGGCGCCCCGCTCGCCAGCGTGACAAACCAGTTCTGCCCGGCCCCCAGATGGAGCAGCAGGCCAGTCGGTCCGTGCAATTTTTCCTTCAGCCGTGCCACTAACGGCGCGAGATCGTCCGGAGCCGTCCGCGTCGCTTGCTCAGCGTAGGCCGAGAAAAACGGCGCGAACTCCTCCGGGCTGAATCCCTCGGCCGCCAGCGCGCGACGCAACTCATCCGGAAATTCGGGGTGCGCTTGAAAAAACGTCCGGGCCGCGGCGCGGGCCGGCTCCGTCGGAATGATCGCGCCGAGATTGGCCGTCGTCCCGCGGCCGTTCAGCCAGCGCTGGAACGTATCCAGCCCCGCTCTCGCCTCCACCAGGGTTTCGCCACGCGTGAGATAGACGGTGCGCTCCCCGGGCTTGCCGAACGCGGCGCGGATGCGGGCATCCTCCGCCTGGATGTCACGCGCCGGCACTTCGAGTTCGCGAATGTCATCCCGCCAGTTGAGTCGAAACAGGCCGGGCAAAGCCGCGAGCCAGCACACGCCCAGGATCACGCGCCACCGCCGACGCATCGGCGCGGCGAGGCCTACCCCACTTCGAAAACGGCGCGGTTCCAGGAACGCGTTGCGCAGCGTGGAAAAGTAAATCACGGCCGCCGCCAGGGCGCAGAGCAGTCCCGCGCCCACAAAGACGCCGAGTTGCCGAATCATCGGCAGCTCCGAGAAGAGCAGCAGCGCGAACCCCGTCACGGTCGTGAAGCAACTCGCCAGCAGCGGCTTCGCCAGGCGGCCGACCTTGCGCCAGTAGTCTTCGTCCGGCGTCGCGGGCGGCTGCATGTAGAGATAGAACCCGTAGTCGATGGCCACGCCGGTCAGCAGCGCACCGAGCGCAAAGACCATGACGTGGACGCGTTCGAACGCCGCCGTGGTCGCGACCCATGCACCCAAAACCGCGAAACCCACCACCGGCAGCAAATGGAGCGCCCGGTGCACCCCGCGAATGAAGATCCACGCCACCGCGAGCACCGCGGCGAGCGAGAAGGCGTTGAGCCACGAAACCTCGCGTTCAATCCGCGCGCGACTTGCCATCGCAAAGCGGTTCACGCCCGTGAACGCCACCTGGAGTCCCGGAAAACCCGCGCGGACCTTCGCGGTCGCCCGCTCGATCGCGGCCATGATCGGCTTCTGTCCCGCCTCGCTCAACGGCGAGACGGCCAGCTGCGCCCAGATTAATCCGCTCGCGGCGGCGGCGTCGCCCGGTTGCACCAGCGCGAGGCCGGCCTGCAGGCGTGACAGGGTGTGCGGAAGCAAGAGCAGCGGATCCTGCGGCACGAGATCCTGGTAGGCCAGGGCGGCGGGTGTTTCGAGGAAGGCCTTGAGTCGCTCCGCCACGCCGCGGGCGAGATTCCCCGGTGGCTGTTCGTGCAGCCAGCCGGGAAAAAGCAGCGGGAAACGTTGCTCGAAGAGTTCCCGGCCGAGCGCATCGCGCCACGCGGGATCCGCCACCGCCAACGCCTGCGCGAAGCCGGCGGCCGGCGTGAGTTCGGCCGCGAAGCGCTGCGCAATTTCCCGCGGCGCCGGCGCTCCGCCCGGGCCGGTCAGGACGAAGAGCATCGTCCGCGCCTCGGCCTGACTCGCCAGCTCGCGCACCGTGGAGAGGTCCGCGTCGCGGTCGTTGGCCGGAATCAGATCCAGCACGTCGGTCGAGATTCGCGCCGCGTAGTCCAAGCGTGCCAGCCACGTGCCGCCCGCCAGCGCGCACAGCGCCAGCACGGTCAGACCGAGGAGGCGGCGCCGGCGGAAAGTCATTCGATCCGGGACATGAACCCGCCCGCCAGTACCACGACCACAGCCGCGCGGGGCGGAGCGCTGTTGCGGCCCGGCTTCATCGGAAAAAGCGCGCGGCTTCCTCGCCCGTGAACGCCGGCGTCGCGCGCGGGGCGTCGATGGCAATGTCGATGTGCTGGCGCGCGCTGCGGCGCAGTTCGATCCGCCGAACGCTCTCCCCCGCCCCGGAAACCAGGATGTTGCCGATCGCCCGGCGCACGGCGGGGTCGCGGGGCACGAGGCCCAGTGACCAGGTTTCGCCGTCGATCCGGCCGTAGAGTTCATACCCGGCCACCAGCGCCGAAAAATCCAGGTTTAACACGTGAAGAAGCGCCGCGTTCGCCAGGTTCGCGCGCGGATCCGGCGGCGCGGAATTCCCTCCCGTCGCTTCGCGCAGCAACATTCCGTCCGCATCGATGATCACCGTGCGTTCCTGCGGCGCGGTGTAATGCAGGCTGAGCCCGCGCTGCGCGGACACGCGCACCTCCCCGCGCAACACGACGGGTTCGGCGCGAAACGGGAAGTGACGCTGCTCCTCGAAATCCGCCACGACATCGCCGCGGCGTTGGAAGCGCTCGCCGAGCTCCCGCCACGCCGGAGTCTCCGGCACGAGCCGGTGCTCGGGCGCAATCAGACTGGCTTCGTCCGCGGCTTGCAGCGCCGCCGTTCCGGCGATCAGCAGGACGGCCACCAGCCCAGGCCACACCCGCCCGCGTCGACCGTCGGTCGACGGGCGATCAATGCACTGCTGGATTCTCGAATCGCTCATTTTCCGGAGGACTTTGAACAGGAAGATCGGAGAGTTCGGGAAGTGAGTGGATTGGACCGCTCCCCGATCTTCCCGGCCTTCCTGTTTAATCCGGCTTGGTCCCCTTGGGTTGCCGCTCCGCCGCACTAGGTCGCATTGGTCTTGGATTCCGAAGTTAAACGGTTCGGCGTGGCCCTGTCCGTGAGGACAGGGATTTCTCCATCGCTTCGTCTAAAGTCGTCCCGCTGCTCACGCAGCGGGCTACCAAGCCAATTTCGGAATCCAAGTTGGCAAGGACCTCCGACGTGGACTCGGCGCGGGCTTGCGCGGCCGCCCACTCCCGGCGGTGACGCAAGACCTCCGGCACCCGGGCCAGCACCTCGACGAGGAGCGAAAGGTGCATGCGGGCGAGCGTGAGATTGTCCCGCACGTAATGGAAGTGCGAGACCCCACCCTCGGCCCGCGAGAGATAGCGCACCGGCGCCGGCACGTTGACCGGTCGAATGCCCGACCAGCACAGCCGCACCGCCGCCTCGGCATCGAAGTCGTAGCGGCGGCCCGTGCGGCGAGGCCCGAGCACCGTGAGCAGGGGCCGCAGCGGATAAACGCGGAAGCCATACAGGGGATCGTCGATCCCGGCGCCGAGAAGGGCCCAGCGCACGAGGGCGACGCTGATCTTCCGGCCATGGAGCCGTTCCGGCGGCACGTTGGACGGAAAGATCGGCCGGCCGAGCACGAGCGTGTCCGGCTGCTGGCGCGAGATTTCCATGAAGTCCGCAATCTTCGCGGCCGGGTGCTGGCCGTCGGCGTCCATCGCGAGAGCGTGAGTGTAGCCGCGGGCCACGGCGGCGCGGGCGCCCGCGAGAAATGCCGCCCCTTTGCCGGAATTCTTCGGCAGCACGATCACGGACAGCCCCGCCTCGGTCTCCGCGAGTTCGAGCACGGCGCGTTCGCTGCCATCCGTGCTGCCGTCAATCACCACCAAAGCCGGCTGCCAATACTCCAACACCTGCGCAATCACCTCCCGCAGGCGCGGGCCGGTGTTGTAGCTGGGCAGCACGACGATGTGAGTGGTCGAAAACGACATTGTCTCCGCTGGCGCGGTTCAGGATCGACCCTCCGCGACCGGCGGGGTTGCCGACAATCGGCGCGTCGGCCCGGCCACCGGGTTCAGCGGACGAAAGTTGAACCACAGCACCGGGTATCGCCGGACCAGGCCTTCCAGCCGTGTGAGGACCGCCTGAAAATGATCGCGGGCCCGCTGGAGATTTTCCTCGCGCGTCCCGCCGTCGGGCCGGAACACCGGTGAGGCAAGCACGCTCGTCCCGCCACGCCCGTCCGGCAGTCCGAGGCAGAAGACGACCGGCAGATTGAAGAGGCAGGCGAGGTGATAGATCGTGAAGGGAAAGATCCGCCGCTCCCCCAGGAACTGAAAATCCTCGGTGCGAGCCGCGTATTCCTGACGATCGCACTGCATGGCGAGAGAGGCCCCTTCGTCGATCGCGGTCTTCACCGCAAAAAGGAGATTGGCGGGTTCGTTCACCCAGATGAACGACACCCAACGGCCGAACTGCCGGGAGAATTGCTCGAGGTCGGGCGAATTTTCCACCCGCAACCGGATCATCGCCACCCGGCGTCTGCGCGCCCCCAGCAGGAAGCCCAGCAAATCCGAGTGCCCGAAGTGAAAGGTGCCGAAAAGCGCCGGCTCTCCCGACTCCAACAGGTCCTCAAACTCGCGGCCCTCCCCCGGCGCCAGCGCGCAATTCGGCGCGCCTCCGCCCGCCAGCCGGAGACGCATCATCATCAACTCGAGAAAGGCGAAGAAGTGACGCCACACATCCAGGAGGCCCGCGGGGCGCCCCAGCACGAACGAGAGAAACTCCCGCGAATATCGACGCTGCGCCGGCATGCGCGCGACCGCCACCCACGTCCCGGCCTTGAGCGCTGGACGCAGCAACCAGTCGGGCACCCACCGCTGCGCCGAGGCGAGGAAGGCAAAGCCCCACGAGGGCCCCGCGGTCCGCGAGAGTTGCACCGGACTGCTCATCGCACCTCCAGCTGCCAGTTGCCGTCGACACCCCGCCAGCCGAGCCCCTGTCGAACGGCGAGGGCGTCCGCGAATCCCGCCAGCGTCGGCGCGGGCGTCGGCGGAACTTCCGGGCCCGCGCCCGCGGTCACGTCGAGCGTCACCCGGCCCAGCGAACCGGCGGCCTCGTGGGTCAGGAGCAGGGCGAAGGCAAAGGCCCGATCGTTCGCCAGCTTCTGCTCGAGCAGCCAGGTGCCGCGCTCCTCGCCGCCCACCAGGACGACGCGGGCGGCGGGTTCGAGCAGCGCGGTCAACAGCGCCTGCTCGACCAGCCGGGACCGGCCGGCGAGCGGCCAGAGTCGGGTGACCGGCTGCTGCAGGCCGATGAGCACCTGCTGGATGCCACCGGGGTGAATGGAAGTCTGAAAGAGCAGCGGGCTCGCCGCGGGAAAGCTGGCCAGGAAGTCCTCCAACGCGCGTGTTTCGGCAAAGGTCGTGGCATAGACGACCGCGTCTTCCTCCGTCACGGCCAAGCCCTCGAGTGCCGCGCCCAGCAGCATCCCCAGATGCGTCATCCGCCGCGCCGCCCCGCGCGGAAAGCGCGCCCCGAGCCGCTCGCGCGCCCCGACCGCCGTCTCAGCCGCGGGCGGCTGCTCGACCCGGAGGTAATGAAGGTAGCGCTGCATCAGGGATGACGACGGCTATTCATGGGTCAGCAGCATGGCGGCGTGCGCGCCCCCGAAGGCATTGCTCGTGAGCACCGCGGCATCGAATTCGCCGGCGGCGAACGGGGACGTCGCCACCGTATCCGTGAAACAAGGTCCGCTCGTGCCGACCGTGCCGGGAATCGTGCCGTCGCGCAGGGCCGCCAGGGTGAGCGCCAGCTCCACGAGCCCGCAGCTCCCGAGCGTGTGGCCCAGCGATCCTTTCCACGAAACCAGCGGCGCACCGGGAAACGCCCGTGCCAGGGCCTCCGCCTCGAGCCTTCCGGCCTCGAGCGTGCCGGTCCCGTGCCCCTTGATCCACACGCGCCGGCCGCACGCCGCCGCGGCCATCCCCTCCGCACAGGCCGCGAAGCCCGCTCCATCCGGCCGGTTCGAGGTGAAATGATACATCTCGTTGTGCAGGCAGTGCGCGCGGATCGCAAAGCCGGACACCTCGCGCTCCAGCACGGCGAA
>CANJCM010000145.1 GCA_947472765.1 Opitutia bacterium
GTCGCGGACGCCGGGCTCGTCCTCCAGCGCGTGTTGCCCGAAGAGCCGCTCCCTGCGACGACCGACCGTGATGCCCTGGAGCAGATCGTCCTCAACCTGATCGATAATGCCTGCAAGTACGCGGTCGCCGGTGGCGAGGTCACCGTCGCGGCAGCAGCGCGGCCCGGCGGCGGCGTGATCGTGCGCGTCCTCGATCGCGGACCCGGCGTGCCCGCCGGGCATCGCGCGCAGATCTTCGATAAATTCCACCGCGTCGACGAAACCCTGACGGCGGAGAAAGGCGGCCTCGGTCTGGGCCTCAGCATCGCGCGCCAGCTCGCGCGCGGGCTCGGTGGCGAATTGCGTTACGAACCCCGCGACGGCGGCGGCGCCGAGTTTATCCTCGAAGTGCCATGACCCGCGTCCCGATCCATCCCGACCCGTTCGGCCGCCAGTCACCCACCCGATGATCGCCCGCATCCTACTGGCCGAAGACGACGCGAACATCCGGCAGGGACTCGTCGCCACGCTCGAAAGCGAAGGCTACGCCGTCACCGCCGCCACGGACGGCGCGCAGGCGCTGAAGCTGTTTCCGCAGGAGAAATTCGATCTCGTGCTGCTCGACGTCATGATGCCCAAGGCGAGCGGCTACGATGTGTGCCGCGAACTGCGGGCGCGCGGCGCGACGGTACCGGTCGTGTTCCTGACCGCGAAGGGCGAGGAGGTCGACAAGGTTGTCGGACTCAAGCTCGGCGCCGACGACTACGTGACGAAGCCCTTCGGCGTTCATGAACTGCTCGCGCGCATCGAGGCTGTGCTCCGTCGCAGCCGGTCCCGCGCCACGGCCGGACAGCCGGCGGCACAGGAACTCCCGCCGATCTTCAGGCTCGGTGGCGCGGAAATCGATCGGAGGAAATTCACGGCGACGGTCGGCGGCGCGTCAGTCGCACTCACCGCCCGCGAACTCCGGCTGGCCGAGGTGTTCGCCGCGCGGCCCGGCGAAGTGCTGCTGCGCGACACGTTGCTCAACCTCGTGTGGGGCGTGAATTACTTCGGCACGACGCGCACCCTCGACCAGCACGTCGCGCAGCTGCGGAAGAAGATCAGCGGGACTGGAGCCGCCGACCCGATCGCGACGGTTCACGGCGTCGGCTATCGGTACGACGCGTAAACCGGGGCCACGGCCCGCGTCACGGCGACTCCGCGCAGCAAGCCTAAGCTCGAGTAAGTGGCTCGAGTAGCGGCGAACAGCGATTCCGAACGCACGGTCCAATCCTCTGGACAGGATGTCAGGATGGACAGGATTCGCAGCAGCCCTTGCACCTCACGTAATACTTGGATTCCGAAATTAAGCGGATTGGCGTAGCCCTGTCCGTGAGGACAGGAACTCCTTCATTGCTGCGCTCAATGCTGTCCCGCTGCTCACGCAGCGGGCTACCAAGCCAGTTTCGAAATCCAAGGATTACGTAACGAGCAAGGTTTGGGGTTCCAGGCCAAGCAGGCGCGCGAGAACGTGGAGTGGGCGGGCGAGGTTTGAAAGATACCTCCGCGTGAGCCGGTCTGGGCGCGGATCGAAAGTAGCGCGGGTCTTCGACCGGCGAAGAGTCTTACGACGAACGTGACGCTTTCGCCGATCGGAAACCGGCGCTACTCGCGCTCCGAGACACACGCACGACCGCGTGTTCTCAAATCTCAGATCTCAAATCTCAGATGTGAGCGCGCGCACCGCGCGCGCTCACGGCGCGGCAAACGCCATGATGTTCGGTCCGGCCGCCACCGCGATGTACTGCTTGTTGTCGAAGACGTACGTCATCGGCGACGCCTTCCAGAGCGCATTCGTCTGGTAGCTCCAGAGCGGCTTGCCGCTCTTCGCATCCGCCGCCATCAGCGCACCGCTGTCCTCACAGAAGATTACCACACCGCCCGCGGTGCTGATCACGCCGCCCCACGACTCGACCGTGCCGACCTGCGGAAGCGTCCAGACCACCTTGCCGGTCGTGATGTCGATCGCGCGGAGGACGCGTTGCGCGCCCGGTGCCGGGACGTAAGAGCCGCCCATGAAGCGTTTGCCGGCCTCCCACTCCATCGGGACCTTGGTGAAGATGCCGCCCATGTCGTTCGTCTGAACGTAATAGAGCTTCGTGATCGGGTTGTAGGAGGTGGAGTACCAGTTCGACGCGCCGACGAGGGCCGGATAAACCAGCCGGCCTTCGAGCGTCGGCTCCATGTTCGGCGCACGCAGCGGGCGGCCCTTCGGATCGAGGCCCGTTGCCCATGTGATCTTGTTCACGTACTGCTGGCCGAGGAGGTACTCTCCGTTGGTGCGATCGAAGACGTAGAAGTACCCGTTTCGGTTCGCCTGCACGAGGAGCTTCCGCGGCTTGCCCTGCCAGTCGGCGTCGATCAGCGCGGGCGTCTCCTGCGCGTCGTAGTCCCACACATCGTGGGGCGTGAACTGGAAGTGCCACTTGAGCTGGCCCGTCTTCGCATTCAGCGCGACGACCGAGTCAGTGTAGAGGTTGTCGCCGAGCCGATCCTCGCCGTACAGGTCAGGGCAGGGATTGCCGACCGTCCAGTAAAGCGTGTCGAGCTGCGGATCGTAGGTACCCGTCATCCACGTGGTGCCACCCGGATGATCGATGCCCTTGCCCTGCCAGGTCTCCGAGCCGGGTTCGCCGCGCTTCGGCGTCGTCCAGAAGCGCCAGACTTCCTTGCCGGTCGTCTGATCATACGCTGCGACAAAACCGCGCACGCCTTCGTCACCGCCCGACGTGCCGGTGATGACGAGATTGCCGACCGGGAGCGGAGCGCCGGTCGCGTTGTAATTCTGGCGCCAGTCGGCCATCTCGGTGTCCCAGAGGAGGGAGCCGGTCGTCTTGTTGAGCGCGATGATGTGGGCATGGTCGGTGACCATGAACAACCGATCGCCGACCACCGAGACGCCGCGGTTGATGCCACCGGACGCGTTGCCGATGAGACCCTTGGTGCGCGGACGCTGATAGTGCCAGATTTCGCGGCCCGAGCCGGCATCGATGGCATAGCACTCGTTGGCAGCAGTGACGTACATCACACCATCGACCACCACGGGCGTGCCCTGCAGATTCCCAGTGTTCTTCACCGTGAACGTCCACTTCGGCGCGAGCGAGGCGACGTTGCCCGCATTGATCTGGGTGAGCGGACTGTAGCGGCTGCCGGCGTAACCGCCGTTGTAGGTGGTCCAGTCGGTCTGCGACGTCACCTTGCGCCAGGCCGCGCCATCCTTGCGGAAGAGGTGCAGTTTGTGGTCGTCGCCGAGCAACTGGAGATCGAACAGGCTCTGGTTGAGAATGAGGCCGGCAAACGACTGGCCGCCGGCACTAATCGTGGACCGCACCGGCGCCGTGCCTTCACGGGGCTTCAGCGTGCGGAGAAATTCAATGAGCTTGGCGGTGTCCGCATCGGACAGCGTCGGTGCCGGCGGCATGCCCGACGCAGGAAAGCCCTGGCGGAAAACGGTGCGCAGTTCGTCATCGCTGCGCATCGGCACGCGCGCCGAGATGCCGGGCCCGAGTTCGCCGCCGTTGCCGTCCGTGCCATGACACGGCGCGCAGCTCACAGCGAACACCTCGCGACCGGTCTGCTGCGCGAAAACGCTCTGGCCGACCAGCAATAATCCAAGGAAGAGGGGTGACTTCATCCGGCGGAGTGTGCGGGTTCAGGCGCGGACGGGAAGCCGGATTATCAGGGCTCGTCGGCCTCACGCGGAGGCGAACCCAGGCGTTTGGACAGGATGACAGGATGAGCAGGATGAAATCGCGGCCAACCCCTCAAGTGTGACCTCAGTATATTCGCTGGCCGTCAGAGTTTCGCGGAGTGACTCCACTTCACGAACAGGCCCTCGGTCGCGGAGTCGGTGGACTCCTTCGGCTCTTCGGCGTTCTTCGTGAGCTGGGCCCGCACGGCGTTGACGGCTCGTTCGTGCTCGGTGCGACCGGGCGGCTTCTTTTCCTCAGGCACGAATGGGATCATGACTTCGATGTAGGCCGCGGTCAGCGCCCCGACGTCCTCTTCGCTCGCGGTGGTCTGCGTCTGGACCACGGTCATGAACATCAGGCCCTGGCGCATCGCCTCGATCGTCCGGCGAATTTTCGGTTTGAGGACGACCAGCGCACCCCGGGCCACCACGCGCGTGAAGACTCCGACGTCCTCCTGCTGCAGCGCGGCGGCGACAAGATCGTTGAGCACCCGATCGAACGCGCCTTTCGGCGGCAGGTAGAAAACCCATTCGTACGCTTTGAATCGATCGCGCAGTTCCAAATCCCCCGGCCGCAGGGCGCGCAACTTCGTCTCCACCCTGCGCTCGTCGAATTTCTCCTCCCAGGCGATTTGATAGAGTTTCGCGCCGACGCCCGCCAGCGGCAGGGGCAAGGCGGTGAAGATTTGCTCGAAGTCGAAATCGTTCCCCTCGCCATCCTTCTCCTCATGTCGGCCGCCGTGGCTGAGATTCTGCATCCAGCGGTCCACCATGGCGGAAACCTCAGGTCCGCGGGCCGCGACAGCGGGGTCGAGTTTGCCGTCGCGTGCGAGGGCGAGGAATTTTCCAAACACCAGCGTCGGGTGCGGCTCGCCCTTCGCGCCGATGATCACGAGTCCCCGGCCAGTCGATTCGGTCACCGCCTCATGGACGACCTTCACGACCGCCCCGGCGAAATGCTCTCCGTACCGCCGGTCCGCAGCGGTGCGGGCATAGATTGAGATGGCGAGCGACTTCCCGCTGACGACGAAGGGTGCGAGCGTCACCAGCGAACCAAATTCATCCTTCGGCGGCGGGACCGATGCGTCCTGCGCCATCCCAGTCGCGATCAGGAGCCACCCGGGCAGCAGCCGGACAAGCCAGCGGGTGAACCGGGAAGCCGTAAAAATTCTCGAGCGCAGGACATGCATGCAGCTAACACACGGGATCTGGGGTCAAAGTTGCAGCGATCGACGGTTAATCGCGGGGAAACTTTTCCCGGTCCGGTTTGGGCTCACGCGGAGCCGCGGAGGTTTACCCTGGATGGCCAAGATTGCTTCCAGACGGCACCACCCAAATCCCAGCCGGTGCACCTCAAATTTCAGTTTTCAAATCACAGCCATCCCATAGGGCTGGCAAAAGAGTGGCTCGGTCGCGCGGTTCAAACCTGCCAGAAGGCAGGGTGTGAAAAAAACGAACTCGAAACGACCGAGCCGGAGGGAAGCTGCGATTCTGGGACAGA
>CANJCM010000146.1 GCA_947472765.1 Opitutia bacterium
ACGACGTGCGGCGGATTGACCGGATGGGCCACGAGACAGCGGTGACGGCCCTTGAGTCCCTCGGTGAAACGCGAGGTCTGAATCGTCGAAGTCGAACTGCCGAGAATGCAGTTCGCCGGCGCCGCGGCATCGAGCTGGCGAAAAACCTCCTGTTTGATTTCGAGTTTTTCCAGCGTGCTCTCCTGGACGTAATCGGCGTCGCCCACGGCTTCGGCGAGCGTCGCTGCGGTGCTGACCCGCGTCATCACCGTGGCCGCCGGCTCGGTGATCAGGCCAACGCGATTCAGTTCCTCGAGGCCCTGGGAAATGAGGCTGACGGCCTTGTCCGCCGCCCCGGGGGCGCTGTCGAAAAGTTTCACCGGATGTCCGGCCCGGGCGAAAACCATGGCCCAGGCGCGGCCCACGAGGCCACAGCCGACAATTGCGATTTTTTCCATAGGGAAGGGTACCTGACGGTGGGATTGGAACGAAGAACTTTTGCCGGGTGGCACTCGCTGACGCTTTTGTAGGGGCGTGGCTCGGCCACGCCCGCGTCACGTCCGCGACTCAGCGGTTAAACGATTTGGTGAAGTCGTCGCCCGTGGTCTGGACGACCTTCTTCTCGTGGCGCGACTCGGCGATGAGCTGGTTCAGCTTCTTTTCCCAGGCGGCGCTGTCCATCGGCAACTCGACGGTCTGGTTGATGAGCGACGAGTAGAGCAGCACGTTGGCGAGCTCGACCGAGCCCATGCCGTCGGTGCCCGGGGCAATCAGCGGGGTGCCGTCGAGGATCGCATCGACGAAGTTCTGCATCAGCACCGCGTGCGGGTTCGGCGACGGCGTGAACGGGATGTCGATGTTCCAGACCTCGGGCTTCGCGAAGGCGCTCTTCGAGTTGCGGCTGAACTCGATCATGTCCGCATCATTGCGCGTGAAGGTGATCTTGTCGTTCTCGACGGCGAGCTTGCCGCGGGTGCCGCAGAGTTCGAAGCGGTTGGTACCCGGGGCCTCGCCGGTCGAGGAGATGAATACACCGGTGGCGCCGTTCTTCCACTCGAGATACGTCGTGATGTTATCCTCGACCTCGATGTTGTGATAGCGGCCGAGCTGGCAGAAGCCGCGCACGCGCGCCGGCATCCCGCAGAGCCACTGGAGCATATCGAGCTGGTGCAGGCACTGGTTCAAGAGCACGCCGCCGCCCTCGCCCTTCCACGTCGCCCGCCAGCCGCCGCTCGCGTAATACGCCTCGGTGCGGAACCAGTCCGTGATGATCCAGTTGATTCGCACGAGGTCGCCGAGTTCGCCGCTCTGAATCAGCTTTCGGATCTTCAGGTAACGCGGCTCGACGCGCATCTGGAACATGCCCGCAAACACCTGCTTCGGATGCTGCGCCGCCACGGCAAAGAGACGCTCGGCGTCCGCCTTGTGGGCCGAGACCGGCTTTTCCACCATGACGTGCAGGCCCTTCTTGAGCGCATCGATGCCGATCGTGGTGTGCAGATAGTGCGGCGTGGCGATGACGATGGCGTCGATCTCGCCCGAGTTCATCATCTCATCGACGCTGGAGAAGGTCTTGAGGCCGGGCTTCCCCTTGAAAGGCTCGAGGCCCGGGGCAAATGCGTCGCTGACGGCCGTCAGCTCGCAACGGGAGATTTTCCTGTCGAGCAGGTAGCCCGTGTGGAACTTGCCGATGTTGCCCAAGCCGACGATTCCGAGACGCACTTTTTTCATGGGTAGCAAGTATCGGGGCCGCGAAAATTTGGCGGCAAGTTCTTTCTCCGGGCGCAACTTTGGCCGGGACCGCGACGACCCTTCACGTGGATCTTTGATGGCACCGTCCGGGCGCCCGCCTGTCCTCCGTTCACCGTTCTCTCTCGCGCCATGAAAACCAAGAACCTCGTTTCCTCCCGCCGCCACGTCGGCTTGGTCCTGTCGCTTCTCCTCCTTCTGGCCGGCTGCACGGCCTCGCCCATGTCCCGGATCGACTCAGGCCGCGCCCAGTACGAGTCATGGCCGCTCGAGGTCCAGGAAGCGGTGCTGAGCGGACAGGCGAAACCGGGCATGACGCCCGAGATGGTTGAGATGGCGCTCGGCAAACCCAGCGAGATCATCAATCGCGCCAGCGACGAGGTATGGGTTTATCGGAAATCCGGCGGTCTCGGCAACGCCCTGGGCAACTCCGGCATTTCCCTGGGCACCGGCATCGGGCCCGTCGCCGTTGGCACCAGTTCGGGCCGACGCCGCCCGTCGAATGCCGACGAGAGTGAGGTCGTCTTCCACAACGGCATCGTGAGCCGCGCGGACCTGGCGCCTTGAGCGAGTCCGCAATTCAGTTCTACGCCTTCCGTCCCGTCAGCCTCATGATGTACTTGATCGCGTAAAGATAGGCCCGCTCTCGCACGACGAACGGATCGCCCGCGGTCCCGTCGACTCCGAGATCGGAGATGTCATCGATCACCGATCCGTCCTCGGGATGTTGCGCGATCCAGGTGAGAATCTTGACCAGCTTGTCCTTCGGGTAGCGCTGCACGAGGTACTCGAACACCACGCCAGGCACGTAACGCTCGACCGGCAGTTGCACCGCATCGGGCACGCCCGCGACGTAGAGGAGATTGCGCACCGCCTGTACGTCATCCGCCTCGTCTCCCGGCGGCCAGGTCGGGAGCTTGTTGCGGACCGCCGCCACCTGCGCCCCGACATAATCCGTCGGTTCGTCATCCGGCGGGGCAAACGGCGAAACGATGCCTTCGTCCGGCGGCACGTGGTAATCCAGCGCATCGAGGTCTTTGTCGGTCATCGTCTGCCAGCCCGTGAGCGGGGCCGGCGGTGTGGGCGGCGCGACCGGAGTCGGAGCCGGGATGACCGGTAATGGAGCCGGGGTCGGCGCCGGGGCGGGCGCGGCCGGCTTCGGCACGGCATCGGCGGGCAACGCGATTCTTCCACGCCACTCCGCGAGAGCCCCCACCGCCAGCCACGCCGCGAACGCCACGGCGATCCAACCCTTGCCCCCGCGGCGCATGAAGCGCTGCTGCGCGTCCCAGCGAAACAACTTCGCCCCGGCCAGACAGCCCGCGGCGCCAATGAGACCCAGCGCCAGCAGACTGAAACGCATCCCCGCGAGCCCGCGCCCAGTCACGGCGGCCTGCAGGGCCTCGACCGCATACCGCCCCGGGAAAAACGCGGAAACATGCAGCGCCCAATCCGGGAGGCTCGCGAGCGGCACGGCCACGCCGCCGATGATGAGCATCGGCAGGAAAATACACTGCCCCAGCGCCTGCACGGCCGGAACGTTGTCGGCCAGCGTCGCAAGCACGAGACCGAGTCCAATGAAGGCAAAGGCGACCGCACTGAACGCGATCGCCAGCGCGAGCGGGTGTTCCGGCGCCGTAATGCCCAGCGCGAACGCGGCCCCGAGTTGCAGCAGACCCGCCGTGAGGACGATGAGGTAACGCACGACCACCGTGCTCGACACGACGACCCACGTCCGCACCGGTGTGAGCCGGTACCGTCGCCACACCCCGCGCTCGCGTTCGCTGACGAGGGTGGTGGGAAGGCCAAAGCAGGCTCCCCCGAGCACGCTCACCGTCAGCAATTCACCCATGTGCCGCAGGAGGGGAATTTTTTCGTGCCGGTAGAGCACCCAGAAAGCCACGAGGAAGATCAGCGGAAACAGATAGCCGTAGAGCAGCGCCATCCGGTTCCGGAAGTGCAGCCGGAGCGAAACCACGAGATGCTGCCAGGCGCCGTTCATGCGGCCGGCTTCTTCGGGGCGCGCGTCGTCTCGAGGAACACATCCTCCAGCGAAGCGCGCCGGACCTGCAGGTCGACGATCTCGGAACCCTGCTCCCGCAGCAGCGCCGCCAGACCAGTGAGCGTGGCCGCGACATCGCGGCTGCGCAGTTGCACTGCGGAACCCGCCGGCTCGACCGAGGCGACGCCGGGCAACCCCGCCAGCGACGCGGCTGGCAGCGGCGGCACCGCGACCAGCGTCAGCGTCTGCAAGCCACCGGCCCGCGCCATCAGTTCGTGCGGCGATCCGGTGGCGACGATCCGGCCGTGATCGATGATGGCGACTCGATCGCAGAGTTGTCCCGCCTCCTCCAGTTGATGCGTGCTGAGCAGCACGGTGCAGCCGTCGCGCTTCAACTGCAGGATGTGCGCGTGCAGTTCGCGCCGTGATTGCGGATCGAGACCCGTCGTGGGCTCGTCGAGCACCACCACCGCCGGCCGGTTCACAAACGCCAGCGCCAGCGCCAGCCGCTGCCGTTGTCCGCCGGACAAAGTTTCAAAGCGGGCGTCGGCCTTTTCCTCCAGCCCGAAGCGCACGAGCAACTCCGCCGCGGGAATCGGATGCTGATAAAAGCCGCCAAACAAATGGAGCGCCTCGCGCGGCGTAATTTTGTCCTGCAGCGCGGTCGTTTGCAGGGCCACGCCGATCCGCTCCTTCACCGCGCGCATCTGCCGTTGCGCATGCAGGCCGTCGATTTCGATTTCGCCGCCGTCCGGATCGCGCAGTCCGACCAGGCACTCGATCGTCGACGTTTTGCCGGCGCCATTGGGACCCAGCAGGCCAAAAATTTCGCCGGCCTCGACGGTGAAGCTTACTCCCTGCACCGCCGCCACGTCCCCGTAGCGCTTCCAAAGATCACGGACGACAACGTTGGCGGGCATGGGCGGTGACGCGAAGAACCGAGTTCGGAGCGGCGAGTGCGGAATGCCAAGTGCCGAATTCGGCGCGCGAACGCGCCGAATTTGGGGTTTGGAGTTCGGCGTTCTGGGTTCCGGATTCTGAGTTCTGGGTTCTGAGCGGCTGGGACCTCCACCCACGCGGTCCACCCGCGACAAGCTCGGCACTCGCCATTCGGCAATCGGCACTTGGCTTTCGTCCGCCGAGCCAAAAAAAGGGCGGCCCGGAGGCCGCCCAGTTAGAGATTCCGCGCAGCGGAATCTCCTTAGGTCATCTCGAGGCCGCGCATCGTGCCGGTCGAGGACGAGAACTTGTCCTGTTCGATGCCCATGCGGTGCAGCATCGAGAGGAGCAGGTTCGTCAGCGGATAATTGCGGTTGTGCTCGCGGTCGAACCCGAGGTGCTGGCCGTGCTTG
>CANJCM010000147.1 GCA_947472765.1 Opitutia bacterium
AAGGCGAACAGGGCTCCGCTTTTCGGATCCTCGTGCAGTCGTTCGCTCACGGCACTCCACAGTCCGTTGAAGGATTTGCGCATGTCCACGGGCTGCACCGCCACGTAGATTCGAATCGCGGCCGGGAACGCGAGCATCGTTACGCGCGCAGCGCCCGCACCAACGCGACCAACTCCGTCACGCGGGTCCCGCGCAACGTGGTGCCATCCGGGAAGCGCACTTCGAGCCGCTCATCCGCGCCGGCACCCGGCACGACAAAGGGCATCCGCACCTCCGCAAACTGGACGGGGCGCTTCGCCACCGCTCCGCGACCGGCCTTCGCCACCCAGCCGGCGAACGTCGCGTAGTTGATCCGTTCGCAGGCACACCGGGATTTGAGGCCGCGAACGTCCATTCGCTCGTGCCATTTCCGCTTGAGGCAAGGCGAAGAACCTGATCTTCGCGGCCAACGGGCCGAAGCCGGAACTTGTGCTCATCGACGCCGTGAGCAACGACATCAAGATCGTGCGCAACGAGGAATTCTGCCTCGTCTTCGATGATCCCATTCCCAGCCGTGGGTTACTCTGGACTGACTTGGTGGCATGGTGGGCGCGGAAGAACGGTCTCAATCCCGCGGTGCGGGAGACCGCTGTATCCCTCTACAAGCGCCTCGCGCAGTCGCTTGCATCACCACCGGAGAAACTGCTTTTCCGGACCTATTTTCGCAGCCTCGATTCCTTGGGCGGCGGCCTGCCGGCTCTCGTGCCGCAGGTCTATCTCCACTACGATCCCTATACGCAACGCGAGCGCCGGGGCAACCAGCTGTTGCCCCGGCAGCGGATGGATTTCCTCATCCTGCTTTCCCACCTGCACCGAATCGTGATCGAAGTGGACGGCAAGCAGCACTATGCCGATGGCGATCACGCTTCGCCCGCACGATATGCGGAAATGGTTTCCGCGGACCGCGACCTGAAGCTTGCCGGCTATGAGATCTTCCGATTCGGCGGGGCCGAATTGGATGGCGAAGCGGGCGAAGCGAGGGTCGTGGCGTTCTTTCAGCGACTCTTTGAAAAATATCAGCGCAGGTAGCTCGAGCGGCCCACGCGCAGTCCCTCCAGAGTAGAGTAGTCTGCTTCAGTGGACGATTCGCGGCAGATTGACGAGTGCAACGCGTGAATCGGCTTTCATGATTCCGCGCGACTCCAGGTCCGAAACGACCATGAGCGGCCCCAAGGCATTCGGCTGCTGTCCGGGCAACTGGATGACTGCCGCCCAAGTCGGCACGGTGGTCATGTTGCAGAAAAGATGGTGGAAGGTCTCCATCGGAGTCTCGCGATTGTAGTTCGAGGTGATTTCCTCCTCTGCTTTCCAGCCCGCGCCGTCGGGCTCAATGCAATCGACGAACAGGCGTGCGCTAGCCGTGAGGAATTCGTAGATTAATAAGGCCCGAGCCGCTTGGTCGGTCGCACGTCTGCCCGGCGCGAGGAAGCGCTCTCCACCGAGGTCTCCCACGTAATTGTAGTCTCCACAGCCATCGTCTCCGTGCTGAAACATGCCTTCGATCGCTTCAATGTCCTTTCGGATGCCTTCATAGTCGTCCGTCGAAAACCTAAATTTCACCTCTCCGGCGCCGGGCCGACCGTATTTTGTAAACCAAAAAAGCCGCAACTTGCTCGCGAGCGGTCGGACGTGAATGCCCACAAAGGACGTGAGATAGTTAGGTCCGTCAAACGGAGCGTTCGACGGAAGCTTCAAGTGCATCGAATGGTGGGTAGTCATGGTCGGGCTAGAAATTGCGATGATACTCACGGCTGAAGTTCCTCAGCAGGATTGCAGTCGCGGACCGTAAGGAGGAACTCGTCGGGATGAATCTGCGCCTGTCTGATGCGAACGTCGCTCAAGCGATGACGCAGGCAGGCCGCCACGATCCGATCTCTCGTTTCCGCCACACAATTGATCCCAAGAGTGATCGCACGGATTTCCGGCCACGCCACCGACCAAGGCTACAAGGCGATAGACGGGATACCCCGACTGCTCCTCCACGGGGCGCAACGCGTAACCCGCACGCGCGAGATGACCATTAACTTTTTCCGCGTAACGCAGCTGGTCCGGTTCGTCGCGCACCAGCGGCGCGACGACCATTTCCAGACATTTTCCAAACCGCCGGTCGGAAACCCCGCGCGCGCCCAACTCCTCGAACAACTCGGAGGTAGTCCAGTCGTCGTTGCGGACCATATCGCGGCCGGATCCCGCCGCGAGATCCGCGAGCGCCACCGGCGTCCCGGCCGTCAGCATGGTATCGACAAACCGGTCGAGGCCACGCTCGGCGCGAATGTCGAGTTTGGTGGCGGTGGGGAAGAAGTGACTGAGCGATCCGCGTTGCTTGTTCTCGGTGTCACAGTCGAACAAGGTCGCGGGAATCGCGCGTGTGGCGTAGAAATCGGCGATGGCGGTGGCGACGGTGGTCTTGCCGACGCCCCCTTTGCCGCCGCAGGAGAAAACGATGAGTTTGGTGGGTTTAGTCATGATGCGTCCTTCACGAGGGGTTTGGCGGGATCGTAGAAGAGCCAGCCGGCGCGGGGGCCGGTTTCCGCCGCGACTGCGGCTGGGGCGGGTGGCACGCGGAGTGGCGTCGCCATGGACTCGCGAGGCGGGAGGGAGAACACGGGTCGCCGGCGGGCGCGCACCTTCACGAAAGCAAAAATGGTCGAGGGTGCGGCCGACAGGTCGAAGCGGGCCCGCAATTCGGCAGCGATCCGGGGATAGCTCATCTCCTGCGCGCGGCACTCGCGGATGAATTCCAGGTGCGGACGCAACTTCGATTGAAACGGCTTTCGGGTCATCGGACGTGCGAGGTGATTCGAGCCGATTCGAGGTTATTCGAGGGCGCCGCCGTCATCGCGCCACCCTGCTCGAACGAAGCTCGGATAAAGCTCGAACGGTTGCCCCGCAGCGCGGCGCGTCCGCCCAACGCCCAAAATGGCGTTAGGGATATTGCGTCTCTCCTTATCATGATTGGAATTTCCAGGGAGTTTCGTGGGGCATTTCTCGTCCTTGAACGGCGTGGTGATTTTGAGGTAGTGCGGTGACTGCTGAACTTAGCTTTGGTCCGAGGATGCAGGTATCGATTGAGCGTTCGCGTTGGGTTTTATCGTGATGTGGGTGATCAGATTTGCGTCCGGTTGAAGCAGGCTTTGATAGCGGTCCTCTTTGACTCTGAGGTGAAGGCCGGTGCTCTTGCTCAATGGTTCGGTGATGAGTTCGAGGTTCTTGCCGTGGATCATCACCTCGTGTTCGGTGAGCGTGAGAATCAACAGCTCGTCCGTGGTCTGCTTTTTCCATTGCCACCTATAGAGCCAAGTCAGGGGAAATCCTTCGGTGGCTCCGTTTGCCTGGGTGAGAATGAGGCAACGCCCGTTTTCGATCACCGTGCAGCAACCCGGCTCCGGACTAGGATTTATGACGTCGGGGAATTTGTTCTTCAGCGGCATGGGGGGTTCGTGCGAAAAGGGTTAGAAGCGCATCCGCATCGCGGGCGCGTGATGCACCGAATGATGTGACCGGGCAGAACGGGTGCTCTCGCCGATGGCGTGGCGCGGCTTTATTGGCAGCACGACCGCCGGCATCGGAACGAGCGTCGCCGGGAGCGGAACAAGAAGCCCTAGCAGTTCGCGCACGCGTTCAACCACGCTACGCACCCAGCGAAGCCGGTCGCTGCGGGTCGGAGTGCAGACATCGAGCGCGGCCTGGCGGGGCCGGTTCGTCGCGGGCAGTGCCTCGAACAACGCCGCCTTGTCCGGGGTATAGCCGGTGGCCTGTTGGCGGGCGCGCGAGAACGCCACATAGGTGGCCTTCGCATCGAGTCGCGCGGCGCACACAATCACCTCGTCGCACGTCCGGCCCTGGGCTTTGTGCGAAGTCACGGCGTAGCCGTGAGTGAATGCCCGGAAGTCCGCGGGAATCGCCTTTGCGCGACCGGACCTATCGTGCGCTTGCCACGTCCCCGTCGCATCGCGGGCGGCGAGCGTGAGCACCTCGCCGTTGACGAGACCGGCAGCGCGATGGTTCTGGCGGATGAGCAAGCGATCGCCGGTGGCGAGTTCGATCACCCGAGGCGCGGATGCGGTCCACGCCCTGGCATGGCGACGCGGTGAGACGTCGGTCTCTAGGCCATGGGCGTTGCGCACGCGAATCCCGCTGCGCCCAACCGAAACGACTTCGACCGTCGCTCCCGCCGGGAGCTGCGCTTCGCGGAGCGGTCGATGCAAGGTGAGTAGATGGCCAGCACGATAATTCGCGACCGTCTCCGCCTGAGCCTTTGTCCACCTGAGCGGCTCGGCGACCGTGACGGGCTGGGTCTCGCCGAGCAGGCCGCGTTTTTTCAGCCCGGCACGCACCGCATCGGTGAGCCGGTTAATCTCCTCCCACGTGGGCGCCACGAGGATCACGTCGCGCTTTGACGCGGCGCTTTCGACGTAGTGTTCGGCGGCACGTTTCACGTAGTCGGCACCGTCCTCTTTGACCCAGCCGAGCCGGTCGAGAGCCTCCAGCCCCGCGCGAGCCTGACCTTGGGCCATCGATTTCACGGCACTGCGATATTCGCGCGCGGTCTGCCGGCGGATGTCGGTCAGTTCGCAGGTTTGTAGACGCGAGTGATTTTCGAGGATCGACAAAAAATCGCCGGCCTCGACGCCGCTGTGCTGGCGCGAGTCGCCGACGAGGATCAGCCGAGCGCCCTGCGTTTGCACGAGCGCGCACAGTTCCGCGCCCTGTCGCGTGCTCGCGATGCCGGACTCGTCCACGATCACGGTCGCACCGAGCAGACGCGGCCCGTGCTTCGTTTCGCCGTTCTGGAGGAAATCCGCGAGCGTGGTGGCCGTCGAAAATCCTTCGCTGCGCAGCACGGCTGCGGCGGACGTGGTGGGAGCGCACGCGAAGACTTCGCGGTTCGCCGCGACGAGGCCGCGTTGCACTTCCTGCAGGGTGAATGTTTTTCCTGC
>CANJCM010000148.1 GCA_947472765.1 Opitutia bacterium
CATGCAGTTGAACCACAGATGGACACAGATGCACACAGATGGGGAAGACCCCGGCCATCGCCCACCAAACGGTGTGCCTGATTTCTAGCCGCCCGGTGTTGGATCGGCGCCTCTGAATCCGTGTCCATTTGTGTCCATCTGTGGTTGTTTCCAATGCATAGATCGGGCTGGAGAGGGGTGCCCGGAGGTCGGGGTGTGTTGGCGTGGGCTTCACGAGCGAAACCGCAACCCGAGGGACCAAGCCGGATTGAACAGGAAGGTCCCGATCCCGTCGCCGCCCACTCAATGCGCCACTCGCTCACGCTCGCCGCCACCGCCTGAAACTTTTGCCCTCTAGAGCCGATTTTGAACAGGAAGACCGGGGAGGTCGGGAAGCCGGTGGATTGGAGCACTTCCCGCTCTTCCCGGCCTTCCTGTTCAAACCGGCTTGGTCTCTTTGGTTGCGACTTCGCCGTGCGATGCCTCTTTGGGGCAATGGTCGGTGAATAGATTGCAGGCGGGACTTGAGAAAACGTTTCGGACGACATTACTCTTTGGCCTCGCGTGCGTCTCTTCTGGCGCGCTGTCGTCTCCCCCCACGACCCCACCCATTGCATGACCGGCCACCGCAGCTCAACCCGCCCTGAACCGGGGCATCATCCCTGGGGCCGGTGGTTTCGAGCGCTGGCCGGGGGCATGGTTCTCCTCCTCGCCCTCAGCGTCCGTGCCGCCGATTTGGCGCCGCTGCAGCGCGATCTTCTGGCTGGCAAATACGAGGAGGTCATCGACGCGGCGGCCGCCGTGCTGAGCGCGATCCCGGCGAACACCGAGGCTGCGCTTCTGCTGATCGAGGCCCAGCTCGCCCTCGGCCACAACGTCGATGCCTACGTCGCCATGGACGCGGCCCTCAGCCGCGATTCACAGAGCATCCGGCTGCGCTGGCTGTCCCGCGACGTCGCCTTTGCCAACGGGCATCCCGAGGAGGCCGCCAAGCGCCTCGACGAGATCCGCCGGCTCGTGCAGGCGAGCGCCTGGAGCTACCGTTCTCCGCCCGACATGGTCGTGTTTGGCCGCACGGCCCTGACAATTGGGGCGGATCCCAAGGACGTCCTCGACAAGCTTTTTGGCGCGGCGCAGAAGCTCGATCCGAAGTACCGCGAGGTCTATCTCGCCCGCGGTGGTCTGGCCCTCGACAAGCACGACTACGCCCTCGCGGCCAAGGTTTTCGAGGAGGGACTGAAGGCCGTTCCCGGGGATCCCGGTCTGCTTTATGGCCGGGGTCGCGCGTATGCCGGCAGCGATCGCGAGCAGGCGCTGACCTCGTTGCGGGCCGCGTTGAAGGTCAACCCGCGCCACGTGCCGAGCCTCATCCAGATCGCGAACCATCACATCGACGCCGAGGAATACGAGTCGGCGGAGACGGTGCTCGAGACCGCGGTGAAAGTTAACCCGACCCATCCCGAGGCCTGGGCGTATCGGGCGGTGATTGCGCATCTCAAGAACGACCCCGCGGGCGAAAAGGCGGCGCGCGACAAGGCGTTGAGCACGTGGTCGCAGAATCCGCGGGTGGACTTTCTCATCGGTGAGAAACTGTCGGCCAAGTACCGCTTCGCCGAGGGTGCGGCCTATCAGCGGACGGCGCGGGAATTCGATCCCACCTACCAGCCCGCCATGGCCCAGCTCGCGAACGACCTTCTGCGGCTCGGCGAGGAGGCGGAGGGCTGGGCGCTCGCGCAGGCGGTGCACGAACGCGACGACTACGATGTCGAGGCCTACAATCTCGTGACCCTGCGCGACACGATGGCGAAGTATGCTTCGCTGAGTGGCGAGGATTTCGTCGTGCGCATGGCGGCCCCGGAGGTCGCCGTCTACGGGCCCCGCGTGCTGGCGCTGCTGCGGAAGGCGAAGCTGGAGCTCGTGACGAAGTACAAGGTCGAGCTCGCGCAGCCGACCATCGTGGAGATCTTCGCGGACGAGAAAGACTTTGCGGTCCGGACTTTCGGCCTGCCGGACGTACCCGGTTTCCTCGGCGTGTGTTTTGGCCGGGTGGTGACCGCGAACAGCCCGGCCACGCGCAGCACGCCGACGAATTGGGAGTCGGTGCTCTGGCACGAATTCTGCCACGTCGTCACCCTGCAGATGACGAAGAACAAGATGCCGCGCTGGTTGAGCGAGGGGATTTCGGTCTACGAGGAGTGGCAGGCCGATCCGTCCTGGGGCATGCGGCTCGATGCGAGTTACCGGACGATGATGCTCGGCGACGACCTCGTCCCGGTTGGCAAGCTGAGCGGCGCCTTCCTCGCCCCGAAGAGCCCGCGACACCTGCAGTTCGCCTACCTGCAATCGGCGTACGTGGTGCAATACATCATCAATCAATTTGGGATGGAGAACCTGCGTCGCGTCCTGCGCGACTTGCGGGACGGCGTCGAAATCAACACGGCGCTCGCGGCGCACACGGCTCCGTTGGAAAAACTCGAGAAGGGTTTCGCGGAATACGCGCGGGAGCAGGCCAATCAACTCGCGCCGGCCCTGAACTGGGACAAGCCCGACCCGGCGCTGCTCCAGCCGGACAACGCCCTCGATTTGCTGGTGTGGGAGTCGAAACACCCGGACAATTACTGGCTGCTCCGCCACCGGGGACAGCAGCTCCTCGACATGGAAGCATGGGAGCAGGCGAAGGCGCCGTTGCAGCGGCTGGTGGATCTTTATCCGCAGCAGAAGGGTGGGGACTCGGCGTATCGCATGCTCGCCGCCGCGATGCGCGGATCCGGCGACAAGGAAGGCGAGAAGGCCTTGCTGAAGAAATGGGTCGCGGTGGATGACGAGGCGACCGACGGGTACCAGCGGCTGATGGAGATTTCGCAGGCCGAGAAGGAGTGGTCGACGGTCGCGGTGAACGCGGATCGCTACCTCCGGGTGAATCCGCTGGTGCCGCTGCCGTATCGTTTTCTGGCCGAGGCCAGCAATGCCACGGGCGATACCTCCACCGCACTGGTGGCCTGGAAAACGCTCCTCGAACTCGATGTGCCCGAGCGGGCGGATGCGCACTATCATCTCGGCCGGTTGCACTTTGAACGCGGTGACAGCGCCGAGTCCCGCCGCCACACGTTGCTGGCGCTGGAGGAGACGCCGCGTTATCGCGACGCGTTGCGCCTGCTCGTGAAGCTGAACGAAGGCGGCGAATCCGCGGCCGCGAACCGGCCGGCGCCGGCCGCGGCGAGTCCCGCCGTCACTCCGCCAGCGTTGAAGAACTGATCGTGAAACGCGCGCTCGCAGCCCTGTGCGTCTTCCTCGCGGCCAGCGAGCTGGCGCAGGCGCAGTTCCGGGGTGACGGAGGGGGTGGGGATGATAGCACGCGGACCGCGCGGGAGGTGGGAAACCACAGCACCGAGACCCCAAACTGGAAGAATCTGCCGGGCTTCGAGAATGACGTCTTCACCTTCACGCGCGTCCGCTACTCCCGCGGTCGCGGCGGGTTCCGGCGGCGGGGCAGCGGGTGGACCACCGACATGCCCGACAGCGATCTGAATCTGTCGTATCGGCTGCAGCAGATGACCTCGATTCGAACCGACCCGGATGGGCGCGTGCTCAACCTCACCGACCCGGATCTGACGAATTACCCGTGGCTCTATCTCGTGGAGCCGGGCGGTCTTTTTTTCAGCGACGCCGAGGCCGCGGCCCTGCGGAAATATCTGCTCAATGGCGGATTCCTGATGTTCGACGATTTCTGGGGCGACTGGGCCTGGCAGAACCTCGAGCGGGAAATGAAGAAGGTGTTTCCCGAGCGCAGCTTCAAGGAGCTCGGGCTCGATCATCCGCTCTACAACGCGGTGTTTCCGATCAAGTCGAAGGGTCAGGTGCCCAATTACGCGGTGGGCGAGATGAGCCAGCACACGGGCATCACCTGGGAGGATCACGACGGCGACACCCGGACGGTGCATCATCGCGTCATCACGGATGACAAGGGCCGGCTGATGGTTTTCGCGGCGCACAACACGGACAACGGCGACGGCTGGGAGCGGGAAGGCGAGTACCAGTATTTCTTCGAGAATTTTTCCGAAAAGATCTCCTATCCTCTCGGCATCAATATCGTGTTTTACGTGATGACGCATTGAGGCATCCTCCTGCGTTCTCTCCGGGCCCGGCCACCCCCTTTGGCCGTTCCCCTCCACCATGACGCGTCCGATTTCATTTGCTGCGGTTTATCTCGCCCTCGCCGGTCTGGCGTGGGCGCAGTTTCATTCCGGAAGCCGCCGGGGGGATGCGAATGGCAGCGACGTGAAGACCGCGCGGGAGATGCCCTCGGGCAACACCGTCGCCCCGAATTGGGAGAATCCGAAGATGTTCGCCAAGGATGTCTTCACGTTCGCCCGGGTCCGTTACGCGAGCGGCTTTGCCGGCGGGTTCAACGGCGGCGGTGCGGGCTGGGACACGGATGCGCCGGACAGCGACCTCAACCTCTCCTACCGGCTCCAGCAGATGACGGCGATGAAGGTCGACCCGAATGGACGTTTCGTCGACCTGACCGATCCCGAGCTGTCGAACTTTCCCTGGCTCTACATCGCGGAACCCGGGTCGCTGTATTTCACCCCGGACGAAGTCGTGGCCCTGCGCAAATACCTCCAGAACGGCGGATTTCTCATGTTCGACGACTTCTGGGGCGATCAGGCCTGGAAGAACGTCCAGTACTACATGAAGAAGGTCCTGCCGACGCGGAACTTCGTCGAAGTGCCGCTCGACCACGCCCTCTACCACTGCGTCTTTGAGATTCAGAACAAGGGTCAGATTCCGAACATGAACGA
>CANJCM010000149.1 GCA_947472765.1 Opitutia bacterium
CCATGGAGTGCTCTTTGAGAGGAGAGCGAACGGAAATCTAAACGATCCGCCTACCATGGAGGGCGGGTGCCCACACCCGTCGATTTCGTTCTACTGCATCGTTCCGGCTTGAGAGGGGTGGCGCGCAGCGCCGGGGTGTGTCGTTCAGCGCCAACAAAAAAGCCCTCCCGAATCGGGAGGGCCTTCGAAAGAGGAAACGTTGCGCGCGACTTACTTCTTCGCCGCGCCGCGCTTGAACTTCGTCGTGAACTTCTCGACGCGACCCGCGGTGTCCACGAGGCGCTTCTCGCCGGTGTAGGCCGGGTGAGAGTCCATCGTCACATCGCGAGCGATGACAAAGTATTCCTGACCATCAATCTGCTCCTTGCGGGCGGACTTCATGGTCGACTTGGTGAGAAAACGACGACCGGTTCCGATATCGAGGAAGCAGACGTTGTTAAGAGCGGGATGACCTTCGGCTTTCATCGCAGTGGTGTTAATCAGCCTTGGCGCGCCTTGTAACGCGGCTCGACCTTGTTGATGACGTAAATCTTGCCCTTGCGACGCACGACCTGACAGGCCGGGTGACGCTTCTTGGCCGACTTAATGGAAGACACGACTTTCATAAAAGGGGCCAAAGGATAGTCCGCCCGCACCTCTGTCAACCGAAATGTCCCCGCTTTCGCGAGGTCGCCACGATTGGGTCCGAAAACGGCCGCGCTGCTAGTTCGCCTCGGGATGATCCGGTTCGCCGGCGAGCAGCCGCCAGTTCGCACCCTCGCGGCCCAAAACGGTGCGCCACAAGGAATCATCCTGCGTGTGAGTCAGCAGGTCCTCAGGCACCTCGGCGACGACCCAGGTCTTCAGCTTCATCTCGTTTTCCAACTGGCCCGCGGTCCAGCCGGAGTAGCCCATGAAGCCGCGCACATGCGTGTCTTCCTCGGACATGAGCTGCAACGCCTTGTCGGGCTCGATCCCGAAGTGCAGCCGGAAGCCGTCGAGTCGCGTCTGCCAGGCCGCGAGCACGAGTTTTTCCTGATCGCAGGGTCCACCGATAAACAGCGGCACGCTGGCGAGCGGGCCGAGCGCGAAATCGCCGCTTAACTCGCCGAGCCGCTTTCCAAACGGGCGGTTGAGCACGACGCCCATCGCGCCCTCAGCTCCGTGCGCCGACATCAGGACGACGCTGCGCCGGAAGTTCGGGTCACGCATGGCCGGGTGCGCGAGCAGGAGCGAGCCCGCCAGCGTCTCCTTCGAAGTTTTCCGACGTTCGCGCATGAAGGGTAACCGACCGTGGCAGTCGCTCAAAGTTTCAGCACCGCGATCCCGGCGTCCGCGAGGAGCGGCGCCACCAGCGGGTCGTTCAGGTAATCCGCCCGGTACTTGATCTGCGCGATGCCTGAGGCCGCGAGGATTTTCGCGCAGTTGATGCACGGAAAATGGGTCACATAAGCGACACAGCCCTGCACCGAGCTGCCCCGGCGGGCCGCGTCGGCGATCGCGTTCTGCTCCGCATGCACCGTCGCCTGTTCATGGCCATCGCGCACGCGGGACACATGCGGAGTCGCCGGGAGAAAGCC
Organism: Opitutia bacterium; assembly: GCA_947472765.1. Classification (GTDB taxonomy): domain Bacteria; phylum Verrucomicrobiota; class Verrucomicrobiia; order Opitutales; family Opitutaceae; genus ER46. Next base: position 1,560 of record CANJCM010000149.1, read on the forward strand.
GTTGTAGCCGGCGGCCACCAGCCGGTTGCGATGTTCGCCACCCGTCACAATCACGCAGCCGACGTGCAGGCGCTCGCAGTTCGACCGCGACGAAATCAGCACCGCGGTCGCCATGAAATATTCGTCCCACGACGGCCGGTGCGGGAAGTTGCTGGCCGCGTCGGCAATCAAATCGACGGGCAGGACCGGCACGGCGGGAACAGCGGGCGTATCAGGCGCGGGCTTCGCGGAATGGCTCATGGAATCTGCCGCGCACTCTGGACAGGTCGGCGGGGTCGGGCAACCTTCCTGTGCGTTTCGCGAACTTCGCCCGCCCTTGCTCCCTGAATCTCCCCTGCCCCGGCATCTGTGCCCGTCCGGCCTCGCGCCCTGACCGGGGCTTCCCATGCGGCAGCGTCATCTTCAACCCGAGTTGCTCGACGCGCTGACGCCGGATGATCCGGCCGCCCTGCACAACCGTCGCGACCTGCGGCTCACCAATCTTATCGCCGGGAGCCATCGCTGGCTGCGCCGCGCGCTCGCCCGCCACGTGAAGTCCGGCGAACCCGTGCTCGAGGTCGGCGCCGGCACGGGTGAACTCGGGCTTTCGTTGCACCGGCGCGGGCTGGCCGTGGATGGACTCGATCTCTGGCCCAGGCCCGCCGGCTGGCCTGCCGAGCGAGCCTGGCATGTCGCCGATCTGCGCACCTTCGACGGCTATGGCAATTACCCGGCGATCTGCGGGAACCTCATCTTCCACCAGTTCTCCGAGGCTGATCTCGCTACCCTCGGATCGCTGCTCCGGCGCCGGGCCCGGCTAATCGTCGCCTGTGAACCCGCGCGCCGTCGGACGTCACAACTCCTCTATTGTCTGTTCGGGCCGCTGCTGGGGGCGAATTACGTGAGCCTGCACGACGCCCACGTGAGCATCGCGGCGGGGTTTCGCGGCAATGAACTCCCGGCCGCACTTGGGCTGGCGGCGCCGGTCTGGGATATCCGATGCGACATCTCCGTCCTCGGCATGTACCGAATGATCGCCACGCGGCGCCCCTGATGCTCCCCGCCCCGATCGAGATCATCGGCGGGGGACTCGCTGGACTTTCCCTCGGGCTCGCGCTCCGGCGCGCCGACGTGCCGGTCGTAATCCGGGACGCCGGGGTGTACCCGCGTCATCGGGTCTGCGGTGAGTTCATTGCCGGACTCTCCCCCTCGACGATCGCGCGGCTCGGACTCGAGCCGTTCCTCGCCGATGCGCTCCAGCATCACGAGGTCGCCTGGTTCCTCCCCGGCGAACCGCTCCGCGTCCAGCGCCTGCCCGCCCCCGCGCTGGGACTCAGTCGCCACGTGCTCGACGCGCGGCTCGCCGACGCGTTCGTCGCCGCCGGCGGAACGCTGCACACCCAGTCGCGCGTCACCGATCTTACACCGCGCGCGGGACGGATTTTCGCCACCGGCCGCCGCCGCGGTCCGCCCGCGTGGATTGGCCTCAAGCTGCACTTCCGCAACCTCGAGCTAACGCGCGAACTCGAGTTGCACCTCGGCCAGCAGGCGTACGTCGGCCTGGCGCAGATCGAGGACGGCACCGTGAATGTGTGCGGACTCTTTCGCCGGCAGTCGGTGGCGGCACGCGGAACCGGGTTGCTCGCCGCGTACCTGGAGGCGGTCCGGTTGCCCGAGCTCGCGAGTCGCCTCGCGGCCGCGCAGGCGATCGAAGGATCGTTTTCCGCCGTGGCGGGATTGGACTTCGATCGCCGGGTCGTGCCCGCCGATCGCATCCAGTTGGGCGATGCGTGCGCGATGATTCCCCCGTTCACAGGCAATGGCATGGCCATGGCGATCCAGAGCGCCGAGACCGCGCTCGACCCGCTGCTCGCGTATGCGGCGGGCCGCGCCACCTGGAAGGACACCTGCCGCGCCACCCACGTCGCGCTGCGCCGGCGCTTCCTCGTGCGACTTGCCTCGGCGCATGTTCTGCATCCCTTGCTCCTCAAGCCGGGCGGCCAGCGCTGGCTCGCGGCGTTGAATCGGGTGCGCCTCATCCCCTTTTCCCCGCTCTACGCGACCCTCCACTAGCCCCGATGTATCTGCACGCGCTCGCCACTGCCGTCCCACCCGCCCGCTTCACGCAGGCCGAATGCTGGGACATTGTGCAACAATCGCCGGTTCGTTCGCGGCTGAAAAAGCGGTCGATGCTAATCCTCCACACGATCCTCCGCGGCGATCACGGGATCGGACAGCGCCACTTCGCCGTGCCGCAGATCGAGGGCGTCTTCGATCTCACGTCCGATCAGCTCAACTCCGCCTTTCGCACGGAGGCGCCGCGACTCGCGGGCCGGGCCCTGACGGACGCGCTCGCCCAAGCCGGCGTCAAAGCCGGCGAACTCGACGCGCTGCTCGTCTGCACCTGCACCGGCTACCTCTGCCCGGGAATCAGCAGCTACGTCTCCGAACAACTCGGGTTGCGACCGAACGCGTTCCTACAGGATCTCGTCGGACTCGGCTGCGGCGCGGCCATCCCGACACTGCGGGCGGCGAGCCATGTGCTGGCGGCGAAGCCCGACGCGGTCGTCGCCTGCATCGCGGTCGAGATTTGCTCGGCGGCGTTCTATCTCGACGACGATCCAGGCGTGATCATCAGCGCCTGCCTCTTCAGCGACGGCGCCGCCGCCACAATTTGGCGCGGCACGCCGGGTCCGACTGGAGCGCGGGCTTTCGACTTCAACACGACGCATCGGCCGGCCGACCGCGACAAACTCCGCTTCGAGCAACGCGACGGAAAACTGCGCAACCTGCTGGATCGCGCGGTGCCCGAGCTCGCCGCCGCCGCCGTGGCCGACCTGTGGGCGGAGCGCGGCCCGCGACCCGTCGCGCGTGTCGTCGCCCACGCCGGAGGAAGCGACGTGCTGGAAGCACTCGGACCGGTGGTGGCGCCGCACTCACTGGCGGCGAGCACGACAGTTCTCCGCGACTACGGCAACATGAGCAGCCCGTCGGTCCTCTTCGCGCTCGCCGAGACGATGCGCGACGGTCCGCCCGATGCTTCCGGCGATTTCTGGCTCGTGAGCTTCGGTGCGGGCTTCAGCGCGCACAG
>CANJCM010000150.1 GCA_947472765.1 Opitutia bacterium
AAAACCTGGCCGAATGCAAGGTCCGGCCGCAGCACGTCGCAGCGCTAATCGAGCTGGTGGAATCCGGGGCTGTCCTCGCCAATTCCGCGAAGGAAATATTTGTCGCGATGTTTGCGACTGGCGGGATGCCAGCACAAATCGCCGACCAGCGTGGCTTGAAGGCGGCTCCGACCGATGCCGGCGAGCTCGAGCAGTGGTGTCGCGACGCGATTGCCGCCAATCCGAAGGCGTTGGCCGAGTTTAAGGCCGGAAAAGAGAGTGCCATCAACGCGTTTAAGGGTCCGGTGATGAAGGCGGGCAAGGGTAAGGCGAATCCCAAGCTGGTTGACGAAGCCCTGCGCCGTTTGCTGACGGCGGGCTGATTCCGACTGTCGCACGCGCGCCGGATTGGCTTCTCTTCGGGGCACTCGCGGGGTCGAAAGCTGCGCCTGGGTGTTTCCGTAGAGTCGTCTAGCTGAGCGGGTACGTAACCACCGGTCTGAAGTTCACGGTTTCAACGCACGCTCAAGGGGATTCACAGCCCTGCTGTGGGGCTGCCCCGGTGGCAGCGGCCGGGAAAGTGGGGGGAAACTGACCGAGCGTTCTGCCGAACTGGGTCGCGTTAGCCAGTTCGTTCGGCCGTTTTGCGAGCACTGCGACGTCGAAGGGCCAACCCCGAGCCGATCAACACCAGGCCGGCCGCAAAGAGAAAGCCGTACCAGCCGAGAATTTCACCCCGGGTAAGCCCGAGCGATAGTTCGTCCGCGGCGTCGATAAGTTGAATGGCGGCAATCGCATTCACGATCGCGGATACGATCATCGTCGCTCCGAAGCCAATCAGGCCGATCTGCACCATTCTCGCCAAGGGAGAACGTTCCGGTAGAAGTAAGGGCGGGTTTCCAGCCATTTCGGAATACTGGCGACCGCCAATAAATTCGCGGCAAAGGGCAGTGGCGCCCCGGTTGGAATAGCTCGCCTCAGCGAACCACTGGCATCTTGCCGGGCGAGCGTGGCGCAGTCGGATTCGTTCCGAAGAACTCCACGATATGGCTAACTTCGGTGTAGCCCTTGGCGCGGAGCTTCTCCTGAACGACCTCGATGGACCGACGCAGCTCCTCGGACGTTTCAAGATCGAGTTCCTGAACCTCGTCGGTCGTCTTGCAAACCACGTGATAGCGGGTCGGCTGACCAAGGTTTATCTCGTACAGAGCCGTACCGTTATGAAAGAAAGCGCGGCGAACCAAACCGATCTCCTCAAATGCAGCCATGCAACGATACACGGTGACGAGATCGCAGTTTTCCGCGCCCACAGTTTCATGCAGATGCTCGATGCTGGTCGGCTTCGCCCGGTTCGTCAGTGCGGCAAGGATCGCGAGGCGAGGCTGGGTGATGCGCAGACCGGCCGATTTCAGCTTCGCTGTCGCGAGATCGATCGGAGGGTGGGATTTGGCAGGGCTACCCTTGCCGTTGCCGGACAAAGGATGATTGGTTTGGGTCGAAGCAATCATTTTCACCGAAATGTGACGGCACCCCGGGAATTTTCCAGATAATACTGGCTGACAAGAAGACACCGCCGACGTTCGACGACGAAGATTGCACCGGTCAACCCGCCGCTTCAACCTGCCTTGTTCAAATGCAACAACCGGATTTCACCGAAATCGTGGCGCTAATCTGCAAGGAAGACGGACGTTTTGATCGCCGCGCCTACGATTTCGTCAGGCTTGGCCTGGATCAGACAGTCAAAGAGTTGCGCAAGAAGGAGTCGGCCCGCGCCGACCGCTCGAGGCACGTGAGCGGGGCGGAACTCCTCGAGGGCCTCAAGACTTACGCTTTGGACCAATTTGGCCCGCTGACGAAAACGGTTCTCAACGCTTGGGGCGTTCGTCGCTGTCGGGATTTTGGGGAGATCGTCTTCAATTTAATCGAGTACAAGGTGTTTTCTAAAACGGAGAACGACCGGAAGGAAGATTTTGCCGACATTTACGACTTTGAGGAGGCGTTCGTGAAACCCTTCCAGCCGGCGCGGCGCCCCCGGGGTCAGTCGGCGGCAGGCGCACTCGGAACGGCGTAAAATCTCTCTGCCGAGGCCGGGCGGCGCCGCCGCGCACACGATTCACTTGCGAGGAGAGGGCGGTCACTGCCTGCTGTGCGGCGTATGCCCAAGTCATCATCGGCCGCGGATTTTCGGTTATTGGATGGATTCTGGCGCGAGCCGGTGCACCGGACGGTGTTGTCGAATGGAGTCACGTTGATCGTCAAACAGGACCGCTCCGCGGCGCTCTCGTCCGTGCAAGTGTGGGTGAAGACGGGTAGCGTCCACGAAGGTAGTCACCTCGGCGCCGGGCTCTCGCACTTCCTTGAGCACATGCTCTTCAAGGGTACCGCGCGACGCGACGGCCGCGAGATTAGTGCCACGGTCCAGGCCCACGGCGGGTACATCAACGCCTACACCACCTTTGACCGCACGGTTTATTATATCGACCTCCCAAGTGAACATACAGCCGTGGCGGTCGACTTGCTCGCTGACGCCGTCCTTCACTCGACTCTCCCGGCGGACGAGGTGGTGAAGGAGCGGGACGTCATCCTGCGGGAGATCGCGATGACCAAGGACGATCCTGACAACCGCCTTTGGGACACGCTGTTCGCGACTGCATTTCGCGAGCATCCCTATCGGCAGCCAATCATCGGACACCGCGACGTCTTCTCGGCGGTGACGCGGGAGGACCTCGAAGCCTATTACCGTTCACGGTATGTCCCCAACAATCTGGTGGTGGTGATTGTCGGTGATGTTGACGTCGCCGCCGTACAGACACTCGTCGAGACGCACTTCGGTCAGGCGCCCCGGGTACGGCTCGCACCGGTGTTCGTTCCGATCGAGCCGGCGCAACTCGCCCCGCGGGGCGAGCATCGTCATGAGGACGTGGAAATCACGCGGGCGGTCCTGTCCTGGCCGATCCCCGGGCTGAATCATGAAGACGCACCGGCGCTGGACTTGCTAGGAGTCGTGCTTGGCCAGGGCGACAGTTCGATCCTTTGGCACGAAATCCGGGAGCGCGCGGCGCTGGTCCATACGATCGATGCTTCGAGTTGGAATCCCGGTTCGAACGGTCTGTTTTGTATCTCCTTTACCGCGGATCCGGCCAATCGTGAGCCGGCCTCCGCCGCGATTCATCGCATTCTCGCTCGGTGTGCCGGACGTGGCTTTACCTCGGCCCAGCTGCAGAAAGCCCGTCGGCAACTCATGGTCGGAGAAATAAATTCGCGCAAGACGATGAGCGGGCAGGCCTCGCGGCTGGGAGCGGCGGAAGTCGTGATTGGTGAACTCGATTTCAGTCGCACGTACTTTCAACAGCTTGCCGCCATCACCCCGGCAGGACTCAAGGCCGTCCTCAGGCGTTATCTCACGCCGGAACGTCTGACCGCCGTTTCGCTCAATCCGCCAGTGACGGCGACGGCGCCGGTGAGCGGCGTGGCCACCGCGTCGGCGGGAGACGACTTTACCGAGACCAAGTTGGCGAACGGAACCCGGCTTCTGCTCCAGCGAAATGATCGTCTGCCGAATCTTCATCTTCGCTTCCTGATGCAGGGTGGTCCGCTGTACGAGGCTGCGGGCAAGGCCGGTTCGACGGCACTGCTCGCCACCATGCTGACCAAGGACACGCGGCGCCGCACGGCGGCCCAAGTGGCGCAGTTCATTGAGGAGGCCGGCGGGACCTTTCATCCCCTTGCGGGAAACAACAGCCTTGGCCTGGCGGTCGAAGTGCTGCCGACGGACGCCGACCGTGCCTTGGCGGTGTTGTTCGAGGCGGTGCTATCGCCTGCCTTCAAAACCCCGACCTTCCTCCTCGAACGGGATGCCCAGGTCGCGGCGTTGCAGCAGGACGACGACGATGTCGTGACCCTCGGCCGGAAGCGGCTCCGGGCGAAATTCTTTGGGGCGCATCCGCTGGCCTTGGACGCGCAAGGAGATGTTGCGAAGGTGAAGGCGCTGGTAGCGGCGGACCTGGCAGCGCTGCATCGGCGGCTCTGTGTCGGGCCGAATGTCGTGCTCGCGGTCGCCGGCGCATTCGACCCGCGGGTCCTCGGGCCGAAGCTGAAGGCCCTGCTCTCCAAGATTCCCCGCGGAGTGGCGCCGGAGAAGGCGGTCTGGCCGTCGCCACCGCCACTTCCGGCGGAGCCCGGTGAGTTTGTCGAGCACGAGGAACGGGAGCAGGCGGTGGTCCTCCAGGGGTTTCCGGGACCGCGCGTAAATTCGCCGGACTTTTATGTGTCCGAGGTGGCGGACGAATTGTTCAGCGGCATGGCTTCGCGTCTGTTTGAACG
>CANJCM010000151.1 GCA_947472765.1 Opitutia bacterium
GCGATCGAGGGACTCACGAAAGCGCTCGCGGCCGAGCTGCCCTCAGGTATGGCGGCCGTGGCGCTCAATCCCGGGGTTATTGACACGGACATGCTGCGCAGTTGCTGGTTCGACGAGGCCGGGGCTTATCCGAAGGCCGAGGTGTGGGCTCGCCAGGCGGCTCCGGCCATTCTCAAATTTGCACCGCCGGACAACGGCCGTTCGGCCAGCATAACCGAGTTCGAAGGGTAGGGCAGTGGCAGGAGTCGCGTCGCGGCTATGTTAGAGTGTCGCTCCGCACGGCAGTCCAAGACGGGACCCTGAAAGTCACTTACCCAAGGTCCCCTCTCGAGCCGGAACGATGCAGTTAAATGTAGGGCCGGCGCTCGCCGCCGGGCCGCTTCTCGACTGAAGGACGGAGGCCTGCCGACGAGCGGCAGCCCTACACTGATTGGTGAACGTTCCGCTCGACGAGATGCAGCCGTGGACGGTGAGGGCACCGTCCCTCCATTGATTGCTGACTCAGAGGAGAAATGTAGGTCGAACGAAAAGTCCTCCGCCCATGGAGGGCGGGTGCCCACACCCGCCAGTTTCGTTCCACTGCATGGTTCCGTCTCGACCGGGGTGGCGCGCAGCGCCGGGGTGTGTTGGCTAGGACTGCCAGCCTGGACTTCGGAGAAGGCTCGGAAAAACCGTTGCCGCTCCCAACCTTCCGCGATCTCAGCTACCGCTGCCCGACTCGCGCCAATCCGAAATCGCGTAGGGCGTGTCGACGCCGGTGAAGACCTTGTTGCGCAGATTCACATCGTAGTGAATTACGGGCGCAGATCCGGTGAAGCTGAGTTTCTTGGCGACGATCGAACCGTAAATGACGGCGTTGCCGGCGACGGTGAAGTTACCATTCGGCGTGTAGATGGCACCGTAGTAGGGAACGGTGGTGCTCATGTCGGGCACCGTCAGCGTGTTCGTGCCGTAGATGACCATCCGGCTCGGGTCACGCGTGAGGTTGTTCATGCCGTTGCCGTAAATCGCGATGTCACCGGCGGCGAAAACCTCGAGAGTTCCGTTGGTGGTGACTTCGATCGAAGGGGTCCCTCCGTTGAGTCCGACGTAGAAAGAGCCCGAGACCACGAGCCGGACCGGCCCGTCGATGACAATCTTCGTCGTGCTGGTTAGGTTGAGGCCCGTCGAATAATAGATGCGGGGCGAGGTGTCACTCGGGGATCCGAGGGTCGTCGTCGAGCCGCCAGAAGGAGTTCCCAGCGTCGTACCGGTTCCCGTGATCGTCTTGATGGTGAAGACCGGCTGATAGGGGCTCGTGCTGATGCGGCTGGTGTCGATCTTCGTCGTTCCCGGCGTGGTCGGGCCCAGCAATCTCGCGCTGCTGCTGTAGGACGGCCCGCTCGAAAACTGCGAGGCGACGTAGCCCTTAACCTGGGCGTTGACCAATCCCACGGTCGCGGCGGTGGTGGCCGCGGCGTCGGAGGCAATCACAGCCGAAAATCCCGGGGTCTGGCTGGCGTAGGTGCCGAGAGTCGAGTCGTAGCTGTCGACCGTGCCGCCGCTGGCGAAGGTCACCGTGCTGCTGGTCCCAGCGAGGGCGTTCACGAAGAGCGGCGCCTGCGCGGAGGTCGACGTCAGGGTCCGGGTCATCGTCTGGTTGTCGGAGTCCGTCGTCACACCGCGGACCGTCACAGTGCGGGTTCCGGCGGTGCCGTTGTAACTCGTGACCGTCAGCTCAACGCGGCCCGTGACATTATTGTCGAAAGTAAAACCCGAGATGGTGCGGGTGGCGGTCGTGCCGACGATCGTCCAGCTCGTCCAGTCGTTCTTGTTGAGGGCCCAAAGCGCCTCTTCCATTCCGGTCTCGGCGAGCTCGATGCTTTGCGTTCCCTGCAGCGAACGGGTGCTCAGCTCCAGCGTGCGATAGCAAAGCGTCAGATAGCTCGCCAGGGCGATGGCCATGACGGTCGAGAAGCAAAGGGCCGCCAGCATCGCCGCACCGCGCTCAGACCGGTATCCGAAACTCCCCGAGTTCGTCCGCCGAACATCATCCGACCCGAGGGGCCGCTGATTTGATGATGTGTTTTTTGGTGTCATGACTCTTGGGGGACGAGGAAAGCTTCCGACCAAAACCCGCCGAGGTAAAGCCTCCTTCGGAGCGGAAAACACCGAGTGAACTGCGTAGTTCTGCTAGGCCTGAAAGGGGGTGGTCCCGCTTTGGTAATTTTCGCGTAAAAGCGGTCGAAATTGGCCAATCTTCTTGCGGCAGAAAACCGCCCCGAGCCGAAAAGCCGGCGAATCCTGTCCGGCCGCGCCAATCTTGGGCGTCCGAAATTTGCTCGCTCCGCCCGCGCGTTACGCCGAAATCGACCGTGAACGGCCTGAATTGTCGCCTTCAACTCCCTGGCGGACCTGCCCCGGGCCCCGACCAAAACGCTTCAACCCCAACCGAAAACCAATGATTAATCGATTCACGCTCCTCAGTGTTCTGACGCTGACCACTGTCGCCTTCGTCACTCCGGCGCAGTCCCAGCAGGCCGACCAGAAGAAGCAGCCGGCCCCGAAGCAGGCGCCGCTCCCCGGCACCGGCACCGGCGGCAATTCTGCCCATGCCACGATCAGCTCCGCGATCGGGCCGAATCGAAATGTCGGCAGCATGATCACCATTTCGTACGGCCGGCCGACGTCCAAGCACCCGCGGACCGGCGAACAACGCAAGGTCTGGGGCGGTCTCGTGCCATGGAATCAGGCGTGGCGTCTCGGCTCTGACGAAGCGACCCTCCTCGTAAATCCGCACTCGCTCGTCATTGGCTCGACGACGATTCCTGCGGGCGCCCACACGCTCTATTTGGTTCCCTCGGACGACGAAACCAAAACGCCCACCAAAATCGCGTTCAGCAAGAACATTGGCAAGTGGGGCATTCCGGTCGACGAGAAGAGTGACATCGCCCGCGTCGACGTGAAGAAGTCCACCCTCGCCGAACCCGTCGAGCAGCTCACGCTGCAGATCGAAAACACCTCGGCCGGCGGCGGCGACCTGACCGGCGTGCTCCACATCAAGTGGGAGACGACCGAGTACACGCTGCCGTTCACGGTGAAGAAGTAATTCACGCGGCAATGGCGCGACGCCATTGCCTGGAGGGCGGACCAGATTGGTCCGCCCTTTTTTGTGTCCAAAGTGGAAGGTATTTCCGTTCCGTGCAGTCGGTTTACACCTAAATCCCCAAGTGTCTTCGTAGCCCGCTGCGTGAGCAGCGGGACGACTTTCGGCGAAGCGATGACCCAATCCGTGGTTGTCATTCTGAAAGCCGAAACCAACGCCAAGCTGCTGGGTGGTTCGCGAGAGTGAACTGAGCGGAAGCGCGCCGACAGAGGATGCTGGAGTGGCACGGGCGTCCCGCCCGTGAAAGGCCTGCCGGATTTCTCTTCACGGGCGAGACGCCCGTGCCACCCAAACTGATCCGGTTCATCAGCAACGCAGCGAAGTTACCTAGCGCAGCGACAGGCCTGGTCATCCACGCGTGAGTCTCCCTCGATCCCAAGGAATCTTCGCGGCGCTCAGAATGGCGGTGTATTCACCCTTCCCCCACGGACAGGGCGGCGTTAAGTTACAGGTGCCGGAAGCGCGGCGGCAGTTTTTCCCGGCGGTGCGGGACGGTGACGGTGCGGTGATCCAACTCGGCGAGGTCACGAGGCGCGGGCCGCAGAGGGCGGCCGGCCTTGACGGCCACGTGCGTGATGAGAACGCCGAGTGCCGGCAAACAGCACTTGACCCCGTTCACGGAAACGAGACGCTCTCCCCTCCAGTTTTCGCCCTCATCGTCTATCGGTTAGGACAGGAGATTCTCAATCTTCAAAGCGGGGTTCGATTCCCCGTGGGGGCACCAATTTCAGAGGAAAGTCTGAATTGGGAGGGAAGAGTTAAGAGCTGCTGAATGCCCAGGCTTGGGCGACGCAGGAAGCGGGCGAAGCCCGCCGCGCGAGGACAGCGCGAACAAGGCAGAAGGAAGAATCGGAAAC
>CANJCM010000152.1 GCA_947472765.1 Opitutia bacterium
ACGAAGCCCGCCGTCATTTCGCGACCCTGGCTGTCGGCGTAACCGCGGGTGGACAGGTTGACGATTTTGTCGGCACTTCGATCCACATCGTAAACTTCGATCATCGCCATGCCCGTGCCGCCATTGCGGCCTTCGACGACGGCGGAGTACGCGCCGGGATCGAGGTCGAGGACGAGCGCGGCATCCGCACTGCCGGCGGGAAAGGCAAACGCTCCGACCTGGCGCGCCGCATCTCCCGCGGCCGCGCTCCAGTTGTCGTTGGCGGCAATTTCACGGCCGCTGGAAAACACCCGCAACTGCGGATCGGTGAGAGTGCCGCCGACACCGAGCGGAGCGAGGGCGGGACCGACCCCGCGAAGCAACATCGTCTTCTTCCGCACGCCGTTCACCACGAAGCCGCCAATCAGCACCTGATCGCCCGGCCCGGACCAGGCGAGCGTCGCGACATTGATCAAGGTGCCGGCGTTGGCGGCCGCCTGCATCTGCAGCCGGTAGGACGAGACCTCGAACGCGTTGAGTTCAATGGTCAGCGCCGTATCCGATTCTCCCGGACTGCCCGCCGGGATCCCCCCGGGCGAGCTGGCCGGCGCAGGGGCCGGAGCCGACAGCCGCGGGTTGGAGAAGTAGCCGAGCTCCCGCCCTGGCGGGTACGACATGATGTCGTGATACCGGGCACGGTCGGACGCGACGAAGGTGTAGCCGTAACTGAACGAATACGCGCCCGGTCCGCTTAGGGCGTTGGCGCGGTCGTGGGCGCAGCCGAAGACGTGGCCAAACTCATGCGGCACGACATTCGTTCCCGTCATCTGCGAGTACTGCACCACGGAAAACGCGAACTGCGGATTCGCGTTATCGCCCGGTTCATCGAGCAGAAAACTCAGGCCGCTGCTGTAGACGTCCGGCCGGTTCAGCATCAGGCACACCATGTCCGCTCCCGCCTCATCCCGCGCGGCATGCACGTCGTCCATCTGGGCCGACGCCTCGCCGGTTTGGTACAACGCCGTGAGCGCGTCGTCCTGTACGTTTGTCCCGGCCGATGTCGTGCTGTCAGCGGCATAACGCGTTTCCCAAATACGCACGAGGCGCATCCGCGCCGTGATCGCGCTGGCGGCAAAGGCCGCGTTGACCTTCGCGATCGCCGCATCGCAGGCCGCCTGGATCGCCCGCACACGGTCGGCGGCCGACAAGCCCGGCACGCCCGCCATCACCGCCTGGGTGTAAACCATCATCACATGCACATCGGCACGCTGGGGATTCTCCAGCGCCGCCACCGCGGGGCCGGATCCGCCCGGCGCGAGGTTGGCCGTCGCCGCCGCGCGCGGCCGCCGTTCGCCGCCGCAGGGGCCGACCTGATCCGGATCGACCTGATAAAACTGGGTCCAGTCGGGACGGACCGCCCGCAGCGCCCATGCCCCGAGGTCCGCATCCTCGATCGACCCGTGGAGAAATCCGTCATTGTACGCGAGGACCACGCGGCTGAGCGGCCGGCCTTCGAGATGTCCCACGCTGCTGAAACGGTTCGCTCCGAGCATCTCGCTGGCGTCGATCACGACCTCGAGCGGCGGTCCGTCCGGAAGCGGCACGCGGAACCGGCCCTGCCCGGGCGCCTGCCAGAACGGCGAGGATTTACCCGCGAAGAGATCGTGATTCACGCGCACGTAATTGACCGCCTTCGCCGGAGCCGGCAGGGCGCGATTGAAATCCGCGGTCTCGACCGGAACGCCAAACGTGAAGAGGTCCCGTGCCGCGGATAGCGTTGCGCCGGTGACTGCCGGAGTGGCACCCGGTGACGAACGAGGAGCCGCGGCAGCCGGGTCCGGCAAATTCGCCGACGCGGACGACGGCGGGGGGGAGGGAAAATCGGCGCGCTCCCACGCAAACCGGCCGGTGGCCAGGGCGAGCAGCAACACGACGGCGACGCCCACCCGGCGAACGACATCCCGCGGCTTCATGGCTCGAAGCGCCTAAACGGATTCATCGGCGGCACGTGGCTCACAGCTCCCGGATTAACTCCTGCAACTGCGCCGCATGCTCCGCGGGCCGGACTTTTTCGGCCACCGCAAGCACGGTGCCGTCGCAATCCAGAATGTAGGCAGCACGCGCCGGCCCCACGAAGGTCCGGCCGTACATCGATTTCTCGACCAGAGAATCGGTGGCCCGCGCGAATCGATCCTCGGGGTCGCTGACGAGCGTGTAGGTGAGGTTGCGGGCGAGCCCGTAACGCGCCTGGGATTTGGGGCCGTCACGGCTGATCGCGATGACGTTGAAACCGGCCCGATCCAGGCTCGCGGCTTCGGCAGCTAGGCTCTCGTTCTGCCGGTCGCAACTCGGGGTGTTGTTCCGCATGTAGACGGAGATGACGGTCCGGCGGCTCAGAAGTTCGCGGAACGTCACGGTGCGGGCTTTTCCGTGCTGCCAGACGTCCACGGCGAAGGAGGTGTCGATCACTTGGCCGCGGGAAATCATGGCCAGAATGAGGCGGGACGGCTCGAGGGGGTCAAATTCGGGCTCGGTTTTTACAAATCCAACTTCCGCAGGAGTCTTTGACGACGGAAGAAAAAACATCCAACGTGCCGGCCCATGAAATCGGTCAAGGTGCCAGCCCTTGAGCTGTTCCTCCACGAAATGATCCCCCTCGCCAAGGCGATGGGCGTCGGCGTGGAGGTCAGTGACGCTCGTGCCCTGGTGCTGCGCGCCCCGAAGGAGCAGAACAAGAATTCGCTCAATACCGCGTTTGGCGGCAGCCTCGTTTCCCTCGCGACCCTCGCCGGCTACGGCGTCGTCTGGGAGCTGATGAAGAACGAAAAGGGCGCGGACAAGGCGCAGTGGAGCATCGTGGTGAAGGAGAGCCGCGCCGCCTACCGCAAGCCGGTGATCGGCGATCTCCGGGCCATTTGCGAACGGCCCGCGCAGGCCGCCATCGCCGAGTTCAAGGAGGCGCTGAGCCGCTACGGCAAGGCCAAGCTCAAGCTCAAGGCCTCGATCGTCGAGAACGGCAACGTCGCCGTCGATGTGACAGCTGCCTTCGTTGTCTCGCGCTAGCGCTTTGGGTTTTCGCTGCGCGAAAACCCTATTTTTGGGGTTGGACCAAGTCCCCCCCCGGCGGCTCAGCCGCCGCTCGGATTTTCGCGCAGCGAAAATCCTAGATGTGCTTCGAGTCGGACTCGTCCTTCTTCACATAGCCGCTCTCCTGGCGGTTGTGATTCACGGCGTTCTTCTTGAGGTACGCCTGATAGACGTCGTCGGCGCTCATCCCGAGGGTCTGGGCGAGTGACACGAGAAAGTGAAACAGGTCGACCACCTCGACCTTGGCATTCTGTTCGTCGAACTTCTGGTACTTCGCCCACCACTTCCACGGCACGCTGTCGATCAGCTCGGCCGTTTCCTGCTGCATCGCACGGGTGTAATTGAGGATCCACTTGGCCTTTTCCTCATCCGTCGGAGGGGGAAGGTTGACGCCAATCCGGCGGTTCAAGGCCTCCTGCATCGTGAAAATCTCCTCGAGTTTATCCATATCGCGAGGCTGCGGTCGCCCGCCGAGGCGTGGCAAGTCAGGTTTTTGCCCCGCAAAGACCTGCCCCGGGTTTCCGCCGAAGTCAGAAACCCTTCGGAATTTGCAGTTGCCCGGTCCAGCAAGCCGGTAAATGGTGACCCTCTTCATGCATCCGTAGAGCGCCCTCTGGCGTTCCGGCTGCGTTCATAACCATGGCGCTCCCCTCCCCGGGGACGACGCCCGTCAAACCAACATAAACATGTCAGAAACAGATAAGTCAGGCGAAGCCACCCCGGCTTCGACCGACTTGCCCGCCCCGGCGAATACGCCCGCGGCGAGCCCCAGCGCTCCGGCCTTCGGGGTGTTCAGCCCGACCAAGGGCGCCGGCCTCGCCCGAGGCAAACGTCCGAGTGCCGCCGCCGCCCCCCGCCCCGCCCCTGCCGCCGGTTACAAGCCGACGTCCTTGGAAGTGATGAAGCCGGTCAGCGAGTATAAGAA
>CANJCM010000153.1 GCA_947472765.1 Opitutia bacterium
AGCAACGAACAGATCCGCGAAGCTGAGGCCGTGTTTCGCCGTTTGGAAGGGCGCACCCGGTCACTCGGCTTCTACGTCGATTTCGCCCTGACGAACTACCGCGACCCCGTCCGCGATATTTCGGTGGCCGATGCGGCGAAGGAATATGTCGCCCTGCGGGAGGCGGATTTCAAGCAAGGCAACTTATCGAAACGGCAGTTCACCTCCTATCGGTGCGAACTCCGGGCGCTTGAAATTTGGTTCAGGGGCAAGACGGTCGCCGAATTGACCGCCCAAGCACTCACGGAATTCTTCAAACGCGGCAATGCTTCCAAGAAGTCTTACAACAATCGCCGCGGGCTGATCAGCGCATTCCTTAAGCATGGCCTGCTCAAAGACTGGGTTGGTGAGAATGTCATCACGAAGGTGCCGTATTTCCGCGGCGTTGGCCACCGGCGCGGTTCCGCGCCGACGCTGAACGTGAAGCAATGCGCCGACATCATGACCTGGGCGGAGGAGAACCACGGCGGGGCTCTCGTTCCCTTCATCGCTCTCTGCCTGTTCGCCGGCATCCGGCCCGATCTCTACGAAGGCGAGATTTCCAAATTGGAAGCGAAAGACGTGCGGCTCGACACCGGCGTAATCCTCATTGAGCCGCATGTGTCCAAGGTTCGCATGAAGCGAAACGTGACCATCCAGCCGAATTTGGCCGCGTGGTTCCGCGCCTACCCGCTCGAAGAATTTCCCATCATGCCCTACGCGTTCCGCCGACTCCGGCTCAAGTTTCGCAAGCAGTTCGGACTTTCCCACGACGTCCTGCGACACACGTTCATCTCGATGTTTGTGGGGAAATTCCGGTCGATGGGTGAAGCGGCGCTGCAAGCGGGCAACTCCGAGAGCATCATCCGCAAGCACTACCTCGATTTGAAGAGCACGGCCGAGGCTGAGCAGTTCTTTAGCATCCTCCCGAAACGACGGGCCGCACTTGAACCGATGCCGGTTGCGGCGGCGCGGCCGGTTGACGCGGCCGCATAGGCATGGAAACAAACTCACCTTCCCCGATGATCACCAACTCACTCACCGATGTCGTTGGCCTACGTGGCAGCGGCATTTTTCCGCCCGGCAAAGAGCCGTCGATTCGCACGCTTCGTTCATGGACGAAGCTGCGGCGGATTCCCCACCACAAGGTCGGGCACTTCGTTTACTACGACACGAACGAGGTCGCCTTGCACATTCGCACCAAATTGATGGTGCCCGCGCGGGGCTGATCGCCCGGCAGCGTCTGCGCTTAGTTCACGGCGAGGCCGCGAGAAAGCTCTGTCCTCTCAGTCGCGGCACTCGCCCTCACGGCATCGATGAACTCTGTCATGGGTCGCAGTTCCTGAAGTGCCAGTTGTGCCGCCGCGGGCGACCAATGCTGCCACAGGTGCCGTTCGCGAGCCAACGACCGGCTCGCCGCGCGCAGTTCGCGCATCAAACGAAATGCCGTCACCGACGCTCCCGATGCGTTCGCCGGCACGGGTCCGTGCCTGGCCGCGACCTGCGCCCGCACCCTGTAGCGCAATTCGGAAGTCGAAAGACCCTCAGCCTCGGCAATCGACAGCCACAGCTCGATCTCGGCCCGGTCGGAGAACGCGAGCCCGACCTCGCAGTGATGGGTCCAGGTCAAGGCGTCATGGCGCCATGACACCGGGATGCGTGTGCACACCATCTTCGCATTTCGCAGTGTGCCCGGATCGAAGCCAGCGGCCTGGGCGCACTCGGCGATCAGGCCGCGCCCACGCGCACCTCCGTAAGCGAGCGCATCCCCCAGCCATGCGGTCAACGTCTGTCGCGCAGCGGTGGCCGTGCGCGCCAGACTGGCGACGCGAGTGACGAGGTGCCGCCAGGCATCCGCGTCCATCTCCGGCGCAATTGAAAGTCCCAGCCGGGTGGCGCGGTCGATGCCCGCAGACGGTAACGCCGCCAAGAGTTGCGGCACGTCAGCTTGCATCGGCGTGCTGCATCGGCCGCGGCGCCAGCCCCAGCCGCCGCTGCATCTTTAGGACATGCTGCCGAAAGCCCTCTGGGCTCAGGCCGTGTTTGCACGCATACTCGCGTAGGCTGGTCAGATCGAACTCGGCGACACCGGTCGCATAGATAAGAACATCGACCGCGAGGTCGCGATTGCTGGCGCCGGCAAGTTCATAGACGAGATCACGCACGGCCTGGAGCGCATCGCCCTGCGGGCAATCTCGGCCCGGATTCAGCGCCGCGCGCAGCTCTTCGAGCAATCCGGCATCAGCGCACTCCGCCATCGCGTCGGCGACGATAGCGTTGGTGGGCAAGTGAGCGCGATGAAACCCGTTCATGGTGTTCTGCCCGAAAGGATGCCACGCCAGATTCCCCGACGTGAAGCGAAGGCGGCGAACACCCCGCCCGCATCGGTGTTCATCAGGGCGCCTTGACGCATCGCGATCGACACGGCGCTGATAAAATTCAGCCCACGGCTGGCGTGCTTGTAGGTAATGGTATAATGTATCTACAGAACCGACGACCTCCACCCGGCACCTTGAATTCGCGCCACGCCCAACCCTATTGGCCTGAAGTGCTCACCGATTGGTGTGTCATCCGGGCATTGGCGGCGTCCGATTGGCCTGAACCGCTCGCGGCCTTTCCCGGGGCGCAGGCTGCCTTCGTTTCGGAAGTAAGCGCTTATCTGCGTCTTCGGGCGCTCGATTTGCGGGAGGCCGAGGCCGAAACTCGGGTAATTGCGGCCATTGAGGCCATCTATTGGCGCGCTGGCGGCAGAGAGTATCTCGCTGCGAAAGATACGCTGGAGGCGACGCGCGGCGGCTACTCGATCGCATTTGCACGCGCTTCTGACAGGGCCGCCGGCCTCGCGGTCGAACTGCGCCATTGCGAGCGTCGCCTCGATGACTTTCGGCGTCCGGTGCTGGCCGAAGCTCGCCGGGCGGGCAGGATCGCCGCCGAAAACTACTGGAACGCGGTGGCGGCGTGCCGCGTGCCCGAGGGATTTTTTGCCAACGTTCCGGCCAGTGGTGCCATCGCCCACATGCGGGCTCGATTCGATCTTTGGTGGATGCTGTTTCTCCGGTCCCTGCGTTCGATCCTCCGGGAAACAAATCCGTCGTATTGCCGGCTGCTCCAGGCCCTGCCGGCGCTCCGGGAGGAATCCACCCGGCCCGGCCAGAAGTTCGTCCTTGGCGCCCTCGTGCGGGATTGGCGCGAGGCCAATGCCGAGAGATTCGGCCTTTTGAAGGACATTCATTTCCCGGTGCTCGAACCGCGTTCATTCGCGAAATTCGAGACCGTAAACGCTTGGTTCGACCATCACGCACCCGGCTACAAGCGTGACGAAGGTGTGCGCGAGGCGGCGGTTCGCGCGCTCTACGATGGTTTGGAGCGCGTGCTGTCCGAACCACATGTAGTGCGCTGGGATAACTGATCCTCTTCGGGGTGATTCGAGGTTGGTCGAGCTTCGTAAGTTAACACCGGCGCCGGCCGCGTGTTATTCTGGTCTGCTTGGTTGCGCGACCCTGCGCGTGCATTCTCTCGCCATGTTCACGATGGCAAAACTGCGCGACGGCTCGACTTACCTCGGGAACCATCTTTCCGCGAACGACTACTATTCCGAAAAGGAGTCCGTCGCGGGAGAGTGGATGGGCCAGGGCGCGGAGCGTCTCGGCCTCGCCGGTCGCAGCATCGGCGCACACGACGAGGCGTTCGAGCGACTGCGCTGCAACCGCCATCCGCTGACGGGCCGGAAACTGACGACGCGCAATGGCGCGGGCCGCACCGCCTTTTTGGATTTCCAGTGCTCGGCCCCGAAGAGCGTTTCATTGCTGGCGGTGACGTTTGGGGACGAGCGATTGCGCCAGGCCCACCGCGCCGCCGTCACCGTCGCCTTCGGCGAGCTGGAACGATTCGCCGCCCGGCGAGTGCGTGGCGGTGACGCCGCTTGGTC
>CANJCM010000154.1 GCA_947472765.1 Opitutia bacterium
ACCACGATCAAAGGAAACGGCAGCGCGTTCCAATGCGTGAGCCGCCGCTCCGCGAAGCCCGAGGCCGTGAGCAATTGATCGACCTCGGGTCGCGTGAAACGGTGGCGCGAACGCACGGCGACGTCGTGATACGACCACAGCCACCGATACGCGGGCACGTTGACAATCGCGACGCCTCCGGGCCGCAGGACGCGGTGAAATTCCGCGAGTGCTTCGCCGGGGTGATCGAGTTGGTAGATGACATCCGCCGAGGTCACGGCATCGAAGGTCGCGTCGGGATACGGCAGGGCAGTGACCGAGCCCTCGGCAATCGGGATGTCCGGCCCGCAGCCCGCCCGCGCGAGTTCGCAGGCCTGAGGCATCACGTCGACGCCCTCGTAACTCCAATCCGGATGCGCCGCCCGCAGCCGGCGAATCAATCCTCCCGTGCCGCAGCCGGCATCGAGAATTCGCGCCGGTGCTCCGGCGGAACTGGCCAGCGCGCGTTCGAGTTCCCTCCGGATGTGCCCGTGCAGCGAACGGAAGTACCACATCCGATCCTCCACCTCCGCGAGTTTCCGATATTCGTCCGCTTCCATTGACCGAGGAATTCAGAGCGGCAGCTCGCGCCAGGGATTTCAACTGCCATTCTCCCGCCCAGGCCCGCCGATTTAGTCGAGCATCGTGATTGGGGCCGTCACCCGGATCCGGGCGTCCCCGAGACCAAAGCTGCGCAACTGATACTGTCCACTGCTCACGCGCCGGGCGCGAATGTCCGTGCTCAGGTTCACGAAGTTGATCCCCGGGGCCATTTCAACCTGGGCCAGTTCGACGGTCACCGGCTCCGGGCCAACCCGGACGCGGCGGAGGACCCGGCCCTGGTGAGTCAGGTTGAGGTCACCGTCGGTCACCGCCACCAGTTGCAGCGCCACGTCCACGGACAACGCATAATCGTAAGGGTTGAAGTAGGACAGGACCGCGTCGTCATGCGCCCAGCGAACGCCGTTTTCCGCGCGAGGATGCCACGTCCGGCCGAAGGAGAATCCCCGTGCCAGTGGCAGCTTGGGCTGCGGGCTCGGCTCCAGCAGAACCACGACCTGCTGGCCCCGCGGGCTGACGATCTGCCGCTCGTATCCCCCGGCCCGCAGCTCGCGCAGCAAGGCGTCGGCCTGATCCTCGAACCCGCGGCGGTTGACGTAGAGCCCGGAGAATCCGTACGCCTCGAGGCGTCGCGCCAGGACTTTGGGGGCGAGGGTTTCGAGCTCCCGTTGCCAGCGAATCCGGGACCGAAACTTGGTCGCCCCGTAGCTGAAGTGAAGCGTGTCAGTCATCAGATAAGGACGGAACAACTCGTAGTCCGCCAGGCGGTGCGGCGGCCTCTCCTCTGGAAAGCCCAGCACGGGCAACTGGAAGATCTTGCTCCCCGGCGGCAGGGCCGACTCCAAGGCGCGGCCGAGTTCCCGGTCCGAGGTGACCTGCGCGGCCAGTTCCGCGCGTTGGGCGGCGGTAACCGGACGCGGAAGCTGATCAAAGAGTCCGACCGTCGCCACGAGTATCGCCGCCGCGCGGCTGGCCGCCACCGGCCAGCGACTGGTGAACCGCGCGAGCCGGACCACGACGTAGAACAACACGATCGCCGCGAGATACACCCCCACGCGATTCGTGGCGCGGAAGACCTGCAGGCCGACCAGCAGGGCGAGGAGGTTGGTGACCCCGCCCATCGTCGCATACGCGGCCAGCCAGCCAATCGACAACGCCTGCCCGGGCGGCGCGCGCCGCGTGAGCAACCGGCGCACGGCCACAACCGAGAGCGCCAGCAACCCGAGGATTCCAACCACTCCGAGGTAAGGTGGGAAACCCTCCCCACGCAGCAGTGACCAGCGGGCGTAACGCTGGCCCAGAAACGCGAAGGCCTCCCACCGATGGGCGGCGGGCGGAATGAGCAACTCGATGGGCTTGAGCGCGTACATCTCCGTGCCGCCGTAGTTCCGCTCGAGCAGGGGCGGTGCCTGCGGTTCCTGCACATGGAGCCAGACTTCAAGGTTGCTCGCGAAGAAAACGGCTATCGCGAGGCCCAGGGCCGCGAATCCCACCTGCAGATTTTCGCGCCGGCGCCGGTCACACCACTGGGCGATCACCGCCCAGCCCATGAGTTGGAGCCAGAAGAGCAGGTAGTACGGGTTGCCCGCCCCGAGGGCGACGGCCGCCCCAAGGCAGATCCAGATCTCGCGCGACCGCCACGCCAGACGCTGGCTGCGCGCCACGAGCCAGACGGCAAGCAAGCCGAGTGGAACGGTCCACGACAGCGTCAGCGAGAAGTGCCCCAGGCCGCGGTGGAAAGTTTGATAGGTGAACGCGAACAACAGGGCACCCGCCGCCGCCCATTCGCCACGAACCCGCAGCCAACGCGCGACGAGATAAAATGACCACGAGGCCAGGATTGCCGCGGCGAGCAGTCCAAGGTTGGCGGTCGCAAACAGCCCGATCGGCCGGACGAGCGCGCCGAGCAGCATGAGATACGGTTTGTCCGGCACCGGGTACGCATTCCAGTGGGCGCCGAAGGGCGCCCCCAGCCGTTCCACGACCTTGGGCGTGAAGGGCCAGAAAACGCCCTCCGAAGCCGCCTTGATCTCTGCGAGCACCTCGGGCGCGTCGCCGGAATATTCCGTCGGCACGTGCCACGCATCCACCCGCCACCGATCATAGTGCGCGCACCAGATGAGGGCCACCCCCACGCCGAGCGCCAGCAGCCGCAGACCAGCCACGAAAACGGAACGGGAGGTTGGAAAAAGAGGACGTCTCACTCGAAGCGAAGCCCGGAGCAGGGGTTGGACGAACGCCTTGGTGAAACAACCCGCGGTTGTCCGGGACAAGCCCAAATCCCGGATTCCGTGGCGCGGCCCGGCCGCCGGCGAACTTGCCAACAAGATCGAAAACCCCGATTGCTCCGCGACCGCCGCACCGCCCCGACACATGCAGAAAAACTCGCTGGGGCATAAACTTTGGCTCGCGGTCCTGGTGGGCCTGCTGGTCGTCCTCGTCGGACGGCGCCACGAGCCCGGCCACGGCCTCACGGCGCTGATCCAGTTTGGAGCGGATTTCGCCGCCGACCAGACTCCGGCCCTCGCGGATGTGCCGCACCACGTCCGCGAGCCGCACGGTTTCGACGCCCAGTTCTACGCCCAGATCGCGCTCGATCCTCTGCTGCTCGATCCCGCCACCGCGAAGGCCGTCGACGATCCGTCGTACCGCGGGCGGCGCATCCTGATGCCTTGGACAGCCTATCTCCTCGGGCTCGGTCAGCCGCGTTTCATCATCCACGTTTATCCGGTCATCGATCTGCTGGTGTGGCTCGCCCTGCTCGGATGTCTGCTGCGGTGGCTGGCACCGATCGATGCGTGGAAGCGCGGGGTGATCACGGCGATCCTCTTTTCGTCCGGGACGCTGGAAGCGCTGCGATTGTCACTCACCGACCTTCCCGCGACGCTGCTCATGCTCGTGCCCTGCGCCACCCTGCTCCCGGCCGGGCCGGCCAGTGTCTGGCTCGCCCTCGCCAGCCTCTGTCGCGAAACCTCG
>CANJCM010000155.1 GCA_947472765.1 Opitutia bacterium
ACGTTGTCCTTGTGCTCGTAGAACGAGCGGACGATCCGGCTCATATTGATGCCCTTGAGATCGGCCTCCAGCGAGACGGTGCCGGTCACGCGGGCCTCGAGCGTGAGAATATCGCGCTGCTTCGTCCGGAATTTGAGCGGGAGACGGAAGTTGTGCACGCCGACCTGCTGGATGGGCACGAGCGCGCCCTGGATGGCGTCGTGCGCGGCCTCCATCATGTCGGGCAGCGTGCTCCGGTATTCGGGCGTCGCCTTGAATTTCTGGTCGTAAGCGCGCTTCATGCGCGGCTCCGCGCCGCTCGCGGAGCGGTGCAGGTACATCGAAGTCTTTTTGCTCATGTCGTTTTTTTTGGCGGGCGCCGCGGGTTGGTGACGATAACAACCGGCTCGCGGCGCCGGAGCCCACGCGGGGCGGATTAAGACGCGTCCGGTCCGAGATATTCGGCGAAGTTGCGCGGCGTCTCGTAGAGGCGCACGCGATAGAGTTCACCCGCCGGCAGCGCTGGCGCGATGCGTTCCCAGAACGCGATCACGAGGTTCTCCGTGGTGGGGATGACGCCGCGGAGGAAGTCGACATCGGTGTTGAGATTCCGGTGGTCACAATGATCGACCACGGTCGCGTGCAGGATCCGCTTCAATTCCGCCAGATCGAGGACGTAGCCCGTCTCCGGATGGGGCTGGCCGCGGACTGTCACCTCGAGGACGTAATTGTGGCCGTGCCAGTGCGGGTTCGTGCAGAGGCCGTAGGTGGCAACGTTCCAAGCCTGGCTCTTCGACGGGTTGTGCAACCGGTGCGCCGAGTTGAAGTGCACCTGCCGGGTGATGTACACGGTGCCCGAAAGCGGGCGCACCGTCGTGGCGGCGGCCCGGCCCGGGCGGGCAGATTTGGCAGGGGCCGCCGTCTTCGCGGGAGCGGGGGCGGTGTTTCGGCGTGAACGTGGAGCCGGCATGAAGGGTCCACGGTTAGCACAAAACCGGCCACGGTCAATGGCACCCAGCCGGTGCGCCGTGTCCTAATTAGTCTCATCAGACGCAGATACCCCTCCCGGCTGCGCAAACCAGAGTATCACCTTTGGACCACGAGGTTCCGCCCGCGGAAAAGAAAAAGTCGAACGCGCCGACCCACTTCCTGACAAAGGGTAGGGTGCAGCCCTCGTCCACGGTCCGCCTGCCCCTTTCCCGCGTCACCTCCCTCCCGACCTCGTGCCAAATCGGGTTCGGCGCACCCGCCGCCGGCCTGGAAATCTTTGGGGGCGAACCCGCCCTGCGCGTGGCGCTCCCGGTGCTCGCGGGTGCGAACCGCCAGGAAGTTCTCCCCGCGGCCGGCGAGGCCATGCCGGGGGAAGGCTGCACCTGCTTTCGCGCCGACGGGAGGCTGGCCGGTTTTGCCGTGGCTCCCGCCGGACTCACCCCCGAGGACGCCGCCCGCGAGGTTTACGACCGTCTCCTGGCGGCCACTCGCGGGCATACTCTGTACCGGATTTGGAATTACGTGCCGCAAATCAACGCTGTCTCCGGCGGACTCGAGCACTATCGCCAGTTCTGCCGCGGTCGTTCCGTGGCTTTCGAAAATCACTTCGGGGCCGGCTTTCAGCTCCAGCTCCCGGCCGCCTCGGGCGTCGGTTCGGTTGCCGGCCCGCTGGCCGTCGCGTTCCTCGCGGGCACGGCCCCCGCCCGGCATATCGAGAACCCCCGGCAGGTGCCGGCTTTCGCCTACCCCGCCCGGTACGGTCCGCGGGCGCCGAGCTTTTGCCGCGCGACCGTCGTCGTGCGGGATGACGACCGGGAAATATTCATCTCGGGAACCGCCGCCATCCGCGGTCATGAGAGCGTTGCCTCCACCGATCTCGCCGGCCAGCTGGCCTGCACCCGGGAAAACCTGGAGTTGATTGCCCGCGCGGCCGGCGCCGGCTCGCGGATGGGGGCCGAGGCCAAAGCCCGGCGAATCTTTCACGCTTACATCCGCCACGCCGAAGATTTTGGCACCGTCCGAGCCGACCTCGAACGTCACCTGCTCCGGCCGGGCGATGCGATCACTTACCTCCAAGCCGATCTCTGCCGGGCGGAACTACAGGTGGAAATCGAAGCGGTGCTGCGGGTGCCGCACAGCTAATCGAGTCCCGTGCGGGCGATGACCAATCGGGAACGCAGCGGGCGCAGAGGTTAAAGGAGGGCAGAGGGCGCCGTCTCGGAGGGCGCGCCCCTATGAAGCCGGAACGATGCAGTGGAACGAAATCGGCGGGTGGGGCACCCGCCCTCCATGGTAGGAGGATCGTTCAGACTTCCGTTCGCTCTCCTCTCCAAGAGCACTCCATGGAGGGACGGTGCCCCCACCGTCCACGATCTCCTTACGTCGGACGGGGCGTTCACCGTTTGGTGTCGGCCGGCGCTCGTCGCCGGGCCACGGGGTCCATTCACGAAACGGCCCGGCGGCGAGCGCCGACCCTACATTCAACTGCATCGTTCCGGCTGAAGAAGGGAACGATTTTTGTTCGTAGGGGCGGGGCTCGTCCACTCCCGGATGACGTTTCGGCATTTCTTCCACTCTAACCGAAAAGCTTTTTCTGCAGGCCGCGGGCGTCTACTTTGCCGCGCGGGGTGAGAGGAAGTGTCGCCGCCAATTCCCAGCGCTTCGGGATTTTCCACGCCGGCGTGTCCCACTGCAATTCGGCCCGCAGCTCCGCGACCGGCCGCGTCGTGGCGACCGCGGCTCCCAGCGCCGGCTCCACGCCGCCGCCAACGCCCACCCAGACATCGCTCACACCCGGCACTTGCCGCAGCCGGGCTGCCACTTCGGTGAGGCTCACGCGCCGACCCGCGATCTTCACGGTCACCCCACGCCGCCCGAGCAAGGTGATCCGTCCCCGCGCATCGCGCTCGACCCGATCCGGCGGCACCCAACAACCAACGCCCCGCTCGCTCCGCCGGTTGCCAGTGGTGAAGACCGCCGCGCTGCGGACGTGCAGCCGGCCGCCGGGCGCGAGCGAGAGATCAACGCCGGGCATCGCCGTGCCAACGCTGCCTGCCAGCGTCGCGGCGCCGGTGCGGTCGTAGGCGATGCCACCCGTTTCGCTCGAACCGTAGAATCCATGCAGGGCCCGGCCAAAACGCGTGTGGAATTCCGCCGCGGCTCCGGGGGCCAGCGGGGCTCCGGCGGTGATCGCGAGCCGCAGGCTGCCGAGCGCGGCCGGCTCGATCCCCGATGCCGCGAGCGCGCGAAAGATCGCCGGAACGCCCGGCATGACCGTGGGCTGCCAGCGCCCAAAGTCATCGGCAATGGCTTGGGGCAGCGGCGCCGTCGCGCAGACCACCGGGACGCCAAGCCCGAGCAGCGGAATGCTCAGATTCCCGAGGCCGTAGGAATGGCCGAACGGAATCAGCGCGTAATTCAGATCCGCCGCCGTAATCCCCATCGACCGCGTCACCTGCCGCGCATCCGCCAGCAATTGCGCCTCCGTGAAAGGCAGGGCCCGCGGTTCGCCGGTCGAGCCGGAGGTCAGCTTGAT
>CANJCM010000156.1 GCA_947472765.1 Opitutia bacterium
ACCATTTTTGGCGCAGGGTATCAAACTCGTCGGCGTGTGCGACCGCGGGAACGAGCAGAAGGAAAACGAGGAGCAGCGGGTGGGGTCGCATAGGGCGCGGCCGCGAGCATGGCGGCGGGGTCGCCGGTTGGCGAGGCGGAGATGGGGCGGCGCCTATCGGGTCTCGCCGGAACTGATGCCGGTCGCCTTGGATTTTCGGACGGTACGTCCGCTGGTCGGGCGCCTGCCCAGCGGGCGGGCCGACATCTTAGAAGTCTAAAACGTAGAGAGGTTCACCTTACGCTTCCGGCAGGCGACGGAGGAGCCAGAGGCACTTCTCGAAATGTAGCGTCGAGTCCAGCAGCGCCGCCGCATCCGGTTCTTTTGCGCAACCCACGAGGGCGGCACGCACCCGTTCCATCAGTATTCCCCGATCTTCCGTTACGCGGCGGAGCACGTCGTGCTCATCTGGTCCGGCGCCCGCGGCCAGCACGGTAATCGCGACATCCAGAACGGCGAGCAGTCCTTCAATCAGGGCGTTGAGCCGGGCCGGCCGGTCTG
This sequence comes from Opitutia bacterium, assembly GCA_947472765.1. GTDB lineage: Bacteria > Verrucomicrobiota > Verrucomicrobiia > Opitutales > Opitutaceae > ER46. The sequence continues at coordinate 541 of CANJCM010000156.1, forward strand.
CGACCGCGATACTCGAGACGCCGGAGGCGAAAGCGTGTAGTTCGACGTGGAGGGCCCTCACCGTGGTAAGCTGGATCCGAAGCCGGATCAGTTCCTCGTCTTCGGGGCTTTCACGTCTTGCGTCGGTCAGAAAGGCATCGACCGCGGTTACGATTGCCATGCTGCCCCGGTGCCTTTCGGCCAGCGGTAGGGCCTCCGGCAGACGCTCGGTCGCATCGCGCAGATCGTTCAGATAATGAGGGAGGAAGCCGACCAGTCGGGAAATCTCGGCCGCCGCCAGCGCCCCAGCGGTCGCTGCGTCGCTGCGGGCGCCGGCAACGAGAAAGGCCGGGCGGACCGAGGCTGGTTCGGATTCTTCTGGTTCCGGCAATACCCGCTCGACCCAACGTGCCACCGTCGCACCTCTCCAATCGCTGACGAGGGCGATCACAAGTTGGGAAACGAGATAAACGAGACCGGTCTGCATCCCCACCTCGCTCGAGGTCGCGCGCACAGCGGCCAGCACCAGGGGGATCCCGCCGACGTATTCCGCGGCAAACGTCGCGAGTAGGACGGTCGTCCCCGCGGCGCGGCCAAGCGCCCCAGCGAGCGTCAGCCGCCGGGTCGCCAGATCCATGGAGGAAGCGACGATCATCCGGCCGATGCCCGTGCCCAGGCTGGCGCCGTATATCATTCCGACTACGCCTTCGAGGCTGAGCAGTCCGCTTTGGGCCAGAGGTAGCGCGAGGAGGGTGGCCACTTGCGTGGATTGCAGCGCGACGCCGCTTATTACGCCCAAGGCGATCCCTGCCGGGATATGAATGCCCGCGTACGACAGCGTCTCAACGAGGGCCGACTGTTCCTTGAGCGTTGCGATTCCGGCTTTGAGCAGATCGACGCCGTCGAGCAGGAGGGCAAGGCCCAGCACGGCGAAAATCACGTGTCGCCACAACCGCCGTTGGTCGATTCCCGCCAGCAAGGCAAATCCGGCCGCGCCGATCAGGAAGAACGCCACCAGCCTTAGGTTAACCGATGCGGCGAGCACGAGGGCCGAGGTCCCCACGCTGGCCCAATTGATCAGAGGGAGGGCCTGTCGGAGCGTCGCCGCCCGCGCCCCGACGAGTCCCGCGGCAGCAAAGGTCACGGCCCCGGCTGATTGGGTCAGAATCCCGGAAAGCAGGCCCAAGGCCTGCGCTGCCAAGCGCCTTTGCAGGGAGACCGCAATAATCGCGCGGATGCGACCGCCGGCAAGAATCTGCATCTCGGAGCCGACAAGGCGCAGTCCGGTAAAAAGCATGCCGAAGCCGGCGAAAAGAGTGAAGAAATTGGCCATGCAAACGATGTCAGCGCTCCGGGAAAAAGGTTGAGAACGATGGCCGTCGCGGCCGGCGCACGCAAGTCACTCCCGCGTTCAGGAGCGGTCCTTCCGAAACTCGAAAAGGTTCCCGCCGCGTGCATATCCCTCGGTTTCAGACTGGGGTTGAAACGAGCCCCAGACCTCGGCCGCCGGGCTCATCCCGGGCCTCGGGCCGGTGAAATCCGGCTCGAGGCCGCGCCGGGGTTGGCTTACGATCCGGCCGCGGCACGCCAACCGCCTTCGGGTTTCCAACCGGTCCGAAGGCGGCGGTTTCCGCGGTTCCCCGCCGTTGCCCCAACCCTCAACCCCCTCGCTCCGCCATGAGCAGTTTTCGGATACGTCCACGCTTTACGCCTACGCTGGACCTCAGCCCGGAGGTCACGCGGCAGCGGATCGTTGATTCGCTGCCGCGGGAGTCCCCCGGACTCGAGGGGAAGATTTTTCCCGACTTCAGTGGCGTGCACATTGGCCACGCGGAGCGGCGTTATTGGTCGCCCCGTTTGTTCCTCAGCCTGCAGGCCACGGCGGACGGGACGCTGATCGAGGGTGTTTATGGTCCGGAGGTCGAAGTGTGGGGCGTGTTCGGGTACGGTTATTTGATCTCGGGGTTGCTGGGCACGTTTGCCGCGATTTTGGGTTTTGCGCAGAGGGTGGCGGGGACCACGCCGTGGGGTTTCTGGATCGTCGGCGGCATGGCCACGGTCGCGACGTTACTTTACGTCGGCGCGCAACTCGGGCAAAAGTTCGGGGCGTGGCAGACGTTGCAGCGGCACCAAGCCGATCAGGCGGCGATGGGCCGGCCGGCGGAAATTCAGTAAGGGGTCGGGAAGGGGCCGTTGAGCGTCGGGGCATCGGGCCCAAGCGGATGGCGCGTGACCCATGCCGGAGCCGTGCGGGTGTGTGGCGGTTTTCCTTGGTGGCCGTGCGGCGCGGGGGCGGGCCGGGGGATGAAACTATTGCTAAATCCTCCGGGGCTGTGGCCGATGTGGGAGAGGTGCAGGCCATATTCCCCACCGCCACCGCCCTACGGCTGACCCCGGAAGACATCCTCCGGGAACTCCGTCATTTGCCCTCCACCCCGAAGGTGTTGCCGCGGCTGAAACACCTGCTGGCGGACGCGAATTCCTCGATCCACGAAATCGTCGCGTTGATCCGCCTGGATCCGGCGATCGTGGCCCGCGTGATGCAGATGGGTAACAGCGCCTATTTCGGCAGCGGCACGCGGTGCACGTCCGTCGATGAGGCCGTGGCCCGCGTGGGCTTCTCG
>CANJCM010000157.1 GCA_947472765.1 Opitutia bacterium
ATGAAATCCCTGCTCCTGCTCGCCGGCACCCTGCTCGCCCTCGCCTCCCGCGTTTTCGCCGCCGAGCCCGCCCACCCCAACATCCTGTGGGTCGTCGCCGAGGACTACTCCGCGACCTATGCCGGCGGCTATGGCGATTCACTCGCCCGGACGCCGCATCTCGATCGCATCGCGAAGGACGGCATCCTCTTCGAGCGCGCCTACTCGACCTCAGCCGTTTGTGCCCCGACGCGCGCCAGCATCATCACCGGTATGTACGCGCCTTCACTCGGCACGCAGCACATGCGAAGCAACGTGCCGATGCCGCCATGGATGCGTTACTTTCCCGCCTATCTCCGCGACGCCGGTTATTTCACGACCAACAATGCCAAGACCGACTACAACGCGGCGGTCCTCCCCGGCACGTGGGACGAGAACGGACCCAAGGCGCACTACCGGAACCGTCCGGCGGGCAAGCCGTTCTTTGCCGTCTTCAATTTCAACGAGAGCCACGAAAGCTCGATGCACAAACGGCAGCCGCTCACGACCGACCCGGCGAAGGTGCGGGTGCCGGCCTACCTGCCGGACACGCCGGAAGTGCGGGCGGATATCGCGCAGTACTATGACCGCGTCACCGAGGCGGACCGGAAGATCGGCGAGATTCTCGCGGGACTCGAGAAGGACGGCCTGGCCGAGGACACGATCATCTTCTACTATTCCGACCACGGCGGCGTGATCACGCGCAGCAAGCGATTCCTCTACGAGAACGGCACGCACCCGGCGCTGGCCGTCCGCTTCCCGAAGAAATACCAGCAACTCGCCCCCGGTGCACCCGGCTCGCGTTCGACCGAACTCGTCAACTGGGTCGACCTCGCGCCGACGGTGCTGAGCCTCGCGGGCGTTCCGCTTCCCGGCTATTTCCAAGGCCGCGCCTTCGCCGGGACCGCCCGCGCTCCGGCTCCGGATTTCACCTACAGTTTTCGCGACCGGATGGATGAACGTTACGACCTTTGCCGCGCCGTGACCGATGGCCGGTTCCGCTACATCCGGAACTATCGCTGGGACGTGGCGACGCTGCAGCACATCAATTACCTCTGGCAGATGGCGACGACCAAGGAGGTCGATCGCCTGCGGGCCGCGGGCCAGCTCAATGCGACCCAGATGGCGCTCTTCGAGCCGAAGCCGGTCGAGCAGCTCTTCGATTGCGCGAACGATCCCGACAACGTCCGCAACCTCGCCGGCGATCCGGCTCACCGTGCGACACTGGAACGGCTCCGCGCCGCGAACCGGGCGCATCTGCTCAAGACGCGCGACACTGGTTTCATGCCCGAGCCAATCCTCCGCGCGCTGTCCGGCAAGGAATCGCCCTCGAAGATCGGGGGCGACGATCAGGTTTATCCGCTCGCCCGGATCCTCGACGTCATCGACCGGCTGCAGCTCCCGGCCGCGCCCGCCGCGGCCGATCTCAAGGCGGCGTTGAATGATCCGCTGCCGTCGATTCGCTTCTGGGGTGCGCTCGCCGCGCTGCGGGCGCCGAAGACCGTCACGGCTGAGCTCGCGCCGCTGCTGAAGGACGCGAACGGCTCCGTGCGACTCGCGGCCGCGTGGGTGACGGCCCGCCATGGTGCGACCGACGCCGCCTGGCCGGTGCTCGCCGCCGGACTGACCTTCGACAATGGACCTGAGCTGCGGCTCGAGGCGCTCAATTACATTACGAATCTGCCGAACCGCCCCGCGTCACTCCGCCCGGCGATCGAGGCGAACGCCAAACCCGCCGAAGCCAACGGCGGCGAGGACTACGCTGCCCGCGCCGCGGAGTATTTGCTCACGCTATAGCCGCCCCCGCACTTTCAGTTCGTGGCGGCGAGCGTGAGCGAGTGGCGCTTGAGTGGCGCTGACCGGATCGGGAACGCAGAGGTCGCAGAGGTTAAGGGAGGACGCAGAACGGCACGGCAAGCTCGGTCGAAATCGGACGCGATCACCGGATCGGCAGGGTGCCGGGCGTTGTTTCTTAGCTTCATGGCTTCAGGCTCAAACAGCTCCTTTCCGAACTCCCCGACCTTCCTGTTCAAAATCTCGTGGACCCGTTCTCCGCCCAAACCCCACCATGGCGCGTTCATTTCTCATCTCGCTCGCGTTCCCATTCTTGATGCTCGGCTTGGCCGCTCCTGCGGCTGAACCCACAGACGCTTCCGTCGTGGCGCAGGCACGCCGCGAACTGGCGCCGTCCGGCACGCTGCGGGCGGCGATCAATTTCGGAAATCCGATCCTGGCTCACCGCGATCCGAAAACCGGCGCGCCGCAGGGTGTCTCCGTCGATCTCGCCCGCGAACTCGCCCACCGGCTCGAGGTGCCGATCGAACTCCTCACCTACGATGCCGCCGGCAAAGTCGTCGAAGGCATCAAGACCGGTGCCTGGGATCTCGCCTTCTTCGCGATCGATCCCGTGCGCGCCGCGGACGTCGCTTTCACTCCGGCCTACGTCGTGATCGAGGGAGCTTACCTCGTGCGGGAGGATTCGCCCTTGCGCCAGAATTCCGACGTGGACCGGCCGGGGATCCGGGTCGTCGCCGCCCGCGGCAGCGCTTACGATCTCTACCTCGCCCGCGAGTTGAAGCAGGCGAAGATCGTGCACGCGCCGACGTCGCAGGCCGTGACCGACTTGATGGTCGCCGAGCATCACGACGTCGCCGCCGGCGTGCGGCAGCAACTCGAAGCCGACGCGAAGCGCCTTCCCGGTCTGCGCCTGCTCCCCGGCCGCTTCATGGTGATTAACCAAGCCATGGCAGTGCCCAAGGGCCGCGCCGCCGGCGCCCGTTACCTCTCCGAATTCGTCGAGGAGATGAAAGCAGGCGGCTTCGTCGCCGAAGCGCTGCGGCGCCATGAGATCGATGGTGCGATCGTCGCGCCGGCTGAGCGGCGCTAAGGCTCGGGCGTGGACGAGCCACGCCCCTACGAAAGGGTGGCACGGGTCTCCCGACCCGTGTCGGCGGGACTGCTGATCGTGACGTCCTTCACGGGTCGGGAGACCCGTGCCACTCGCCCGGAATTCGGAAATGCCAAAAAGCTA